>JBPCXI010000066.1:0-4574 GCA_051008895.1 Gammaproteobacteria bacterium | reverse complement strand
CACCAGTTCTTCTGCGTGTAGCCGAAGTACAGGTCCATGTTCTTCGAGAACATGTTGCGCCATAACGGCATCTTGCCGCTGATTTGAAAGACCATTTCCTCCTCACTGATCGCCGCCACCTGCTCGGGCGTGCCGATCGGAATCCACGGCTCGCGATTGACCTTGTCGTTATAGGTGAACAGCAGGATGTAGTTCGGATTATGCAGCTGCAGGATGTAGTCCCGGTCCATCGCGTCGTACTCCGACGCGATCCGCCGGTCGAACACGGTCGGCTCGTCGTCCGGCGCGGCCGGTGCCGGCGTAGCCTGGCTGCAACGTTGCTGCAGGCTGCCGACGGTCGCGTCCGCGTCGGCCGTCTGCAGCGCCTCGAGCAGGCATTCCTCCATCGTCGCCGCGTTCGCGCCGACGCTTGCGGCAATCAGCAATCCCGCGCCTATGATTCGTCGTAACAGAACTCTCATATTTTCCTCGATCCGGGTTACGACCCGCATTTGATACCCAAAAACAGAATGTGGTTCGCGCGGCCTCACACAGCTGCGCTACTCTGCCCCGATGTCGGCTTCGGAAATCTCAAAGCAATCGCGCCGATCGGGATCCGGAACGGTGGCATTGTCGAAGCGACAGCGGAAGCGCTTCGCCCCGACCTGCAGCGCGGTCGCGAGCTCGTCCCAGGACGTGAATTGCTTCTTGCTGCCGCGGTCGCCGAGTTCCAATATCAACTGACCAAGTACCTCGCCGGTCTCGGCATCGAGCAGTTCAGCCTCCCAGGCGGCCTGGGTCAGCAGTATGTTGTCGGTAAAGTCGTTCAATAGCTGGCGCTTCGCCGTCGTAGCGACGAACGCGACCGGCACGTAGCCGATCAGCATCCGGCCCTTCTTTTTCAGATACAGATTCGAGAAGCCCATACGAATAACGAGCGTATTCGGGCCCGCGGAATTAGTAATCTGATAGTTGTCGCTAAACTCATCCACGAGCAACGCGCGCATCGTGTCCGAGATGATCGCCATATCGTCGGGCTTCATGCCCTTGTACTTGGAGTCGTCCGCGAGAAATATCTCCGGCTGCGGTATGACCAGAGCACGCGCACCCGCGATTTTCTCCCTGAAATTGTCGGCCATAAATGCGTAGCTAACCCAGTCTTGTTCCGCGGGGCGCAAATTCGAGTAGTCGTCGAAAAAACCCGACTCGGACGGGCCCTGGGCGACCGCGATTTTCGCTGCCAGGAATGCGAAACTGATCGCCACCAGGCCGCGATAGATCTTCATGCTCATTGCCGTTCTCCTCGGAATCGTTACGCAGTGCTACTGCTCAAAGCCTGCGCTCAGTCAGAATTTCGAGATCGACGAGCTTCCACGCGTCGTCGACCGCCCGGATCGTCAGCTCCGCCTGGTACTGGTTGCGACGCTCGTGCACGTGCCCCCAGTGGCCGACCGAGCCGGCGACGTTCCAGGTAGCGGCCGCGATGAAGCCGCCGTCGTTGCTGGCGCGCGTCGCGAGATCAATCATCTCGATGTCCTTGACCTTGGCCCGCGCGCCGCCCTGTTTTTCGAGTTCGAGACCGCGGCGCGTCTCGAGGTAGATTTGCGCCAGCAAATCGCCGTCGACGCTCTTTTCGAGCACGTCATAGATCTGCTCGTCCTGGCGGAAATCGAACGCGCGATAGACGTTGTGCAGCAACCCGGCGACGATCTCGGTCGAACGCTCGTCGGTTAACGTCGCGATTCGTGCGAACCAGAAACTGCCGGCCGTGACGACGGCCAATAGCGCGGTCAGCATTGCGGCCTCGCCGATTCCCGTGCCGGTGCGAAGGCGGTACGACATGCGCCAGATCGCCCACAACAGCGCGGCGGACAAAAGCCAGCGCAGGTATAAATTTGCGTTTTCGAGCGCGTTCGGCGGCGGCAGGATCGCCTGCAGCGACGGCAGTTGCGGGTTCTTCAGAAAATTCTTCCACTCGAGCACCGCGAAGTCCGGCTCGAGGTATGTCGGCAGCGGGCCGGCTTGATCGACGGTCGACGCCGGCACCAACGCGATCCGGTCATTGAACGTATCCCAGTCCATAGTCACCGACTGCGGCAGCGGCTCGACGGTCGGATACACGAAGATCGCGCCGAGGATCGCGGCGTCGATGTCGAGGTCCTGCGGCGGGTCGATGACGCGGCTCGTATTGAGCGTGCGTTCGAGAAAGTTGATTCTCGCGAGTTCGGGCTCGACGACCTCACCGTCGATCACCACCGCGTGACGCTCACGCAGGAATTCGCCGACACGGCGTTTCAGCTCTTCCTGAATCTCGATCGGGATCGTGTCGCGGCCCTCGAGACCGAGGTCGACCCAGTCCTGCAGGTCCTTCGGCCTGGCGATAATCTCCTTGCGCACCTCGTATGGCTCGACATAGATGAACCCGCTCATCGGCGCGAAGTTCTGCCGCCGCAGCGCGCGGGTCTCGAACGCCGAGTACCATGGGTCCTCCCAGTCCAGCGTTACAGTCTGCGCCGGGCTCAGATAGCGGAAGTCGTTTACGGCAACGGCCTTGTGATAGAACACGAAGCCGACGTTCGCGCCGGCTGTCTGCCCGCCGAGGCCCAGCGTCAGCGACGCCGGCTGCTCTTTGAGCGCATACACCAGCCGCGCCCGGACGACGGTCTCCTCTTCGCCATCCTCCGCAGCGATCGGCTCGCCGGTAATCGGGTCTCGCTGCACACGCGTCTCCGGGCCGATCGCCGCGATCCCGCCGCTCAGCGGATCGCCGGCATCGGGCAGGACTAACAGGTCGTCGTGGAAGAAACGCGCCAGTCGGTCGGCTAGCGGCTCGGGCTCGTAGCCCATCTCCGCATATATCGCGTCGGGCATGAGATTCCGGAACGCCGGCAGATCGCCGAGGCCGATCTCGAGATCGACGATGACCGCGTCTTCCTCCGCGTAGATCTCCGCGATCGTGTCCGCGAACATCGCCTGCGAGCGGACGATCGCGTCCGCGCGAACGTCCTGCCCGAATGGCAAGAAAACCATCGCAAAGAGCGCTGCCGGCAGGAACCCTGATCGTGTTTTCACAGCAGCGGCCAGCGCCGCCGCGAGCACGATGCACTGCGGCAAAGAAGAAGTGATTGACCGGGTTCGGGGTTTCACGATATTTCCATCGTCGTTTAGCCGACACAGCTGGAATGCTAGTCGACACCCCGCGGGGCCGATATGCGATTTGAGCCACGCGGTGCGCGCGGCCGGTGGCGGTCAGAAGCGCTCGGGCACGTCCCTTCGGCCCTGCATCGTCAGCTCGGCAATGCGGCTCTCGAACCGTTCCAGCTGTTCGTCGCTGCTGACCTAGTATTTGAGCAGGATGACGCCGTCGTCGACGAGCGTGCGCTCAAACTCGGGTGCGGCGCGCAGGAATCTGGCAGCGTAAGCGTGAGTCCAGGCATGGCGGTGCATGCTGGTCGCCGGATTTCACGTCACCAGGCGTAGTTGATGCCCATGAACAATAAGCGATTGGTCTTGTAGTCGCCGACCACCTGGCCCCAGCTACCGCCGTTGTTGATCGCGGCGTCACCGTAGTCGGCAAACGTCAGCACGCCGCCGAGGCTGCTGCCGCCGGCGAACGTGTAATTGGCGCCGCCGGACAGGCGGATCTGACGATCGATCGGCATGTCGGCGGTGCGCTTCGAGGCGTCGGTCGGATCCGTGTCATACGCGAACCCGGTATGAAATATCCACGGCCCGCCGGTGCGCCAACGCAGGCCGAGAGCGAAATGCCAGGTGTCGTCCCAGTCGCGCGGCAGCGCTCCGGCGGGCCCGGCGGAAGTGGTGATGAAAACACTGTCGAAAGCGCTCCAGTCTTCCCAGGCCACGGTCGCCAGCATAGTCAGATGGTCGCCGATGTCGGAAGAACCCGACAGCCGCAACGTCTGCACGAGCGGTATCGAAATGTCGGCCGAAACCTGTGGCAGTGTCGTGCCGCCGCCGGGCGGCAAGGTAATCTCGAGGTCGCTGTCAAATTCGAAATCGAGTTCGCCGAAGTAAGTCAGGCCCAGTCGCACGCGATCGTTCAGTTCCCAGAGCGCGCCCAGGCTAACATTGAAGACGTAGTCCTTGCCGTTCTTGATCTGAGCCCTGCCATCGGGCCCCGCCCCCATTAACGGCGGAATCGCCACATCCATCTCGAGTTTCCCGAACGCTATCGGCAGACCGAGCGACACGCTCCACTGGTCGTTGACTCGCCACGCAACGGACGGCATCGCAGAAGCCACCAGCAGGTCCACCCTCTCGGCCCAGTAACGCCCGACGAAGCCCGCGTCGTACTCCATCACCGCACCGGACAGCGCGTTGAATGCGAAGCTGAAGCCAAACTTCTCGTTGAATGGATTCGCGTAAAACAATGAGGCGCCAGGAGCAAAACCTCCCGCGTCGCCACCGTTGTTGCCGGCGACCGTCGTCCCGGGCTGCTGCTCGAACTCGATGCTCGAGTAGATGCCGATCCCGGCGACCATCCACTCACTCTGTTCCAGCTGCATGATGCCAGCGGCATTCGTAAATGCCGTCGATGCGTCCTCAGCAACGGAGCCGGCGCCGGCATTCGAGGC
>JBPCXI010000065.1:0-8020 GCA_051008895.1 Gammaproteobacteria bacterium | reverse complement strand
GCATGACGCTTTTTCTGCGCCGCGATTTCAGTCTTGAGCCACTTTTTAGCCCCATCAGAACGGGGCGGCGACGCATCTTGTACAGTTTTAGGCATGAGCTATTAGCCTCCGTAATCACATATATTGTTCGCGGTACCAATCGTTGACTTCGTCGCCGGTCGTGAGCCAGACGTCGTCATGCTTGGCAATGTATTCGAATGCACGCTTCAGGTGCTTGAACTTGTTCGGCTGCCCGACGTGGAACGTGTGCAGGCAGATCGGCATGCAGCGCGCGTTGGTCGCGCCTTCCTCGTACAGCACGTCGAACTGATCGATGATCATGTCGCCGAACGCTTCGGAAGAAACGCCGAGATTCAGAAATGCCGGAATGTCGTTGATCTCGACCGTGTACGGCACGGCGATCAGGTTGTTCTTCGGTGTATTAAACCGGAACGGATGATCGTCCGCGGTGTAATCACACAGATACTCGACACCGTACTCCTCGAGCAGCCGCGGCGTGTTGTCGGTGTGGGTCAGGAACGGCGACAGCCAGCCCTTCGTCTGACGACCGAAGGCTTCTTTCATCGAGTTGAGTGTTTCCTCGAGAATCTCGCGCTCGCGTGATTCGTCGAGTCGGTGCACGATCTCGCCCGTGTTTGGATCCGTGACGTTACCGATGAAGTTCGCCGGAGCATTGTTGATGCCGTGGCCGATCCAGGCCCAGTTGCGCTTTTCGCCTTCCTCGATGATTCGCGGATACTCGCGGATGATTTCGCCGTTCAGACACACCGTGCCGCGCATTCCGCACGCGTCCATCAGGTCCATCATGCGCCACAGGCCGACGCGATTACCGTAGTCGCGCCAACCGTAGTTCAGCGGGTCCGGGCTGAATATCGCGGTGCCGGGAATCAGCGGCGTACCCTTGATCGCAGCCGGGAAGTGCTCAATGTTGATGTACGGCATGACCGCTACGCGCTTGCCCTCGGGCAACTTGAACGGTTCGCGATCGATGATCGGCACGAAGTCGTAGTGTTGAGATTGAGTCAGTTCAGACATGAGACACCTCTGCTGTCGTTATTCTTGATTATTGGTCGCAAAAAGTAACTGATTTTAGTCATCGGCATGAATTCAGAGGCCGCTCAGATACTCCATGATTTCTGCCTTCGTTATTACATCGCCATACTTGGCATTGATGTCGAACAGGTTCGCCTCGTGCGGACCCTCGTGGCGATCGCCGATGAGTTCGCGCGGACAGATCGGTCGGAAACCATGCTGAACCGCGTCGACGGCCGTTGCCCGGATGCAGCCGGACGTCGTGCACCCGGTAATAATTAGCGTGTCCACACCAAGGCCGTTCAATGTCGCGACCAACGACGTGCCGAAAAACGCGCTGGCGTATTGCTTGACGATAACGGGCTCGCCTGCGTGCGGCTCGACGCCCGCGCAGAATTCCGCATACGGGTTGCCTTCAACGAGGTCTCTGAGCACCGGCGCTTTCTTGATCCAGACGCCGCCATCCTCGTAGTTAGGCGTCGTATACAGCACGCGCGTGTGAATGATCGGCACGCCCTTGTCGCGCGCCAGCGCCAGGAATTCCGGCATCTCCTTCACGCATTCGACGACGCCGGGTGCAAACAACGCGGATCCCTCGGTCGTGTAGCCTTGCAGCAGGTCGATGACGATGATCGCGGACTTCTTGCCGAAGCCCAGGCGACTGTCCCAAACGCCTGCATAGTTCTGGTCGGCTTTGTCAGCCATGACTCTCCCCTCTTGATGCTGCGACCCCTGACGCGCCGTCACCGTCCCGGCGGGCTGGTGGCAAGAGTGCTGGTCTGCGGAAGTCGCGGTCGTTTTACTTATTCGCGTCCAGACGGCTAATGGTGTCATCGAACCCGCCGGGCTGCAACCGCCGTCCCGCAAGGCCTGCAGGTAGCGTTCGCAGACCGGAAACCGACCGTCGCGCCGCACGGTGAACAATTGCCGACCGATCGGGCCGGCATCTTGCCGCACGGCATGCGAATGCTCTATATAGAATGGTATTCGCCCGACCCATCGGACGGCATCGACAGAATACGAGGACATAAAAATGGCAGAGCCAGTTGCGGAAGTCGCGCCACACGCGCCGAAAAAATCCAATGTAGTCAACAACTACAAGACGTTGAGCGGTTTCGAAGGCTACGAGAAGGAACTCGGCCAGTCGATCAACGTGGTGCTGAAGATGCTGAGCAATCATGCCGGCTACGCGCACGAGATGAACGACCCGCTCGTCAAAGCCCACCTGATGGCGATTCAGTTCGCGAAGAACCACGGCATGCTCAAGGAATACGTCGACCATGACGTCAAAACGATGCTGCCGATCAACAAGCGCATGAAGCAGATCATCGAGAAAACCGGTCAGAAGGAGATCGCGCTGGTCGGCTTGTTCGACCGCACCGCTTGCCACTATGCGCTCGCGCTCGACAGCGACGGCCAGGGCAACTCGCGCAGCTGGACATCCCCGTGGAAGACGGTACTCGAGGCATCGGGCCGCATCGGGCAGTTCGATCTGACCGAAGAAGAGATCCATGAGCACTGGACGAAGCCCCGCCTCGAGGGCTACGCCCGCGACATGGGCGTCGAGGTCAAAGTCTCCGACCTCGACGAAGATCGCCGGATTACCGTCGAACTCGTCGACTGAGGCCTGCGGGCGATCAAACGCCCCCCGCCGTGAATCGCCCCCGGCCGCGGATCGCCCCCGGCCGCGGATCGCCCCCGGCCGTGAATCGCCCCCGGCCGCGGATCGCCAAGCCCAGCGGCGGCGTATGTTGTTGCGCCGTCGCCACACGAGGCTGCCTCAGCCTACGTTTGCTGCTACTATTGCGCCGCTTTGCTGCGACAGGGTTACGCGGACAACGCATTGAATAGTCGCTTGTTCGCGTTTAAGCGGCACGCATCAGGGAGATTCGGACGGCGCTCCGAATGCATATGGGGAAATCAAGATGACGAATCGTTTTCTGTTCGCACTGGCGACGGTAACGACGGCCATGCTGATCGATACGGCCGCCGCCCGGGAAGAGGTCGTCGTCGAGGCGTCCCGCCGGTCCGCCAATATCCAGGACGTTCCGCTGGCCATCACCGCGATCAGCGCCGAGCAAATCGAGAAGCTGCAGGTCATCGAGGTCAAAGATATCGGCGCGATCGTGCCGAACCTGCAGACCTACACAGTGACCGCCAATGGCGCGGCGATGCAACTGCATGCGCGCGGCGCGAGTGTGCAAAACACCGGTTTCATTACGTCGGAGTCGCCGGTCGGCATTTACGAGGACGACGTCTATCGCGGCCGACTCGCGACGGCAAACCTCGATCTGCTCGACGTCGAACGCATCGAGGTGCTGCGCGGACCGCAGGCGACGCTCTACGGTCGCAACACGATGGCCGGTGCGATCAAGATCATCACGCGCACGCCCGGCGACGACAACGAGTGGGTCAACCTGCTCGGCAGCGTCGGCAGCTACGACACGTGGAAAGTCTCCGGCAGCGGCGGTGGTGCGCTCATCGACGACGCACTGGCAGGCTCGATCGCGGCCGGTTTTAGCAAGCGCGACAAGGGCATACACACGAACTCGATAGAGGGCATCAACCCGGGCAGGTGGGAGAACACGGTCGTCCGCGGCAAGCTGCGCTGGTACGGGCTCGAGAGCCTCGACGTCACGCTGAGTGCCTTCTACGTCGACGCGAAGAATGACGGCTACAACGGCGTGCCGTATGCGCCGTTCCCGATTCCGCCGACGACAGCGGCGCAAGCGGCCGAAGGACAGCCGCTCGGCGGCTTCTATGACAACTACTCGCCGGCGAACCCGAATTCTCCGAACGGCCGCCAGAACGTCGGCGAGACCGAGCAGTCGGGCATGTCGCTGGATCTGACCTACGACTTCGGCCGCACGCAATTGCGCTCGATCACGGCCTACAGCGATATCGACGACCTGTTCGGCTTCGACATCGCCGGTGGCGGCTTTCCTGCACCCCCCACCTTTCAGGCAACGCCGGGCACGCCCGGCCTGCTGATCAACTCGGATTCGAACGTCGAGCAAGTCAGCCAGGAGTTCCACCTCCTCGGCAGCGCGTATGACGACCGGCTCGACTGGATCGTCGGCTTTTTCTACCTGAACGAGGACGGCGTGCAGCGCTATACGGGCCTGCTGAACCCGTTTTTCAACTTCGCCGAAAACACGCAGACCGAGACTGAAAGCTACTCGCTGTTCGTCGAAGGCACGTGGAGTTTCACTGACCGCTGGTCACTGACCGCAGGTGTCCGCTTTACCGACGAATCGAAAGACTTCCAGCTCACCTGCGAGGGCCTGACGTCCGGCAGTGGCACCGGCAGCTGTACGCCGACGAGCACCGGCTTCGAAACAGAGCTCGAGAAAAACTACGATGAATTCACGCCGCGCCTGAGTCTCAACTACAACCTTGGCGACAATGTGCTGCTATATGCGAGTGCGGCGCGCGGCTTCCAGGCCGGCGGCTTCCAGACACTGTGTTTCGGCAACCTGCAGTGCTCCGACACGGCGTACGACCCGCAGGACGTCTGGTCGTACGAGTTCGGCTACAAGGGCACGATCGCGGATACCATCGTCGTCGACGCGGCGGTGTTCTTAGCGCAGTACGACTCGATTCAGCAGACTCTGATCACCCCGGTATTCGATCCCATGGGCACGCAGGTCGGCGTTACGTTCCCGACGTCGAATATCGGTGACGCCGACGTCTGGGGCATCGAGCTCGATTCACGCTGGGTGCCTACCGAGAATCTCAACATCTTCCTGAACGGCGGCTTTATGGAGAGCAGCTACGGCTCGATCAACCCGGCGTCCGGCGCGGCCGCCGCCGGCGCGACGGACCTGCCGTCCACGCCGAGATTCTCGGCCCGTACCGGCTTCGATTTCACGGTCCCCGTCAGCTCGGCGATCGAAGTGTTCCTCGGCGGTGACATCAACTATACGGACAGCTATTACGCCGAGGCGACGAATACGCTCGAGATCAAGAGCTATACGCGGCTGAATGGATTCGTTGGCATCGGCCAGCCGGATGGTATGTGGCAGTTCGTCATCGAGGGCAGAAACCTCGTCGACGACGACGACAACGTGTCGGGCATCGTCGCCGACTTCGCCGCCAACATCCGCACCGTGCTGCCACCGCGCGAGGTCTATGCCACAGCGCGCATCAATTTCTGACGGTTGCCGAAAGATCGAGCCAAACGGGGTGCTCGCACCCCTTTTTTTTTGTGCCGTACCCCGCGATACTGGCCCCGGGAATCTGACATGAGGTATTCGTGATGGCGCGGTTCCGGGTTCTGCTCCTGATCGTAATCCTGCTGCTCGTCGGGCTGATGTCTCTGTACTTTCAGGACCCGTGGCTCTGGCGGCGATATACGAATACCTTCCTGCAGCTGGCCGGTAGCGAGCCGCGTCTGTTGCGCCCGAACGAAGTCGTTGCCGGCGACGGCTCCTTCGACATACCGACTGCGTCGGCAGACCGGCGCACGGTCACAGACCTGGCGCTGGACGCCGCGGAAGACTTCGCCGCCCGTTTCGACTCGCATGCGCTCATTGTCATCCACCGCGGGCGAATTCAAACCGAATGGTACGGCGACGGCTGGGACGCCGCCAGCCTCACCCAGTCGCAGTCGATGCACAAGTCGTTGCTGGCGCTGCTGGTCGGCGCGGCGATTGAGGACGGCAAGATCGGCTCGGCCGAAGACCCCGTTGCGCGCTACATACCGCAGTGGGAAGACGATCCGCGCGGAGACATTTCGCTACGTGAACTGATGATGATGTCGTCGGGCCTCGCGCAATACGAGTTCACCCTCAACCCGTTCACCGACGACTTCAAGTGGCTGTATTCGGGTAATACACAGACAGTCGTGCTGCGCACGCCGATGGCCGACTGGGCGCCGGGCAGCCGTTTCGACTACAACAACATCAATTCCGAACTTCTGGGTACCGTGCTCGAAAATGCGACGGGCAAACGTTACTCGGAGTTGCTCGAGAAATACCTGTGGAAGCACATCGGCGGTGACGACGCCCGTGTCTGGGTCGACAGCGAATTCGGCAACGCATTCACGAGCTGTTGCCTGATGGCGACGGCGCGGGACTGGGCACGCATCGGCTTGTTAATGATGAATCGCGGCCAGATCAATGGCACGCAAATCGTCTCCGGTCGATGGATAGACGAGATGGTCACGCAGTCACCGGTGTCGAAATGGTACGGCCTGCAGACCTGGCTGGCGTTCGAGGAGGAGGTGAACCCGCGTGCCGAGGTAGTATCTGCCGGTGGCGCCTACTCGCGGTCGGAGCCCTTCCTCGCACCCGATGTCTATTTTTTCTCCGGCCGCGGCGCGCAACGCGTCTATGTCGTACCGTCGCGCGAACTCGTCATCGTCAGACTCGGCCCGGCGCTCGGCCCGCAACCGCTGCGACCCGGCTGGGACAACGCCTACATCGTGAACGGCGTGATTCGCGGGATCGACGAGTTGAACAAACAACGGCGGCAGCGCGCAATTGAGGCGCGGCCCAGGCCGCCCGTCAACCGCGACGCCGACCTCGGAGCCGACGTCCTGCAGGAAGCGGACGCGCCGGAGGGCGCGCCGATGCCGCCTGACGTGCCCGACGACACGGTGCCGGCGAACGCGCCCGAGTATTCATTACAGCCGGAACCACCGTCGACGCCGGAGGACATCCGCGCGACGTTCCCGGCATATCCACCCGAGGTGGAAGAACCGCCGCCGCAGGCACCGCCGCCGCAGGCACCGCCACCGCAGGATTCGCCACCGCAGGATTCGGTTGACGCGCCGCAACCATAACCGGCGGCGTTCGGCGGCCCTGCTGTGCGCAGCAATGGTCGTCGCGTCCTGTCAGAACGACGACACGCGGACCGACGCCGACGTCGTCGTCGTCGGGGCCGGAATCGCCGGCATTGCGGCGGCGCTCGAAGCGAGCAGCGCCGGCGCGAACGTTATCGTCATTGAGCGCTCGTCCGTGGCCGGCGGCCATGCGGTCCAGGCCGGGGGATTCGCGCTCGTCGATACACCCCTGCAACGAGCGAAAGGACATAAGGACTCGCCGGATCTGGCGTTCGGTGACCTGATGGCCTGGGGCGAGGACGCTAACGCGGCCTGGGTGCGCACCTTCGTCGAACGTTCGCGAACTGATATCCACGACTGGCTCGCCGCGTTCGGCGTGCGCTTCAGTATCCTGCTGGACACGCCCGAGGACACCATACCCCGCTTTCACTTTGCTGGCGGCACCGCGGTCAACGTGATCGTGCCGATGCTGCGCGAGGCTCTGCAGCGCGACAACATACGCTGGGCGCTGAATGCCCGGGTGGATGACTTGCGCCGGGGCGAAGCCGGCACGTTCGCCGTGCGCTTCGAGAATGAACGCAGCGGCGCGATACAGATCGTCGAAGCGGCCGCCGTGGTGCTTGCCACCGGCGGCTTCCAGGGCGACCTGGACTTCGTGCGCCGTCACTGGCCGAATGGCGTCGCAGAACCCGAGCGGATCCTGCTGGGCGCGGGTCATTTCGCGGTCGGCGACGGCATCAAGCTCGGGAAATCGGTCGACGCCTCGGTTGCACGCCTCGACCGCCAGGTTACGTTCGTCCGGGGCATGCCGAACCCGCGCGACCCGTCGCGCGGTCTGCTGGTGATGAATCCGGCGTCGCTGTGGCTCGACGCAGCGGGTCGCAGGTTCGTCGACGAAGCCGCGAACGACAAAGTGAAAAAAGCGGCGGTACTCGCCCTCGACGAGCAGTCGTTCTGGATGGTATTCGACGCCCGCGGACGAAAACGCCTGCGCATTCGCGGCGCCGAATGGCTGAATCGCGACACGATAGCCAGCGATGTCCTCGGCAATCCCGGCGCGGTCGCGACAGCCGATTCACCCGCCGCTCTCGCGGTGGCAGCCGGGCTACCGCCGGCCGCGGTTACGGCATCGGCCGCGGAATTCGCGGCGGCGGGCGGCGCGTTCGACGAACCACCGTACTACGCGATCCGGCTTTGGCCGAT
>JBPCXI010000064.1:0-4815 GCA_051008895.1 Gammaproteobacteria bacterium | reverse complement strand
CGTTCGAGCTGATCATCGGCACGACCGGCGTGCGCGGCAAGATGGCGTATGCGCGGCGCCCCGGCGCGGACCAGTCGTTCCTGATTGCGGCGGACCTCGATCTCGGCGACGCGACCGTCGACTGGCTCCAGCGCGACCTGATGGACATCGAGGCCGGGCGCATACGTTCGGTGACGCTGACGCACGCCGACGGCGACACGCTGCGCATCGAACGACCCGAACGTGACGCGGACGAACTCAACGTCGTCGGCATGCCGCCCGATCGCGAGCTCCAGTACGCAACGATCCTCGACTCGATGGCCGGCGTGCTATCCGACCTGAGCATCGACGACGTTGCGCCGGCAGACGGCGCGGCGGCGCAGGAGTCCGCCGTCGTGGCGCGATTCGAAACGTTCGACGGGCTCGTGGTCACCGCAACGCTGACCGCGACGGACGACCGCAAGACCGTGCGCTTCGCCGCCGCCGCGAGCGAAGAGCTGGCTGCCCGGTTCGCAGCGGACGAGGCCGACGCGAATTCCGCGCAGCAGCTTTCGTTCGACGCTGTTGCCGACGAAGCGCGGACGCTCAATGCACGCGTCACGGGCTGGACCTACGAGCTGCCGAGCTTCAAGACGGACCAGCTCGACCGGCGGCTCGACGACCTGCTGCAGCCGCCACCGGAATAGCGGCCCGAGTAGACAGCCGGTTGCGCGGCGGCCGCGGCCCCGTGAGACAATACCGGCCATGACCTCCGACTACCTGTATCGAATCCTGAAGGCGCGCGTCTACGACGTCGCGATCGAGACGCCGCTGGAGGCTGCGCCCCGCCTGTCGAAAAGGCTCGACAACGAGGTTCTGTTCAAGCGCGAGGACCTGCAGTCGGTGTTCTCGTTCAAACTGCGCGGCGCGTACAACAAGCTCGTGCAAATTCCTCCCGCCGACCTCGCCCGCGGCGTGATCTGCGCCTCGGCCGGCAATCACGCGCAGGGCGTCGCGCTGGCGGCCGGCGAACTGGGCGTCGGGTCCGTTGTCGTGATGCCCGAGTCGACGCCGACGATCAAGGTCAAAGCCGTCGAGGCGCTCGGCGGCAAAGTCATCCTCGACGGCGCGACCTACGACGATGCCTACGAACGCGCACTGGAGCTCGCGAAGAACGACGATCTCGTCTTCATTCATCCGTTCGACGATCCGGAGGTGATTGCCGGTCAGGGCACGATCGGGATGGAGATCCATCGACAACAGAAAGGCAAGGTCGACGCTATCTTCGTGCCGGTCGGCGGCGGCGGTCTGATCGCCGGCATCGCGCTCTACATCAAGGCACTGTCGCCCGAAACCCGCGTCATCGGCGTCGAGCCGAATGATTCCGCGAGCATGACCGCGGCGCTCGATGCGGGCGAGCCGGTCACGCTCAGCGACGTCGGTATATTTGCGGATGGCGTCGCGGTGCGACGCGTCGGTGACGAGACGTTCCGAATCTGCCGGGAACACGTCGACGAAATCGTGCTGGTCGATAACGATGAAATCTGCGCGGCCGTGCAGGATATCTTCGAGGACACGCGCGCGATCGTCGAGCCGGCTGGCGCTCTGGCAGTCGCGGGCCTCAAACGCTATGTTGAAAGCACCGGCGTTACCGGCCAGACGCTGGTCACCGTCAACTGTGGCGCCAACGTCAACTTCGATCGCCTGCGGCACATCGCCGAGCGGGCGGCGTTGGGCGAGCAACGAGAAGCGTTGCTGGCGGTCGAGATACCGGAGCGGCCAGGCAGCTTCGTTGCGTTCTGCGAGGCGATCGGCCAGCGCAATCTGACCGAGTTCAATTATCGGTATCACGACACCAGGACCGCGCGAATTTTCGTCGGCGTCGAACTGACCCGGGGACGCGACGAACACGGCGAGATCATCACGCGGCTGCAGGAACTCGGCTACCCCGTCATCGATCTCAGCGAAAATGAGATCGCCAAGCTGCACATACGCCACATGGTCGGCGGTGCGACGGGCAACATCGAGAACGAGCGGCTGTATCGCTTCGAGTTTCCCGAGCGACGCGGCGCACTGCTCGCCTTCCTGAAAGCGATCGGCCACCGCTGGAACATCAGCCTATTCCACTATCGCAATCATGGCTCGGACTATGGCCGCGTGCTCGCCGGCGTGCAGGTGCCGGCGTCGGAACGGGCGCAGTTCGACCAGCACCTGACCGACCTCGGCTATCCGTTCGCGGACGAGAGCGACAACCCCGCGTGCCGGATGTTCCTGACGGACTGACGCGGCCCGCGGCCCTGATTCGATTTGACGAGCGTCAGTCTTCGATCGCCGCACTCAGGTTGGCGATGTTTTCCTTCATCACGGTCAGGTAGTCGCCCTGCGCGGGTCGGTTGCCGCAAGGATTCATCACAACGCTGTCGACGGCCCACGTCGACAATTCGGCGACTGTCTCCGGCAACGGCTCCCCTTCCCAGATCAGAATCTGCGCCGGATGGTCCATAAGACGGTCGGCGAGTTTCACCATCTCGTCGGTGCTCGGCGACTGCTCCGGCTCCCAATGGACCGAGATTCCGTTGATGCCGTAACGCGCTTCGAGATACTGGTAGACCGGGTGCGAAAACACGACCGGGCCGTCGCCCAGAGCCGCGAACAGGCGCTCGAACTCATCGTCCAGCGCGTGCAGATCCGCCGCGAGCGACTCAAACCCCGCCGCGAAGTCCGTCGCCGCGGCGGGCCGAGCGGCGCTCAGCGCATCGCGAATCGCCGCCGCTTGCAGGACGGCAAGCTGCGGATCGAGCCACGTTGTGAATGCGGTCTCCGGATCGTGACTGTGCTCGCCGCCGGCGCCGTGACGATGCGTCTCCGCGTCAACGCCGAGATACCGGTCCGCGAACGCAGCGGATGTGTCCACGAGCCGATCCGCCGACAGCGACAGTTCCGCGGGCCACCGCGCGTAGCCCGCGCCGTTGAGCAGAATCAGGTCCGCATCCCGTAACGCTTCGAGTTCCTGCGGCGGCGGATTCCAGTTGGCCGGATCGCCCTCCGGCGGCGCCGGGAACCGGACGTCGATCGCGTCCCCGCCGATCCGCGACGCGAAGTAAGCGAGCGGGTAGTTGACCGCGACCGCGTCGATACGATCGCCGGCAGCGAACGCGAGTTGTCCGCCTGCAACACAGCCGATGAACAGCATCAGCACCATGGACCAGCGGCGACTCATTGCCTTGCCGCCGTCGGCGCCTCGCCCTGCGGCCGCACCAGCACGATCCTCGTCGGCTCGCCGCCAGTGTCGATATACCGTTCGATTTCGGCGGTCGCAAGATCGACGACGGCGATCCTGCCCTCGTGCGGCAGGCTGACGTAAGCATCGCCGTCCATCGACTTGATGTCCGGCAGGATCGCCTTGTCGGTATGTTCGTGGTAGTCGTCACCGAACGGCTTGCTGACCTCGGCCCTGCGCAACACTGCACCTGAATTCCCGTCGCGTATCTCCAGAACACCGCTGCGCGTCAGGCTCAGCAAGAATTTGCCGCCTTCGGCCGACCACTGTCGGATCGACGGGTCCAGCGGCAACACCTCGAGCACGTAGGGTTCGACGTCCGTCGCCAAACGATAGATGATCGGCAGGATGCCCTCGGTGTAAGCCCAGAGCACGCCGCCGGCCCCGTGGTAGAACGCGCCGACCCGCTGCTTCTCCGGGTACGGGATGCGTGCGACAACCTGGTTCGCTTCACCGCCGCGACTGCCGATGACCATGATGTCGCGCATACAGGCATAAAACAGCCGGCCGGTCGCCTCATCCATGCCCCGGCCATGAACCAGCGGGCAGCCCTGAACACGCGTCACCTCTGCCCCGCTGTCGCGGTCGATCACCTGGACAAAGCCCTTGCGCAGATGACCGATATACAAGTTGTCGCCGGACTCGAGATAAAAGTAGTGGTCGGGCGCCGCGAGTTCATAGCTGCGCACGTCGACCGACCCGAATCCGCTGAACGCGTTGTCGTCCATGACGATCGCCTCGGCCGTGCCTTCGAGCAGCAGCGCATCCTTGCCGCCGATCGTGTACATATTGTTCTCGTCCCCGGGCCCCGGCGTGTCGACTGCGATCGTCCGCGCGATGAAGGGCGGTCGCAGTCTGCCCGCTGGGCCGTCCGCCCCGGTATTGACGACCGTGATCCAGTCGCGATCGGTATTGCGGCCACGCATCACGAACAGGTGTCGATTATCGGTACTGAGCGCGAGGCTCATGATGAACCGCGGCGTCGTCAGGCGAGTGATCGCGACGCCGTCGGGCAAGTCGACCGCGACGAGTTCGCCAGTCGTCGCATCGGCCGTGAACAAACGCGCTTGCGCGTCCGAGCCCTCGACCACCCGCTCGGTTCCCCCGTGTGCCCACCCCGATGTTGACCAGAGCGGCAGCAACGCGAAAGCGGCGAGCCATGCAATTTTTTTCATTCCCTTCGTCCCCTTCGCGTATGCGGGTGGCCTTGGCGACCGACGTAGACTCACATCGGAACACAAAGAGGTGACGGAGATCATCAGGGAATATCGAAGTCTCGCCGCAGTGAGGCACGACCCGATCGCGACATGGTCCGCGGCCCGCAGGCTACTCCTTGACGAATTTCAGCGTGAAGCGGTCACTCTCACCGATCGCGGTCCACTTTTCGTCTTCGCCGGCGCGCATTGTCGGCGGCAGCGTCCACACGCCCTTTTCGTAGTCCTTGGTATCAGCCGGGTTCGCGTTGATTTCGGAACGCGCCACAAGCCGGAAACCCGCCGCTTCGGCCATTGCTATCGCATGGTCCTCGTTCACGTAGCCCGATTGCGCCTTCGGATCCTGCGGCACGTCCGGATTGC
>JBPCXI010000063.1:0-20543 GCA_051008895.1 Gammaproteobacteria bacterium | reverse complement strand
GGCTTCGGCGTGGCTTTCGCCTCGTTCGTGACGCTGATCATGGTGCCGTGCCTGTACGTCGTCGTCGAGGATGCACGCGCGAAGTTCGGGCGTGCACCGTCGAGCGTCAGCGAGGCAGCGTGAATTGGAATGGGGTCAGAGTAAAAACCCGCATAGGGCAATCAGGTTGAGCAAATACTGCGCACGCGCATTTTCCAGCACGAATCAACGATAGAAGATGTGGTTGCCTATGTGCGCTGTCAGTTCCCGGCGCCAGGGGTTCTGTATTGAAGTCGCGTGGTAGAACAGCGCGCCCTCGGTTGTGTCTGCGGGCCTTTTGGCTAAGTAGGTGTAGGAAAGATCGAGGATTTGTCCCCACTGCGCTCGATCGGTCGGATAGTCGCTCTTGCCGTCACACCACCAGGAAAACTGGCACGGCGGTGCTTCGCCGCCTTCGTAGATCACCCCGCAGACGGTATCCGGGAAGCGCTCATCTTTTACCCGGTTGAGAATAACGGCACTGACGGCCCGCATGCCTTCCTCGCCTTCGCCCCGGGCTTCCCAGTACATGGCCTCGGCGAGACACTGGTGCGACCGGGTATCGACTTTGCGCAGCGGTAATTCGATCTGCAGTTCAACCGGCTGCGGCTGAATGATGACCGGGCTCATGCGCTCGACGGCCGGCATGGCGATAAACTGAACTTCTTCAGTCTCAATTTGCGGCGCTGGTGCTGGCACTGAAGCACAGCCGGCCAGCAAGGCGGCCACTAAAGCGATATGAATTGTTTTCACTATCGTCACCCTGGTGATGCTATCCAAGGAGCAAAGGTCGGCCTGTGACAAGGGTCACACCTTAAATTTGCCGATAACCTGCAGAGCCACCCGGATCGTTGATATTGGCCCGAATATGGACGTTTGTTCTTTTTTTTCGCTCGGCTATTTTGCTACGAGAAATTCCGCAGGTACAGGGGTCGAGGCGATTTTTTGATTGATGATGATCGAGCGGACACAGCGTCTTGAAATCAAAGGGTATCTAGAGATACGCCTGCACCAACTCCTCTGAAACGTCCCAGAGCCTGGCCGCCATGGCCGGGTTTTCACTGTTGCCGCCCAATTCGACGGGGCTGCAATCAATAAAGTAGTAACCGCTGACATCCATGAGGGTTGGATCGCCGGCCAGGTAACAGATGGTGCTGGCGCCTTCGGCGGGGGTCTTCATCAGCATCGGCCCGAGGATGTCGCCGAGTGTGACCAGCCATTGCGGTGCATGTCGCTGCAGCTTGGTGAGTACGGGCCCCGGGTTCATGGAGTTGGCGGTCGCTGGCGTGCCGGCAAAGCGCCGCGCCAGCTCTAGTGTCAGCAGACAGTTGGCGAGCTTGGACTGGCCATACGCGCGCCTGGGTTCGTAGTTGCGTTCGCCTGACAGGTTGTCCCACTCGATGCCGGCGGGATCCGCCCACTTCAGTGCACTGCTCGCGACATTGACGATCCGGCCCTGCGGCGCCGCGATGACATTGTTCATGAGTTTGTACGTCAACAAAAAGTGACCCAGGTGATTGGTCACGAACTGTTTCTCCAGCCCGTACACCTGTTCGAGTTCGGGTAGCGCCATGACGCCTGCGTTGCACACCAGGATATCCAATGGTTCGCCGCCGGCCGACATGGCGTCTGCACAGGCGACGACCGAATCGAAGTCGGTCAGTTCGAGTTGCAGTGCGGTCGTGGTCCCCGGCACCGAAGCACACGCGCGTTCCGCTTTTTCCAGGGTGCGACCGGTGCCATAGACATGTGCGCCCCGCAGGGCGAGTACCCGCATCGTTTCCAGGCCCAGGCCGGAGGTGGCACCCGTCACCAGCGCGCGTTTGCCGGTCAGGTCCAGCCCGGCGGTCACGTCCTCGGCGGTTGCGTCAGGCGGGTAGGGGCTCAACGGAATGCCTGCAGGGCGCATGACGGGTGTTTTGTTACGCGTCAGCGCCCAGGTTCCCGTGGCACCGAGCGCGATTGCTCCACCGATGATCAGATTGCGTCGTTTCATACGTCGATTCATACGTCGATTGATAGGGTCCTATTATTGGTGTCAGACACCAAACTTTAAAGCACTCCTAACGGGCGCGGCGGCGGATTCTGCATGAAGTCGTCGGAAAAGCGCTTGACTGTCGACTTGATGGCGGTGCTAGGATTTCAGCATGAACAAGAAAGCAAGAGACGTTTACGCTGACGCGCTCGCGCTAAGCGAAAAAGAGCAGCAGAAACTTCGAGAGCTGCTGGACGTCAGGTCCGCCGGAGATTTCGCGAGTCCCGAAATCGAGCAGGCGTGGCTTGAAGAGGCGAAGCGAATCGATCGCGAGGTTGACGAGGGTCGCATTGATCTTATTCCGGCGGAAGAAGTCATGCGCGAGCTACGCAAGCGTTACAGCGTGTGAAACTGGAGATTACGGCGCCTGCGCAGAAAGGCATTAACCGAGCAGCCGCGGAGTAATATCGGGAACGACCAGTATTGGGCGCCGAGTTTCTTGCAGAGGTCGACTATTCGTTAGCGCTCTTGAAGCAGAATCCGCGGCTGGGTCATCGCATGGACGATACGTATCGACGAATCCATTTGCGCAGATTTCCCTATTCGCTGCTTTACAAGCTGAATCCTGAAGCGCGGCTGATTCAGATCATCGTTGTCAGTCATCAGCGACGCCGCCCGGATTACTGGCGCAATCGCGTTGAAGAACGGGTCACTGCCTACATCGTCCCGCTCGCCGCCTGACACGTCTTGATTGCCTACCGACTATCAGCCGAATACCCCGCAACGCTGTCCAGTCGCAGCTCAAAAGGCCCGTCTTTCCCGTCGTAGATATACAGGCCCAATTCGGTGATGCCGCTCGAGTCGAGCTCGGGCCCGTCCAGTTTGTAGCCACGGATCTGCGGATAAAAGCGCGAGAACGGGATGTCTACGGTGCTCCATTCACCATCGTCGGTGTCGAATTCGGCCCAGTAGCTGACCCGAAATCCGCGATAGCGCTCGCCGGTCTGCAATTGCCAGGTGTAGCGTCTCCCGTCAGCCTTCAGGCGCAGCCGGATACCGTCGTAAGCCGACATATCCTGCTTGAACGGCCGCGTGCGGATCGAGCTGAAGCCGCCGCCGTTCGTGTTCGTGCTGCCGGCGAAAATCAGTTCACCTCGTTCCGCGATTTCGAAGCCGCCCTCACTGCGCCCGCCCATGACGTTGTCGTTCTGCACATACCAGCCGAGGTCCGGAGTGTCGGCGGTGAAGTCGGTGAGCACGAGTTCGCCGTCGGCATTTGAGTCGTCGGCATCGAGCGGCGGGCCGGGGTGGGTCATCAGCATCAATCCGATAGTCAGTGAAACAAGAGCTCCGGATCTCATCGTTTGTAATTCAGCCGGGGAGCGCCGCGTCAGGGTCTCCGCCCAGCGCGCGCAGGTAGTCGTCGTAAATTTTGGTTCGTGGCCCGTGTTGCGCCACGTCGAGCAGTTTCTGCACGGCGGGCAAGTTGTCGATTGCTTGCGCGTAATCCGCGACGGTTGCCGCGAGCGGAATGCCATACGTGCGCAGGCGACTCAGCACCGGAAAATACATCGCGTCGGCGATGCTGAACTGGCCGAACAGGAACGGGCCACCCGAATGTTCAAGACACGCGCTCCAGAGCTCGAACACCCGGTCGATATCCTTTTGCGTCTCGGCGCTTGGCACGAAGCCGGGCACGCGCCCGAACAGATGGCATGACAATTGGTCCCGCATGCTCGCGAATCCGCCCACCATCTCACAGCTGATGGCCCGGGCCTGCGCCCGCTCGAGCGGATCCTCGGGCCAGAGGCCCGCACCGGGAAACGCTTCGGCCGCGTATTCGCAGATGGCGAGAGATTCGTGGATCGGGACGTCGTCCACGCGCAGCACCGGAAACAGACCGTGCACGCTGCCCAGCGCGCGACGGTCCGACAGCGGCGTGGGTTCGATATTCGTCAGATCGATCGTGCCCGCGGAGAAATCCGCCTGTTGTTGCATATGTGCAAGTTCGACGGTTTCGGTACTGAAAGTTGCGCCCGCATGCGTGAGTGCGAGCCACGGGCGCATCGACCACGACGAATAGCGCAGGCTGAGAACGGTGAGTTTGAGGTGCGGCATAGCGGTCACGTTACGTTTTTTTTGGTGTCTGGCCCCGGGCCTATCGTCTTCGCCCGCCGCCGCCGCCGCGACCACCGCCGCCGCGCGATCGGTTGTAGTTGGCGGTGCGCTGATTGCCTCGATTTCGCGACTGGTAACTGCGGTCGAGTTGTTGCTGCGTGCTCTGTTGTTGTCTTTGCGACGACTGCTGGTTTGAGCGGTCAGCGGTGCCGGCACGCCCGGCGGCCGCATCGCGTTGCTGCTGCGACAACTGTGCGGATTGCCCGGTCCCGGCGCGGTCGCCGGCAGCGTCCGGTTTGCTGTCCCACCCCTGGTTCGTGCGTTCCTGCCAACCCTGATCCGTCTTGCGGTGCACGTTGCCGTCGCGGTCGGCAAAGACATTGTTCTGCTTCCCGGTCGCCGCTTTCGTGCGGGCGCCCGAGGGCGAACGGTCGGCACGCACCTGCGTGCCGCGGGCCTTGTTGTTCTGGCTGCGATACAGGTTGTTGCGCGAGGAGTTTCGCTGACCTGCGCGATAGCCTGCGCGCGCGCCGGCGCGATAACCCCGCCGATAGCCATGGCGATAGCCGCGCCGGTAACCGCGATAGCGCCCCGGGCCCCACCACCCGCCGCGATACCAGCCGCCGCGGCCGATCGTGAACGTGAACGGCCCGTTCGAATAACTCAGGCCGAAGCTCCAGCCCCTCCACGGGTTGTACCGCACATGAAAACCCCAGGTGGCCGGCCGCGGATAATAATAGCGCCCGTACCAGCCCGGGTAGTACCAGCCGGTGCCGTACACGACCGTCGTGTTGTAGACATACGTGCCGGTGTAGCCCGAGGTGTAGCCGGTGTTTACCTCGTCGTCGGTGTGACCGTAGATGCGCACGAAGGTCACATAGTAAAGCGGCGATTCGGGCGGGATCTTGTAGATCTCGTCCGGCACTTCGGTCGCCGCCTGCCACTTGCCCTGCGGGGAGCCGGTGACGAACCAGACGCCTTCGTCGACTGCAAAATAGGCCGTCTCGTATTTGATCACCGGCGTCGGCGAGTTCACCGCGTAGGTCAGCGACGTGCCCTCGATGGGCTGGAAGTCGGGTTCGCCGTCGTACTCGACCTCGAGCGTGGCGGTCTTGCGATTCACGGTCGCCGTCTGCGGAATTTGCGCGTCGAGCACGGCTTCGTTCGCCAGCTCGGTGCCGGGTACGGCGTAGAGCACCGTGCCCATGTTGCTGTCCTCGGGAATCTTCGCGAAGTCGGCGGGCAGGTCCGCGCCGGCGACCCAGGCCCACGGACCGTTCATCGAGTCGGCGCGATACCAGCGACCGGACAGCAGCACGTACGTCGCGAGGCTGTTCAGGTCCATGATTACGTCGGTGTCGGTGTTGCTCATATACAAGAGTTCGGTGCCGTCGATCGGCGTGTACTCCGGCTCGCCCGTGCTCGAGATCACTTCGGTGGGAGTCGTCGCAACGATCACCTTGGGTGCCGGTCCCGGTTCGTCGTAGTCGCCATCGTCACCCTCGACTTCCGGGTAGTCCTCCGGGTCAGATTCGTCCGGCGGTGGCGCCAGATCAGCGACTTCCTTAGGCACGGATGCGGCGATTTGCCAGTCGCCGGTCAGGTCGAGTGCCTGGTACCAAGTGCTCGCATCCGCGTTCAGGTAGTAGGTCTTGGCCTTCGTGTCGAGCAGGATCGTGAACGGCGTATTGATGACGCGCATCAGCGAGGTGCCTTCCTGTTGCTGCAGGCGCGGCTCGCCGTCGATCGTGATCAGCACCGCGGGTTCGGACATGAAGCGGATGTCCGGCGCATCGTTGTTCAGGTCCGCGGCGGCCGCGCGTCGTTTGTCCATCAGGTCGAGCGAGGCGACCAGCGCGTCGATCGAGATCGGCAGATCCCAGCGCGGGATCTCGGTTTCCAGAAGTGATTTCAGCGGCGCTGCCTCTTCGTCGGAACGGTTCGGGAAGCGCGCCTGCTGGATCGTGACATCGGCGATCGTCGCAATCCGCTCGTCGCGATCGGTCTCGAGGCGCGCGCTAAACCAGATCGCGCCGAACACCGGTTCGGTTTTGCCGGTCGCGGTGACGGACACCGCGGCGCGGCCCTCGAGCACGTTGCCGTTCAGCGTCTCCGGTTGCGGCTGGTACATCACGACGAGCCCGCGCTGGGTTTCAATCTGCCGCGGCCAGTCGGTGTCATCGGCATGAGCCACCGGGATGGCAAGTGCAAGCAGGCAGGCAACGCGCAAGATCAGATTCACAATGCGGGGCTTCCAGGGTGACGGGGAATAAAGCGCCATTGTAAAGGACCCCCGCGTGTGGATCGAGGAAGCGAGGCATATCGATCGCGAAGTTGACGCGGGCCGCATGGGCGTTTTGCCGGCCGATATCTTCGCGCGTGCTCTATTTGCAGCTGCCGTCGGTCAAATTCATCTTCTCCAGAAATTCCTGCCAGCGAGGGTCAGCATGCAAATGCTCGAACATGGGTTCATATCTCGCATCGGCAAGGTCCTCCTCCGACCGTTCGTATGCCGTGTCCAGCCAGGTGAATGCCTCGTCGATCTGGTTGCGCCAGGCATAGACCTGGGTGATCTCGCAAGCGTAGGCGGCAGCAGTCTGATCGATTTCAATAAGCTGATTGAGGGCATTGTCGGAGTTTTTAGAGTCACCCAGCGCGTGATACGCGAGCGCCGTTCCCGTTGCCTTCCAGGCTGCAGCCGGCTCTTTGCGCGCCTCGGCCAGCGCAGCTTCAGGTCGCTGTTCCAGCAGACTGACTCGCGCCAGGCAGAAATGCAGATAGTCAATTCCTGGTGCGATTTCGAGCGCTCTTAACAACAACTGCCGGGCGACCGTCAGCTCATGCATGTAATACCTGGCCAGACCCATATTGTGATAGATCGCGATTTGCAGCGGATCATAGGAAAGTGCGGTCTCCCAAAGACGAAAGGCCTCATTAATCCGGCCACGCGTCAGGACAACGTTCGCGAGCGAATTGAGCAATCGTGCATTGGTGGGTGATTTGGCGAGTGCCGTTGTGAGTACCTGCTCGGCACCCTGCCAGTCAAAGAAATAGCCCCACAGAATCCAACCCAGCGCATCGGCGGCCTCGGGCAGGTCCGGATCGAGTTCGAGCGCTCGCCGGGCAGCCCCTTCGGCAGCAACGTATCCCTCACTTGTCGAGCACATTCGCGTGCCCGCTCGAAGTGCGTGACACTTGGCCAGGCTAGCCCAGGCCAGCGCATAGCGCGGCTCGATTGCCAATGCTTTCTCGAAATTTGCCACCGCACCGTCAAGCGCACTCCGATGCCACAATTGATAACGCCCAAGCAGCACGAGGTTGTGTGCTTCCGGGTCGACGCGGGTTACTTTCGGCAGTGCGGTTCCGAGTACCTGTAGATTCAATTCCCGCACAATCGCCGCGGCAACGTCATCCTGGATACCAAAGACATCGGCGGACAACGTAACATCATAGTTTTCAGACCATCGATGAATTCCATCGGTGCCATTGATCAGCTGAGTCGTTATGCGCAGGCGATCGCCGGATTTGCGAACGCTGCCTTCGAGGACATAGTCGACGTTCATCTGTTCGGCAATCGAGCAAACGTCCTGATCGCTGGTTTTGAATGTAAACGATGTCGTTCGGGCGGGTACGCGGAGTGCCGAAATCCGCGTCAGTAAGTTCAGCAACTCTTCCGCGAGACCATCGGTAAAGTATTCCTGGTCGCGTTCCGGACTAAGGTCGAGAAACGGCAACACCGCAATGCCGATACGATTCAGATCTGAACCTTTGTCGACGCCGACCTCAACCCGCCCGACCAGCCGATAGCCGATTTTCGGTACGGTCTCGATCGCGCCGCTGCCGAAGACTTTCCTGAGCTCCGAGACGCACCGGGTTAACGCCTCATCGACGACGACCTGCTTTCCCCAAACCGTATTCAGCAGCTCCTGCCGGGGCACGACTTCGTTGGCCGACGCCGCCAGTCGAACCAGTACCTCCATAACCTTCGGCTGAACGCGGCTGTCCCCGTCCGGGCCTGATATCTGGCCCGACAGCGGGAAGACGTTAAACCCGGCGATCTGAAAACCTCCGGTCAGAGCTTGCGGTGATTCTGCTGCCACCCTTAAAAGCCTTTGTAAGTCATTGATTCGATTATAGGGGTTCAGCGGCCTGATTCATCAGGAATTGATTAGGTTTTCGTCAGGGCACCAAACATCAGGCGTCATATCTTGAGCTTAGAAAACTGGAGAGACGCCATGCGCAACCGGACGACGAGTCGAAAGAGCCAACGGGACAATATTCTGCATCGCTGCGCCGCCTTGCTGGTCACCTGTACCCTGTTGGTCGCCGGTGGGTCTATCGATGCGGCCGATGAGGGCAACGGCGGATCACCCTGTGCAGCGCAATTTGGCCCGCTGATCTCGGCCACCTGGCAGGTGCCTGTTTCCGGTTCGCGCTGGCGGGTCTTCGTGAACAGGATTCGATTGACGGTCTATCTGTTCAGCGCGCGTCGCGCCCTTGATCGCGGCGAGCCCGATGCCGCTGCTTTTTACCTGGATAAATACGCAGGCAATGTTGCGGCGTTGATCGACAGCGGTGCGTTGAATCTCGGCAGCCCGGCGGATCCGGATTTGCTCGGCATGAGTGACGCGTTGGTGGCGTGTATTACCGGTGACGGTGGGGGCGAGAATCAGCCGCCGATGGCCGACGCCGGAATTGATGCGGCAACGCTTGTCGGGCAGGTGGTCACGCTCGACGGCAGCGGGTCGCAGGACCCGGACGGCGACCCGATGTTATTCGCGTGGACGATTGTCTCCATGCCAACAGCCAGCACCGCCGCGCTCGACGACACGGACAGCGAGACACCGAGTTTTACGGTCGACAAGCCTGGCACCTACCAGGTTCAACTGGTCGTCAACGATGGCGAGTTCGACAGCGCTCCGGACACGGTTGAGATCACCACCGATAACTCGCCGCCGGTAGCGGATGCCGGCGACGATCAGACGCCGCTGGTGGGCGCGACGGTGACGCTAGATGCCGGCGGTTCGACCGACGTCGACGGCGATTTTCTGATTTACTCATGGGCATTAACGCAACAACCCGCAGGCAGTGCCGCTGTGCTGTCCGATGTGGGCGCGCTGATGCCGATCTTCACCATCGATCAGGCCGGGACCTACGTCGGCGAATTGATCGTCAACGACGGCGAGTTCGATAGCGTTCCGGACACCGTCACGATCGACACGCTGAACTCGGCGCCGGTCGCTGATGCCGGCACGGACCAGAGCGCACCCGTCGGTGCTCTCGTGCAACTTGACGGCTCGAACTCGTTCGATGTTGACGATGACCCGCTGAACTATCGCTGGACGCTCACCGATATCCCGGCCAGTTCGATCGCCATACTGTCCAACGAGTTCATCGACAACCCGACCTTCTCGGTGGACGAACCTGGCACGTATACCGCCAGCCTGGTGGTCAACGACAACCAGCTCGACAGCGTGGCAGACCTCGTGCTGATCGCCACCGAGAACTCGGCGCCGGTTGCGGACGCCGGCAATGATATCGACGCGTTCGTCGACTCTACGGTAACGCTGGACGGCTCCGGCTCGTCCGATGCGGACAACGATCCGCTAACGCACCGCTGGTCGCTGCTGACGGTTGCGCCCGGCAGTCTGGCCGAACTGGAAGATGCGGACACGGAGATGCCAACCTTCCTCGCGGATGCGGAAGGGCTATACGTAGCGCAACTTATCGTCAACGACGGGAGTGTCGACAGTGATCCGGACACGTCAACCGTCAGTGTCTCGGTGCAGGCGCCGACGGATACCGATGGCGATGGTCTCAATGACGCTGAGGAGCTCGCGCTCGGCACCGATCCGAACAACTCGGACAGCGACGGCGACGGCCTGAACGACGGGCGGGAAGTTAATGACACGAATACCGACCCAATCAACGTCGACAGTGACGATGACGGTCTCAACGATGGTGCCGAGGTGGATACGCACGCCACCGATCCGAACGAAGCCGATACCGACAGCGATGGGCTAAATGACGGCGATGAGGTCAACACCCACGGCACGCTGCCGACCAACGAGGACAGCGATGGTGATGGCGCCACCGACGGCGACGAAGTCGACGGCGGCTTTGATCCGCTGGATGAGAACGACTTCCCGGTGATATTACCCCCGGACCCGGCCGACGTTGCGCCGGAACTGGAAGGCGGCGTTACCAGCACCATCGGTGCGGCTACCGAGTTTCTATACACCGGCCCGAATCCGATCCAGACCGGCGTCGCGCCGAACACCATCGATCCGGTGCGCGCGGTGGTGCTGCGCGGCCAGGTGATGAATCGTGACGGTTCACCGTTGCCGGGCATCACGATTACGATTCACAACCATCCCGAGTTCGGCCAGACCATGAGCCGCGACGATGGCATGTTCGATCTCGCGGTTAACGGCGGCGGTGTGCTGACCGTAGACTACGACGGCGAGGGCGTGCTGCCCGCGCAGCGCCAGGTGCTAACGCCGTGGCAGGACTACGTGATTGTGCCCGACGTCGCGCTGATACCGCTGGACAGCCAGGTCACGACGGTCGATCTCACCGCCGCGATCCCGATGCAGGTCGCGCAGGGCGCGCCGGTTACCGATGCAGATGGCACGCGGCAGGCCACCGTCATGGTTCCGCAGGGCACCACGGCGGAACTCGTGATGCCGGATGGTTCGACGCAGGCGATTACGACGCTTGATATTCGTGCGACCGAGTACACCGTGGGCGACAACGGCGAGATGGCGATGCCGGCGCCGCTGCCGCCGGCCAGCGCGTATACCTATGCAGTTGAGCTGAGTGTCGACGAGGCAATCGCGGCCGGTGCGACCGAGGTGCGCTTTAATCAGCCGCTGCCTGTCTTCGTCGAGAATTTCCTCGGGTTCCCAGTGGGCACCGCGGTGCCATCCGGCTACTACGATCGCCAAGCCGCTCAATGGAAGGCTTCTCCGAATGGTCGCGTGATCAGTATCGTGAGCATCACCGCGGGTCAGGCGGATATCGATATCGATGGAGATGCCGTCGCCGATGCAGGCGCGGCGCTCGTGGATCTTGGTGTCACTGATGCTGAACGCACGCAGCTTGCCGTCACTTATACAGCTGGCCAGACTCTGTGGCGGGTGCCGACCGCGCACTTTTCGCCGCAGGACTATAACTGGCCCTATGATGCGCCGCCCGATGCGGTAGACCCCGACCGGCCGCCTCAGCCAGAGGATGAATCCGTAGAGCAATGTCTCGCTGAAGCGGGGGGGTCAATCATCGAGTGTCAGAACCAGGTGCTCGGCGAACGACTCGGACTCGCCGGCATTCCCTATACATTGAATTATCGCAGCAGCCGCATGCCCGGCCGCACGGCGAACCGCACCATAAAGATCCCGCTCAGCGGCGCCAGCGTGCCGGCCAGCCTCCTGCGTATCCGGCTGTCCGTCTTGATTGCGGGCCAGCGCCATGATGAGGAATTTCCCTCCGAACCTAACCAGACCGCTACATTTACGTGGGATGGCCTCGATGCCTACGGGCGTCCGGTGCAGGGTGGGCAAACCGCGGAAGTAGTCATTACGTATTTTTACCCGGCGGTGTATCGCGCACCCGCCGAATTTGCACAGAGCTTTGCGCGGTTCGGCGCCGAAGCATTTCCAGGTCTTGATGCTCGGCGGGAAATTCAGAGACGCCAAAAATTCGATGTAACTCTGGACGTTTGGTATGTGCCCGACCAGGAACTGGCCGGCTGGACCCTGGATGCACACCATGCCTACGATCCCACCGCACGGGTGCTGTACCTTGGCGACGGATCGCGCAGGAGCGCGCAAGCCAACGGCCAGGTCACCACTATCGCAGGGACCGGCGTTGGAAGTTTCAATGGTGATGGCCAGCTTGCGACAGAGACTACGATGGGTACCAGTGGCCTCGACACAGCACCCGATGGCAGCATCTACTTTGCGGACGAACTCAACAACCGCATTCGACGGGTCGGGCCGGATGGGATTGTCACCACCGTTGCCGGTACCGGGGCGCGCGGCTTCGGCGGTGACGGCGGTCCGGCAACCGCCGCTCTCCTGAGTGGCCCTATTGATGTGGCGGTCGGTTCGGATGGCAGTCTGTATATCGCGGATCGGGGCAATCTCCGCGTGCGCCGGGTTGACCCGGCGGGGCTCATCACGACCTTCGCCGGCAACGGTGTCGCAGGGTTGAGTGGCGACAACGGTCCCGCGACGTCGGCACGATTCAGTCAGGTTATTCTCGGCGTGGCAGCGGCCCCCGATGGCAGCGTCTACGTCGCGGATAGCTTCAATAACAGGATCAGGCGCATCGGGCCCGATGGCATCATCACCACTTTTGCCGGATTCGGGAGCGGCGCCGGCTGCTGCCTTGATGGCGGCCTGGCCACGAAGGGAGCGCTGAGTGGCCCGGATAAAGTCACGGTGGGAGACGACGGTAGCGTTTATATAGCCGATGCGGGCAACGCTCGCATTCGCGTGGTCACACCCGATGGGATCATCAACACGTTGCTCGATCTCGGCAGGGGTGTCGCCCAGCCCGGCGATGTGGCCCTTGATGGGCAGGGCAACCTCTACATTACCGATGAACGACGCCACCTCCTGCTCAGGTTGGGTAAAGATGGTGTTCTGCAAACCCTTGCCGGGACAGGAAGCCAGGGCTTTAGTGGTGATGGCGGTACTCCCCTCAGTGCAAGATTTTTCCGGCCGGGTGGTGTTGTTGTGGCCCCGGATGGGACGCTCATCATCTCGGACAACGCCAATAACCGCATCCGACAGATCGCTCCGGTCGTCTCAGGTTTTACGGGCGCTGAGCTCGAGATACCCTCACGGGATGGCCAGGCAATCTATCTGTTTGATACCGTCGGCCGGCATCAGAAAACGCTCAATGCGCTGACCGGCGCTGAACTGATCAGTTTCAGTTACGACGCGGAGGGTTATCTCACGCAATTGCGCGATGCCTTCGGCAACACGACGACCATCGAGCGGGATGTCGACGGCAATCCGATTGCGATCGTCGGTCCGTTCGGCGAACGCACGACGCTGAGCGTCGATGGCAATGGTTACCTCGACAGCATCACCGATCCGGCATCCGCGACGATGGCGTTCACCTATTCGGCCGACGGCCTGCTGGTCGACAGCACCGACGCGCTGGGCGAGGTATCGAACTACAGTTACGACGCGCTGGGCCGGCTGGAACGCGCCGAGGATCGGGGTGATGGTGCGCAGGATCTGGTGCGCACGGGCACCGACGATAATTTCGAGGTTGCGCGTACGACGAAGCTCGGGTTGGCGACCACGTACAAAGTCGCAGAGCTTGCCGATGGCGTTGGCTTGTTTACGACGGTGACATCGGATCAGCTGGAGGCACACACCGAGATCAAGGCGGATGGCAGCATGGCGTCCACCAGTCCGGATGGCGCAATCACCACGCTGAAGCTCGGTCCAGACCCGCGCTTCGATATGCAATCTCCTTTCGTTTCGGATTTGTCGATCGCTCTGCCGAGCGGCAATGAGTTAGTGGCAACTGCGACGCGCACCGCTACGTTTGAAAATGCGGGTGATCTGTCAAGCATGACCGATGTGGTCACGGTCGCTGGCAAGACGACGACTTCCACTTGGGATGCAGATGTCAGCACTATCACCGCGGTAAGCCCCGTTGGGCGTTCAAACGTAATCACACTCGATACTGTTGGTCGTGTCACCGACATCGTCAGCCCGGGTGCCGCCCCGGTGGCGATTGATTACGATGCCCTGGGACGAGTGGCACAGTTCACCCACGGACAAGGCGCCGAGGCAAGCTTACTGACGTACGCCTATAACGCGGACGGACGGCTGGGGCAGGTTACCGACCCAGTCGGCCGCATCGCTAAATATGTGTACGACGATAGCGGCAATCGCATCGCGAACATTCGGCCGGACAACGAATCCATAGGCTTTGGCTGGGACGCGGACGGTAATTTCGCCAGCATTACGCCCCCGGGACAACCTGCCTGGACGTTCTCCCATGACGCGAGAGGTGCGCTCAGTGCTGTTACCCCACCGGACCTGCCCGGCACCGGGCCCAGTCTTTATCACTACGACGACGACGGCCGGCTGGTGACGTTCACCCGACCGGATGGGGACGTCATTTCACTGGCTTATGACGCGGGCGGTCGTGTCGCATCCCGAACACTCATACGCAACAATGTTGCTCTGGCCAATTATTCACTGACCTATGATGCTGCTGGCCGGGTCGCTACAGAGAGCGCACCGAACGGGCTGACAATGACCTACGCATACGATGGCCCTCTGCTGCTTGCTCAGGAGTGGTCGGGTTTGGTATCCGGCAAGGTCTCGAACGTATTCGATGAGAGCTTTCAGGTAACAAGCTCGTCAATTAATGATGCATTCACTGTTGTACTTCAGCGGGACGACGACAGTTTTTTGACGGCTGCGGGCGGCCTTGCGATCAGCCGCGATGCCCAGACAGGACTGGCGACTGGATCGACGTTCGGGAATATCGAAACAGCTGTGACCTACGACGAATTCGATAGATTCTCGAGCTATGACGTCGCCGCTGGTGCGACTTCACTTTACACAACGGACTACAGCCGCGACGCGATTGGGCGCATCACGACACTGCGCGAGACGATCGAAACCGGTGCTGAACTGACGTACGTTTATCAATATGACAACCTCGGTCGTTTGACCGGCGTTGAGCGTGACGGCATCGTTGTGGAAGAGTACGACTACGACCTGAACGGCAACCGTACCTCGGCGACCGTGGCAGGCGCCGTCCGTGCTGCGACCTACGACGCACAAGATCGCCTCGTCACCAGCGGAACCGGCGAGTACACGCATGATGCGAACGGACGCCTCATCGAGGTCACGGCCCCCGGCGGCACGACCACCTTCGGTTATGAAGCTCTCGGGATGCTCGAGTCGGTGGGGCTTCCCGATGGACGCTCCATCACCTACCTGGTCGACTCCCAGGGGCAGCGGATTGGCAAGAAGATCAATGACAGTCTGGTCCAGGGTTTTCTCTACGGCGGCAGCCGGCGAGTCGTCGCCGAGCTTGACGGCACCGGTGCGGTGGTCGGTCGGTTTGTGTACGCGGGCAGCATGACGCCAGCCTGGATGATGAAGGGCGGCGAGAGCTATCGCTTCGTGACCGATGCGGTGGGCAGCGTTCGCCTCGTCATTGACGTCGCGACAGATGCCGTCGTGCAGCGGCTTGACTACGATGCCTTCGGTAACGTGACGCTGGACACGAACCCGGGGTTCCAGCCGTTCGGATTCGCCGGCGGCGTCTGGGACCGCGATACGGGTCTCGTGCGGATGGGATTTCGCGACTACGATCCGGCGGTCGGGCGATTTGTCACTCGTGATCCGATCCTTTTCGCCGGTAGCGGTTCCAACTTGTACACCTACGCGGCGAACGATCCGATAAACAGCGTCGATCCACTGGGCCTCGAGGCCTGGGATTGGGGTGATTTTGGCGGAGGAGTTGCGAACGAATATATTAATTCAGTCATCATAAGTGGGCCGATACTTGGCCCTCTTGCGTTCGTTTTTCCAGTGCTAAATTACAACGGAATTGACGTCGTCGAAATGAGCTTGGCAGATCTCGGTGTCGATGTTGAAAGTGCGGAATTCACCGCGGGCGAGCTCTGTTTTTTCGTGTTTGAAGCAATTGGCGGTGCAATTGCTGGCCGTATTTCCAGTGCACGAGTCGCAAGAGCTTTAAGAGCCGCAGATGACTTACCGCCGCCACAAACTAGTGTTGGACCTCGCCCACCGAGTGACCCGGGTGCGCGGGCCGCCGCCGAGCGTCAGAACGTTCAGCGGCTGAACCGACAGAATTCAGCACGCGTCGCGGAGCAGAGGCGGCAAAACAGCCAAGTTACCGGCCACACGGGGGAAAATACCACCAGGAATTACAATTCGGGTCCCGGCGGGGGTTAAATGAAAAGGTGCCGGGTCTATTTTCCGCTACCGGGAAATTGATCCGGCGCTGATTATCCGCGCCGACACCTCGACGAAACTCCTGCTACGATTGATCGACATCCTGAAACTGAAAGCCGAGGAAGTTGATCATGATCAGAAACATTGGAATCAGTCAATTTCTAACGACGTTCTCGTGTGCTTTGATTCTGACGGCGACGGGCTGCGCCGGAGACGAAAACTCGAGCGCGCCGGCTGCGACGCCGGCGGCGGGCGGCGAAACGGCACCCGCCACTGAGCGCGGAGGGACCATTACCGTCGGCGAACAGACCTGGGTCATTGTTCCCCAATTTTGCTCCGTCTATCCTGGCCCGATCGCTAACATCGCGGGCCACGCCGCGAGCGACCCATCGCTGGAGATCGTGATCGACTTCGGCGGGCCTGACCAGGTGGTCGTCGGCAGCGGGCGCGACGTACTCTGGCGGGCCAGCAAAGAGACGCTCGAGGTGCAGATCGACGGCCAGGTTGTGCGGGGCACCGCAAACTTCAACGAGGGCTTTGCCGCGAGCGGAAAATCCGCGACTGGCTCGTTCGAGGTTAATTGCGGGTAATTACGGGAAAAGCTGCCGGGATTGTTTCCGTCAACCCGGCGCCGGCTGCCGCATCAACGCCACCGCCAGCAACACGCACGGCAGCATCAGCATTGCCCCGATCAGGTACGGCGACCCGGTGCCCAGTTGCGCGAACGCGGCGCCGGCGTAGGCCGGGCCGACCACGCGCCCGAGGCCGCCGACGCCCTGGAATAGCCCGAGCAGCATGCCGCGCTCGGTCGGCTGCGCGTATCTCGAGACCAGGCTCGTGCTGACCGGCGCGAAAATGCCGTGCGCCGTCGACAGCAGCGTCATCGCGACCAATGCCGCGATCAGCGTCGTTGCATCGGCCATCAGCCAAAGGCCCGCGCCCATCACGACGATATTGACCATCAGCAACCTGGCCTCGCCGAGCCACTTGGTCAGCGGCCCGATCAGCCCGAGCTGACAGATCGCGCCGATGAAACCCGTGTACATGAAGATCAGGCCGATGTCGCGCGGCCCGAGGTCGAGCACGCGGTTCGTCCACAGCGCGAAGATCGACAGCAACGACGACCACGCGACGTATAGCAGGAACGCGATGAGCGACAGCATCGCGAACGCGTGATTCGCGAACGCGGCGCGGAGCTGCACGCCGATCGGTAGCGCATCGTTGTTGGCCGCGTGATTGCGATCCTCGGCCGTCAGGCTCTCCGGCAGCAATGCCAGCAGGCACCCCAGCGCGATCACGGTGAGCCCGGCGGCAGTTAGCGCCGGCACCGTGAAGTTCGCGGTCTCGACATCGGTGCCGGCCAACAGGCCGCCGATGGCCGGCCCGACCATGAAGCCGAGGCTGAACGACGCGCCGATGTAGCCCATCGACTTCGCGCGTTCGTCACCGTCCGAGATATCTGTCACGTACGCGAAGATCACGCCGACGTTACCGGCCGCGATACCGCCCAGGCAGCGCGAAAAGATCACGAGCCACAGGCTGTCGGCGAACGCGAGCAGCACGTGCGCAATGATGATCGTGGCCGTCGTCCAGATCAGCACCGGCCGTCGCCCGTGCCGGTCGCTGAGTCTGCCAATGGTCGGCGCGGCCAAAAACTGCAATAGCGAATACAGCGCGACGACCAGCGTCACGACCTCCGCGCCGCCGCCGACTCTTTCTATATAGAACGGCAGGATCGGGATGATCAGGCCGAAGCCGAGGACGTTGACGAAGGTGATCAAGAACAACGTGAGCATCAGCGTACTTTACTGTGTCTGACCCGGGAAATTTCCTTCGTTGTGATAATGTGGGGCGCGACAACAAAACAAGAAGGAAGCTCCATGTCGTCACTATTCCTGCAGGGCCTCCTCGGGCGACAGCCCGTGGCCGCGACCGCACTCAGGTCGCCCGACATCGCCCTGCCGCGTCCGGTGCGCACGTCGATGGCCGGCGCCGCCGCCAGCCTGGACTTCAACGACCCTTACGACAACCTGTATGCGTTCGGCAAAATCTGGGCGGGCTACGACGAGCCGCAGATCGGCGGTTTCCACGGCCTGATGTATGGCCGTATCGGCGCTGCGCGACTCATCCCGCTGTTCGGCTATACCGGCACCGGCGTGATGCAGGCGAAGATCGACGACGACGGCAACATGTGGATCCGCGGCAAGGAAACCGGGTACTTCACCGACCTGGCGACCGGCGACATCCTGGAAACGTGGGATAACCCGTGGACCGGTGACACCGTCGAGGTGTTCAATTTCTATAACCCGAACATGGGTGGCAAGCTGACCGCGCAAATGCCGCGCTTCGCGATGGGCGCCGCCAAAGACGACGCGACGCTGATGAACGAAGGCACGCATGTCGATCAAGCGGGCATGGTGCCGTTCATCCTGCCGTTCGAAGTGTTCGGCGACGATCTGATGCTCGCCTGGGACTACGCGCACGAATACACCAACCCGGTCACGAAGGATAAATGGCCGCGGGCCTGCACCGGCGAGCGGATCAGCCCGTCCGAGCATTTCAATTTTTATATGTCACTGGCGCAGATGATGGATCGCTCCGCGCCCGCGTGCCGCTATACCGCCGGCTTCAGCCGCATCTCGCAATGGTGGCCGTGGATGCGCATGGGCGAACATGAATACCGGGATGAGGTGTTATTCGGCCGCATGTTCAGCCACAAAGGCCTGGCAGATTTCGGCGATGTGCCGCCCAAGGTGCTCGCCTATATAGAAAAGAATGCGCCCGAGTACCTGGAAGTCCCGGACCACTGGCCGGAAGTTCTGCCGAAAGGCACCTGGGAAGCATTCGCCGAGGAAGTGCCGGCGGAATAGAAGAGCGCCATAGAAGAGCGCCATAGAAGAGCGAGATAGGGGGCGGCCGCTGCGGACGTCATGCGGCGCCGGCAGCAATAACCCGGTTCACGAGGATTCGCCGGCGCCGGATTTCTGCTATGATCGCGCGCGCTTACGGGGTGAACAGGCCCCCGAATCTCAGAATTTCTCAGTATTTCCCGGCATTTACAATAGTTACAGACTTGCCGTCGGCCGCCCGGCCGCGCGGAACGTGACAGGACCCACATCGTGATTTCTACCGCTAATTTGTCGATCCAGTTCGGCGCCAAACCGCTGTTCGAGAACGTCTCCGTAAATTTTAGCAACGGCAATAGATACGGCCTGATCGGCGCGAATGGCTCCGGCAAGTCGACGTTCATGAAGATCCTGGCCGGCGAGCTCGAGCCGACGGCGGGCAACGTGTCGTCCGACCCCGGCGCACGCATCAGCCAGCTGCGCCAGGACCAGTTCGCGTACGAAGACTACCGCGTGCTCGACGCCGTGATCATGGGTCATCGCGAACTGTGGGACGTGATGCAGGAGCGCGATCGCCTGTACGCGCTGCCCGAGATGAGCGACGAGGAGGGCATGCGCGTCGCGCATCTCGAAGTCGAATTCGCCGAGATGGATGGTTACGGCGCCGAGGCGCGTGCCGGCGAGCTGCTGGAAAACATCGGCATCCCGATCGAGCAGCACGAAGGCCCGATGAGCCAGGTCGCCCCCGGCTGGAAGCTGCGCGTATTGCTGGCGCAGGCCCTGTTTTCGGATCCCGACATCTTATTGCTCGACGAGCCGACCAATAACCTCGACATCAACACCATTCGCTGGCTCGAAGATTTTCTGCGCGCCAGCGACTCGACGATGGTGATCATCTCGCATGACCGCCACTTCCTGAACAGCGTATGCACGCACATGGCCGACCTCGACTACGGTCGCGTGCAGCTGTTCCCCGGCAACTACGACGAATACATGATCGCGGCCACGCAGGCGCGCGAGCGGATGCAGGCGGACAACGCGAAGAAAATCGCCAAGAAGGCCGAGTTGCAGGCGTTCGTCAGCCGCTTCTCGGCGAACGCGTCGAAGGCGCGGCAGGCGACGTCGCGGGCGCGCCAGCTGGAGAAGATCCAGCTCGAAGACATCAAGCCGTCGAGCCGCGTGAGCCCGTTCATTCGTTTCGACCAGGACAAGCCGTTGCGGCGCGTCGCCGTCGAACTGAAAGGCCTGACCAAAGGTTTCGACGAAGGGCCGTTATTCGAGGACCTCGACCTGCTGATCGAGGCCGGTTCGCGCATCGCGATCATCGGGCCGAACGGTATCGGCAAAACCACGCTGGCCCGCTGCATCATGCGCGAGCTCGACGCGGACGCCGGCGACGTGAAATGGGCGGAGAATGCCAAGGTGGGTTATTTCGCGCAGGATCACGCGCATGAGTTCGATAAGGACATGAACCTGTTCGAATGGATCACACAGTGGCAGCCCAAGGGCACGGACGAGCAACTGCTGCGCGGCACGCTGGGCCGGATGCTGTTCTCGCGCGACGACAGCGCCAAGTCAGTGCGCGTGATATCGGGTGGCGAAGAGGGACGATTACTGTTCGGC
>JBPCXI010000062.1:0-18131 GCA_051008895.1 Gammaproteobacteria bacterium | reverse complement strand
TCGAGTACGCGCTCGAGCGTGCCGCGATTGTCTTCGACGACGCGGCGACCGATGCTCCCGCGACGGGCCCGTTCATCCGGATCCGGTAGCAGCAAGCTGACCTGCGCGGCCAGGCCGTGTGCATCGTCAATCACCTGCGCTGACCCGCCGGCCAGCAGGAGCTCGGCGATGTCCGGCGCGTTGTAGGTGTTCGGCCCGGTCAGGACCGGTAGTCCGAGCGCGGCGGGCTCGAGCAGATTGTGACCGCCGATCGGCACGAGGCTGCCGCCGACGAACGCGACGTCGGACGCGGCATACAGCATCATCAGCTCGCCCATGCTGTCGCCGAGAAACACGTCGGTACCGGGCGCGCAGCGCCTGCCGCTGCTGCGCGTGACGCGGGCGAACCCGGTGCGGTCGATCAGCGCCGCGACGAGCTGGAATCTTTCAGGGTGGCGCGGAACGAGGATCAGCAATGCCTCGGGAATCGACTCGAGCACCTTGCGGTGCGCTTGCAGCACGATCTCCTCCTCGTCCGCGTGCGTGCTGGCCGCGATCCACACCGGCCGGTCGGCCGCATGCTCGTGGCGAAAACCGCGGCCACTGGTCGGCACGCCGGGGTCGACGGTGAAATCGAACTTGATGTTGCCGGTCACATGAATTCGCTCGGGCGCAGCGCCCAGCGAGCGGAAGCGATCGGCATCGGTCTGGCTCTGCGCCGCGATCACGATGCCGTGCGACAGGGTCTCGCTAAACAGGCCGACGACCTTGCGGTAACGTCGCACCGACTTCGGTGAGATTCGCGCGCTCGCAATAACGAGCGGAATCTTGCGCAGGCCGCACTCATGAAACAGGTTTGGCCAGATCTCCGTTTCGACGATAATAACGAGCTCCGGCTGCATGCGATCGAAGAAGCGCCGCACTGCGCTCGCGAGATCGTAAGGCACATAGCTGTGCACGACGGAATCGCCGAACAGTTCCACGACGCGCGCGGAACCGGTCGGCGTCATCGTGGTGAGCACGAGGTCGCGGTCCGGGTAGCGCTCCTGCAGCGCGCGCACCAGCGCGGCAGACGCCATGACCTCGCCGACCGAGACCGCGTGCACCCAGATGCTCGGCTTCGTGCCGCGGCGCTCGACGAAGCCGAAACGCTCGGCGATACGCTGTCGGTACGGCGGATTGCCGATGCTGCGCCAGAACAGATGCAGCAGCAGCACCGGCGCCATCAGGTAGGTCAGAATCGCGTAGAGAAAGCGCAACATGAAGTTCAGCCGGCGGGTGTCGTGAAAGCGCCGAATGCCGTGTCAGGAAAGATTCTTCAGTGCCTCGATGATCGACGTCGTCGAGCGCCCTTCCCTGAACGTCAGCACCTCGACGCGGCCGCCGTTCGCGCGCACCGCGTCGGCGCCGGCGATTTGGTCCGGCTGGTAGTCACCGCCCTTGACGAGCACGTCGGGCAGCACGCGGCCGATCAACTCGGCCGGCGTATCGTCGGCGAACGGCACGACCCAATCGACCGACGCGAGGCCGGCCAGCACGGCCATCCGATCCTCGAGCGGATTGATCGGCCGGTCGGCACCCTTCAGGCGGGCGACCGACGCGTCATCGTTGACCGCAACGATCAGTCGATTGCCCAGCATCTTTGCTTCTTCGAGGTATGCGACATGCCCGGTATGCAGGATGTCGAAGCAGCCGTTCGTCATCACGATGCGCTCGCCGCGTGCGCTCGCTTCGGCCGCGACCAGCGGCGCCTCGTCGGGACTCAGCAGGCCGCGGCCGCCGAGGCCCTGCTCGTGCAATGCGAGCCGGAGTTCGGATGCGGTGGCCGTCGCCACGCCGATCTTGCGCACGACAATTCCGGCGGCGAGATTCGCGAGCGCGGCCGCATCCGCCAGCGAGCCACCCGCGGCGATGCCCGCCGCGAGCGTCGCAATGACCGTGTCGCCGGCGCCGGTGACGTCGAAAACTTCGCGGACACGTGCCGGCTGGAACACCGGCTCCTGCCCGTCAACAATTGCAACCATGCCACGCTCGCTCAGCGTCACGACGAGACCGCCGAGATCGAGTTCGGCGCACAGGGCCTGACCGCGGTCGACGATCTGCTCGTCGCTGCGTGTCCGGCCGACGACGGCCTCGAACTCCGCCAGGTTCGGGGTCAGCACCGACGCGCCGCGGTAGCGGGTGAAGTCGCGGCCCTTCGGATCGACGAGCACCGGCACGTCGTGCTTGCGGCACAGCGCGATGATCTCGGGCACGCGCGCGAGCGTGCCTTTTGCGTAATCCGACAGAACGCAGACATCCGCGGCGGGCACGCGGCGGTCGAGGATCGCCGACAGCGACTCGGCGTCGGCGGTTTCGAACACGTCCTCGGTGTCGAGGCGAATCAGCTGCTGGTTGCGGCTCAGCACCCGCAGCTTGGTGATCGTGGGCCGCGTCTTGCTGATGCCGAGGTCGACGTCGATACCGCACTCGTCGAGCATGTCGCTTAGATGCTGACCGTTCACGTCGTCGCCGATCAGGCCGACAATCGTGGCCTGTGCCCCGAGACTCGCGAGGTTAACCGCGACATTGGCGGCACCGCCGGCCCGCGCCTCCTCGCCTGCAACGTTAACGACCGGCACCGGCGCCTCCGGCGATATGCGCGACGTCGGCCCGAACCAGTACTGGTCCAGCATCAGGTCGCCAACGGTCAAAACTTTCGCGGCGGAGAAATCGGGGACAGTAAGGCTCACGGGTATTTCGCGATCAATGGCCGAGTCGCGGCGATGTTAGCACGGACGATCGAGTTGAGACGGCGTTGAGGCAAGGTCGGGAAACCTTCTGGCGGCGTTGGAGCCGAGCGAAGCAGGACGGGAGAGCGAGGCGGAACCGCTCCGGAGGCGGCCGGGGATGGCCGCCGGAGGTTTAGCCAGAAGGTTTCCCGACCTTGCCGCTCTGGCGACTAACCGAAACCTATCCGCACTTGCTCTCGCCGCAACTCAGGCACGTCATGCAACCATCCATCATGACGACAGCGGTCGTGTTGCACTTGCTGCACAGCTGCGCGCCGGCCGGGAACTCGTTGTTCGCGAATGCGTCCTGCTGTTTCGACTGCTGCTCGAATTCCTGCCGCTTCATCTCGACGAGTTGCTTCTGATGCTCGTCCAGCGTTTCCTGCGGCAGCAGGCCGATGAACTGCAGATGCTTCTCGACGATGTGGCCGAGCTCGGCGATGATCGACGGCATGAACTTGCCGCCCGGTTGCCAGTACCCGCCGCGCGGATCGAACACCGCCTTGAGTTCGTCGACGAGGAACGTTACGTCGCCGCCCTTGCGGAACACGGCCGACATGATGCGCGTCAGCGCCACGATCCACTGATAGTGGTCGAGATTCTTCGAGTTGATGAATATCTCGAACGGACGCCGCTGCTCGAAATCCGTATCGGCGTTCAGGATGATGTCGTTGATCGTTACGTACATCGCGTGGTCGGAGATCGGCGTTTTGACCTTGTAGGTCGAGCCGAGCAACATCTCGGGCCGCTCCAACTTCTCGTGCATACGCACGACCTTGCCGTCGTCGCTCGTCTCGATGACCGGCGTCGGCTTCTCGGCCGGGCTGTCCGCCTTCGCTTCCGCTTCGCCGCCGACGCGATAGTCGACGATTGGTTTTTCAATGATGATTTTATTCATGGTCCGATCCTAAAACTTGCCGTAGTAGCCCTCTTTGAGGGCGTCGAACAGGTTCGCGGCGGTGTGTGTATCGCCGTCATACTCCACTTCCTGGTCACCCTGTACCGTGACCTCCGAGCCATCGTCCAGCACGAACGTGTACTGCGTGTTCTGCAGATCCTTCTCCTTGACCAGCACACCCTGAAACGCCTCCGGGTTGAAACGGAACGTCGTGCAGCCTTTCAGCCCGTTCTCGTATGCATGCATGTAGATGTCCTTGAAGTCTTCAAACGCGAAGTCGGTCGGCACGTTCGCGGTCTTGGATATCGACGAGTCGATCCACTTCTGCGCCGCGGCCTGGATATCGACGTGCGCCTTGGGCGTGATGTCGTCGGCGGCCACGAAGTAATCCGGCAGCTGCTCTTCCGGTTTATCGGTATCCGGCGCCGCATTCTTGTTGATCAGTTCACGATAGGCGAGCAGCTCGTAAGAGAACACATCCACCTTCTCTTTCGTCTTTCGACCCTCGCGTATCACGTTGCGGTAATAGTGATGCGCAAAACTCGGCTCGATACCGTTGCTCGCATTGTTGGCCAGCGACAACGAGATCGTACCGGTCGGCGCGATCGAGCTGTGATGCGTGAAACGCGCGCCCGCACGCTCTATCTCCTTGACGAGTTCCGGCGCGACCTCGGCCACTTTCTGCATATAGCGGCTATAGCGCGCGTGCAGCACGCGGCCCTCTATCGTATCGCCGACCTGCCACCCGTCGCGCGTCATCTCGGGTCGCTTGCGCAGCATTTCGGCGGTGACGGTGAACTCCTCGAGCATGATCGGGGCCGGCCCCTTCTCCAGCGCGAGCTCGAGGCCGGTCTCCCAACCGGACAAGGCCATTTCGCGGGCGACGGATTCGGTGAATTCCACCGAGCGCTCGGAGCCGTATTTCATGCGCAGCATCGTCAACGTCGAGCCGAGGCCGAGGAAGCCCATGCCATGCCGGCGCTTGCGCTGGATTTCCTGCCGCTGACCCTCCAGCGGCAGCCCGTTGATCTCGACGACGTTGTCCAGCATGCGCGTGAACACGCTCACGACCTTGCGGAACTCGTCCCAGTCGAAGCGTGTCGTGTCGGTGAATGGGTCGACGACGAATTTCGTCAGGTTCACCGAACCGAGCAGGCACGAGCCGTACGGCGGCAGAGGTTGCTCGCCGCAGTTGTGCGCGTAGATGCCGTTCGCATCGAACGCGTTGATGCCCGGTACCTGACAGTCGTAGACGGACGCGCTGCCGGCCGGCGTCACCGACTTGACCCGGGCGACGAAGCGCTCATCCGCCTGTCCAACCGATGGATGCAATAGCGCGTCGCGCAACGTCGCCTGCTTCGTGTCATCGGCAAACCCGACCTTCGCGGCGAACTGCGCGAGGCTCGCGCCGGAAATCCACAGGCAGCTGCCGGACACGGTTGCAGCGCGAGTGCCGCTGCGCCCGGCGACGATACCAAGCCGCAACAGCATGCGCTGGATCGCGCCGATATTTTCGTCGTTCGTGTCGCTGTAGCGAACGGCGGGGCCGGCGCTGCCGCCGGCAACGATCTCGGCGCGGACGTCGAAACTCGCGCGCAGGTAACCGCGATAAAATTCGCTGGAGCAACGCTCGATCGCCGGCGTAACCGTCGACTCCTGCGCGACGAGATCGAGTTCCGTCGCGACGGCGCCGAGACCGGGCACCGGCAGGCGGTATTCGCCATGCTCGCCGAACTCCTGCCAGACGGCGCGTTGCGGTGCAGTCGATATCGATCGCGCCGCGTCCCGTGCGGTGGCCATGACCGCCTTGATGCCGTCGGACAGCGGCTCGTAAGGTGCATTCAGCGCCACGGGCTGGCGATAGACCGACACCGATGCGTCCTCTCGCGTGACCTCGCGCCCGCTCGCCTGCATCAGGCCGACGAGGTAACCCTCATGATCGTCGAAATCGCCGCCCCACTCGGCCGCGCCGCGATGGTCGTGCAGCAACACGTGGTCGCCGGCGCGCAGATCGCCCGCCTCGCACCAGTCGGTTTCGGTCGACTCCCCGTCGAAGCGCACGACACGGCGGACCCGATGATCCTCGGTAAGCCGCAGCCCGTAGCCATCGCTCGTCTCCAACCGCACGATCGGTTTCGTCGCGGTGCGGAAAAACCCTTCGTCGGCGCTGCGCCACGCGCGCCCATTGACGACCGCGTCGAACGGGCGGTCCAGAAGTTCGTGCACCTGACGCGGGCCCCCGGTCGTCTGTACCCAGGTATCCGCGGTCACGCACGGGTTGGTGGCGCGAATCGTTTCGTCGAACCAGTTGTTGTTCATCTCGTTGACACGATCGATCAGCACGAAGCCGGGCTCGGCAAAATCGTAGGTCGACGCCATGATCATGTCCCAGAGTCGCCGTGCCGGCAGCTTCTTGTATACCTTGCACGCAACCTCGCCCCGATCGTTCGAGATATAGCCGTCGGTAATCGGCCAGTCGCGCCAGACGATCTGCTCGGGGTCGTCGAGATCGATGCTTTCCTGCTCGGCCTGATCTACCTGCTCCCGATCCAGCGGGAACGCCAGCGTCCAGTCGCGGTCGTTGCGCACCGCCTGCATGAAATCATCGGTAATCAGCAGCGACAGGTTGAACTGGCGCAGGCGACCGTCTTCGCGTTTTGCCCGGATGAAATCCATGACGTCAGGATGACCGACGTCGAACGTGCCCATCTGCGCACCGCGGCGCCCGCCCGCCGATGACACCGTGAAACACATCTTGTCGTAGATATCCATGAACGACAGCGGCCCCGACGTATACGCGCCAGCGCCGGAGACGTATGCGCCCTTCGGCCGCAGCGTCGAAAACTCGTAACCGATGCCGCATCCCGCCTTCAGCGTCAGGCCGGCCTCGTGCACCTTGTCCAGGATGTCGTGCATCGAATCGCCGACGCTGCCCGAAACGGTGCAGTTGATCGTCGACGTCGCGGGCTTGTGCTCGCGTGCACCGGCGTTCGAGACGATGCGCCCGGCCGGCACCGCGCCACGCCGCAGCGCCCACAGGAAAATCTCGTGCCAGCGTTCTCGATCGGCTTCCGGTTCGACCGCGGCGAGCGCGGCAGCGACACGACGATAGGTGTCGTCCATCGTCTCGTCGATGACATCGCCGGTCTTGGTTTTAAGTCGGTATTTCTTGTCCCAGATATCGAGAGACGTTGCCTGAAAACCGATCGCGGACGACTTGGAATTCTCAAACTGCACAGCGGACTTCATTGCGACTAACAACCCCTTTAATGTCGATCCGCATCATGCGACGGTTCGGCGACGGGTGCGCACAACACCCGTTTACCGCGACCGGCGGCGAATCGAACTGACTCCCCCAACACCGACTCCGAAAACCCCGTTTTCCGGAGAAAACGAACCCCTCAGCTATGACGCGGGTCTTCGGACCCGGCAGCCGATACGGTTGATCGGTGAATAACCCCGACACAAGATGTTGTGTCGTTAAGGCTCTAGATTATGCCCGGCCGGCGTTTCTGTCAAGCAATATTTACGCCAGCCGCATTGGCCTCAAAACTATATAAAACAGATAGTTAGGTGATCTTACGCGAATTCCTGACAAAAAAAACAGTGCTGAAAATCTGTTTGGCTGCCAGGCACGAAAACACAACATGTTGTGTTTGGGCTATGCCCAGCATTTACACGGTTTATCCACAAGATACACCGCGCCCGGCGCCACCGGCCGCGCGCCGCAAGGGCCCGATTTGCGGCCGGATTCCCGGCGCAATCGGGCGCGCGAGGCGAAGATTTACACAAGCTGCGACCTTTTCGGCGAACTGGCGCATCGAGTTAGCATGCTGAATAATTACGGCCCCCAAACGGACACCAAACGCATGATCAATCATTTGCCGAAACGCGCGGCGTTAGCCGCGCTCGTCACCGTCACCCTGAGCCTGCTGCAGCCTGCCACGGCAGCCCTCCCGGCCAAGATCGGCGGACAGCAGCTGCCGAGCCTCGCCCCGCTCGTGCAGGACGCCTCGCCGGCGGTCGTGAATATCGCGACGCGCGGCACCGTCGACACACCGCGTAACCCGCTCGCCGATGACCCGTTCTTTCAGCGCTTTTTCGGCGTGCCACCGCAACAAATGCAACGCGAAGTTCGCAGCGCCGGCTCGGGCGTCATCGTCGATGCTAAAAACGGTTACATCCTGACCAACCATCACGTGATTGAAAACGCCGATGAGATCGAGATTCTGCTGGCCGACAAGCGCAATCTCAAAGCCGAAATCGTCGGCTCCGATGCGGGCACGGACATCGCGGTGATCCAGGTCAAAGATGCGAGCAAGCTCGTCGAGATGCCGCTGGGCAACTCCGAAGACGTGCTGGTGGGCGACTTCGTCGTCGCGATCGGCAACCCGTTCGGGCTGTCGCACACCGTCACGTCCGGCATCGTCAGCGCGCTCGGCCGCACCGGCCTGAGCCGCGACGGCTATGAGGACTTCATTCAGACGGATGCGTCGATCAATCCGGGTAATTCCGGTGGCGCGCTGATCAATCTCGGCGGGGAGCTGATCGGCATCAACTCGGCGATCTTCAGCGGCTCCGGCGGCAACATCGGCATCGGCTTCGCAATCCCGGTGAACATCGCGAAATCGATCATGGCCCAGCTCATTGAATTCGGCGAGGTACAACGCGGCCTGCTCGGCGTGAGCATCAGCGACTTCAGCGCGGATACCGCCGAAGCGTTCGGCATCGACGAGGATGTCGAAGGCGCCCTCGTGCAGGAAGTCGTCGCCGGCTCGGCGGCCGAAACGGCCGGCATCGAGGTAGGCGATGTCATCACCGGCGTCGACGGCGAGACGATATCCGGCGCATCAGACCTGCGCACAACAATCGGCCTCCGCCGCAGCGGCGAATCGGTGCGGATCAACGTCATTCGTGACGGTAAAAACCGAACGGTCACCGCGACGCTGACAGAGCTCGCTGCTGACACCCAGGTCGCGGCCGATGAAATCCATCCGAGCCTCGCGGGCGCCGAATTCGGTAACTACGACGGCCAGAGCCTGGACTTCGACAAGCCGGGCGTGATCGTCGAATCCGTGGCACCCGGCAGCCCGGCCGCACAGCGCGGTCTGCGTGAGAACGACATCATCGTCACGGTCAATCGCCAACGGGTCGAGACGGTCCAGGAACTGAGCGAGCTCGCCAAGGATCAAGGCCTGCTGATACTGGGCCTGCGCCGCGGACAGCGGGACCTGTTGCTGCAGATTCGCTAACGTCGCCCAGAGTCGCAATCGGTCGGCGCACCCGCCGGGGGCGCCGACCGGTTCAGCAGCTCGCGCATGCGCGCTTCGCGCTCCTCTTTGCCGAGATCCGCGAGCGCCTCGGCGCGCTCGTAGAACGACTCGAGATCATTCCCGCTCGCATTCATCAGCGCGGCAAACGCCGGCACGTACTCGTCATACGTCGCGAACGACGCGAGGCGCGCATTGTTGAACGCGCCGTCAAACCAGTGATCGAAGTGCGGCGGCCCCGACCAACCGGCCCGCAGCGCGCGATACTCATCCATCATCGCAACGAACACCGCCGCTTTCTCCGCGCGCAGGTCGGCGTCGGGGACGTCGCGCGCGTACGCTGTCTCGAGTTGCTCGCGTGCGGTCGCAATCAGGGCCTGCACCTGGGCCTTGCGCGACAGCGACAGCCGGTAGCGGCACAGCTGCCCGTCCACGCCGCGTGACTCGAGCCACATGCGCAATCCCTGCTGTTCGACAAAACTGGCGAAACTCTCGTTGAACTTCGAGTCGTCCTTGACGTACAGGCGCTGATGCGCGAGCTCATGAAAAATCAGCCCGGCAAGCGCGTAGTCCGGGTACGCGATCATCGTGTTGAGTAGCGGATCCTCGAAGCGCCCGAGTGTCGAGTATGCCGCGACGCCGGCGACGATGACGTCATCGCCGTCGCGCTCGAGCCCGGCGGCGAACCGGCGTGCATCGTCCTCCCCGAAATAGCCCCGGTAACTGATGCATCCGGCGACCGGAAAACACCAGGTGCGCGGCTCGAGCGAAAATTCGGGCGCGGCGACGACGTTCCAGACGACGTACGGGCGTCCCGTATCGGCATACAGACGGTAGCTGCCGTTATCCGGAAGTCGCAGTTCGTCGTGCGCAAAATCGAGCGCGGCGCCCGCCGTCTCGAGTTTGGCGCGAACGGTCTCGTCGGTCGTCGCGTCACCGACGACGTCTTCGACCGGCCGCCGCTGTCGCATCAGTTCGAGGTGACCCGTCGTCGCCTGCCAGTAGTAGCCGAGACCGCATCCGCCGAGCAGCGCCGCGGCCAGCACGCCAATGACGACAGCGACCAGCGCCCTGGTTAACGTGTGCTTTTCGATCGCGAGGCTCCTGGTTGCGGCTAGAATACGGCCATGCAGATTTACCTGGTTGGCGGCGCGGTGCGGGATCGATTGCTCGGTCGCCCCGTTAGCGAGCGGGACTGGGTCGTCGTCGGCGCTGCCGCCGGGGAACTCGAGGCCCTCGGCTATCGGCGCGTCGGCCGCGCGTTTCCCGTCTATCTCCATCCCGAAACGAATGAAGAGTACGCGATGGCGCGCACCGAGACCAAGACGGGTCCCGGCTATCGCGGATTCGACGTGCGGGCCGATGAACACGTCACGCTCGAGGAAGATCTCGGCCGCCGCGACCTGACGATCAATGCGATCGCCGAGGATCAGGACGGTCGGCTAATCGATCCCTACGACGGCAATGCGGACCTGCGCGACCGACTGCTGCGACATGTGACTGACGCCTTCCGCGAAGATCCGGTGCGCATCCTGCGCGTCGCGAGATTCGCGGCGCGTTACGCGGAGCTCGGGTTTACCGTTGCCGACGAGACGATGGAGCTGATGCGCGCGATGGTCGCCGCCGGCGAGGCGAACGAGCTCGTCGCCGAGCGGATATGGCGTGAGACGGAACGTGCGCTGGGGGAACCACGACCGGACGTATTCGTGGCCGTGCTGCGCGATGCCGGCGCACTGGCGGTCGTCTATCCGGAACTCGACGCGCTATTCGGCGTCCCGCAACCGGAACAATGGCACCCCGAAATCGACACCGGCGTTCACGTAATGATGTGCCTGCGCATCGCTGCCCGACTCGATGCGACGACGGCCACGCGCTTCGCCGTCATGGTTCACGATCTCGGCAAAGGGACGACACCGACGGCGGAGCTGCCCCGGCACATCGGTCACGAGGAACGCGGTGTCGACCTCATCGACCAGCTCTGCGATCGCATCGGGGCGCCGAATCGTTATCGCAAGCTCGCCATTCTCGTCGCACGCTATCATGGGGTCTGCCACCGCGCCGCGGAACTCAAGGCGCGGACGATTCTGAAGCTGCTCGATGCGGCGGACGCGTTTCGAGCAAGCTCTCTGCTCGACGAATTCCTGACGGCATGTGAGGCGGACGCGCGCGGTCGCACGGGTTTCGAGGACCGCGATTATCCGCAAGCCGACGTGTTGCGGGCCGCGCGCGACGCGGCGGCGGCGGTCGGCGCGCAGGCGTTCGTCGATCGCGGACTCGAGGGCCCCGCACTGGGCGACGCAATCCGCCGCGCGCGCATTGCCGCTATTGCGGCGGTTTCCGCGACGACCGATTGATCCTTACCAGAAAACCCAGAACAGGAACGCGGACAGCGCGAGCCGGTACAGCATGAACGGCACCATACCGATGCGGTCGATCGCGCCGAGAAACAGCCGGATACAGACGTAAGCGCTGACGGCCGCAACCACGACTGCGACCGTGATCGATGTCCAGTCGACGGGGACGGAAGACCCGACTACTTCAATCGTCTCGAACAACGAAGCGCCGGCGATCGCGGGAATGGCTAGCAGGAACGAGAAACGCGCCGCGGCGCTGCGCGACAGCCCGAGCGCGAGACCAGCGGTAATCGTGATCCCCGAACGAGACGTCCCGGGTATCAGCGCGAGCGCCTGGGCGATGCCGATCAGCAGCGCGGTGCCGAGATGGAGCTGGTGTTCGTCATGCATTTCTTTCTTGTGCAGGTCCGCGACCCAAAGCAGCACGCCGAACACCCCGGTGGTCGCGGCGATCACGAGCGGCGACCGCAGACGCGTGGCGATCAGATCTTCGAACAAGAGCCCCGCGACGATGACCGGCAGCGACGCGATGACGATCGCAAGCCCGAGGCGCGCCTCGCGCCGGTCATACTCGCGGCCGCGTGCGGCATCGAGCCACGCGCGCGCTATCGCGGCGATTTCATCATGAAAGAACCACAGCACCGCGATGAGCGTTCCCAGATGCACCGCCACGTCGAACGCGAGGCCCTGATCCGTCCAGCCGAACAGCCTCGGCGCGAGTATCAGGTGCGCGGAGCTCGAAATCGGCAGGAACTCGGTAAGTCCCTGCACGAGCGCCAGTATCGTTGCTGCGACGAGATCCAAGCTCGCTCCTCTCGATCAATCAGGGTGGGGGAAACGGAGGCAGAGCATACTTACAAACGATGGCTTTCGTCAGCCTGCGCAACCGCGGCAGGCACCGAGACGGCGCCGCGCGTCAGGCACATCACCTTGAATCTCTCGCCCATCTGTCCCGGCATCAGCAATGTCTGCATTTGCCCTGACAGCGACGCGCGTGACGCGGGCGAATCGTCGTCGCCGGCGGCGAGAAACTCGTCCTCGATGCCGGCCGCGATCAGGAAGCCGGCTTGCGTCGCATAGCTCGCGACGCTGAATCCGGCGACGGACGCCGCGGTCGCGACCGCGGTGAAGTCCACCCAGGCCGAGATATCCTGCAGGCCCGGGTACAGGAACGGATCGTCGTGAGCGCGGTGTCGATAGTGGCAGATCAGAGTTCCGGTATCGCGTTCCGCGCCATACAGCTCGCGCGTCGGCAAGCCATAGTCGATCAACAGGCAGGCTCCGTTCTCGATCGCGCCCGCGACACCGGCAATGAAGGCCGGCAGATTCGCGTTCACTTCCGCGGTGAAACCGCTCGGCAACGGCGCTCCGAGCATGGCGCCGATTGCGTTGACGCTGTCGACGATGCTAGCGGGCGCGGGCCGTTCGGCCCAGCGGAACTGGCCGTCCCGAACCGCCACGCCCAGCGACTGCACGCTCCCGTGCCCGTTGTCATCAACCATGCGGAAGCGTGACACCGGCAACGCGTCGAGGACCTCGTTCGCGAGCACGACGCCTTCTATCGGCGCGGGCAATTCGTCGAGCCACTCGACCAGCGATAGCAGCTCGGGCGCCTGGTCGCCGAGGGTTCGGCGCTGGCGCTCGCGCAAATCCGCGCTCACTTCGAGAATCTGGTAGCGCGCCGGTAGCGTGCGATCGCGCGCGAGCGTGCGCAGAATGCCCGCGGCGAGAGCGCCGGTGCCGGCGCCGAGCTCGAGCACGACGGCACCGGGCCGGTCGGCGAGCATCGGCTCGATCGCCCGCGCCAGGGTGCGGGCGAACAGATCGGAGACCTCCGGCGCGGTGACGAAATCTCCGCCCGCACCGAATTTCGCCGCGCCGGCACTGTAATAGCCGAGGCCGGGTGCGTACAGCGCGAGGTTCATATAGTCGGCGAAATCGATCCAGCCGCCGGCGGCGTCGATACGCTCGGCGATCAGAGTCGACACCCGCGCGCTGTGCGCGAGTGCGTCGGCGTCCGGCTGGGGCAATTCTGATGATGCATGCATGATGAAAGATCGGGGCAAGCGCAGTATCTTACACGGCCAGAGTACAGCAGCCGTGAGAACGGGAAATCGACATGAGCAACACGCAGCAGACACTCACCGGCCGCTGGGTCCTGATTACCGGAGCCGGCAAGCGGATCGGCGCGCGCATCGCGCGGACGCTGCATGCGGCCGGCGCGAATATCGCGGTCCACTATCGGGGTTCGAAGGGGCCGGCGCAGCAGGTCGCAAGCGAACTCAATGATGTGCGTGACGGGTCGGCGTTCACCGTCGGCGCGGACCTGCTCGACATCGCCGGGCTGCCGGCGCTGATTGACGAAGTCGTCGGTCGAACGCAGCGTCTCGATGTGCTGGTGAACAACGCGTCGAGTTTCTATCCGACGCCGGTCGGCGACATCACCGAAGATCAATGGGACGACCTGATCGGCACCAACCTGAAGGTACCGCTGTTCCTGTCGCAAGCCTGCGTGCCGCACCTGCGCGACGCCGGCGGGACGATCGTCAACATCGTCGACATACACGCGATGCGCCCGCTGCGGCACCACACGGTTTACGGCCCGGCGAAGGCCGGTCTCGCAATGCTCACGCGGACACTCGCGCGGGATCTCGCGCCGGAGGTGCGCGTTAACGGTGTGTCACCGGGCGCTATCCTGTGGCCCGAGGAGGGTCTGACCGACGCGGCGAAGGATTCGATACTGAAGCAGGTACCGATGAAACGTCCGGGCGATCCGCAGGACATTGCGGACTGCGTGCTGTATCTCGTGCGGGACGCGGGCTACGTCACGGGCCAGATCATCGCCGTCGACGGCGGCCGCAGTATCGGCTGGTAGCGCACGATACTCAGTTGAAGTCGATCGCGACCGCCTCCAGCGGCTGCTGGGCGCGATCGAAACGGGTCCACAATGCACCGATGGTCGCCCGCGCGGTCGGATGCACGAGGTCCGACGCGATTTCCGCAAGCGGGCCGAGCACAAACGCGTATTCGAGGATGTCGGCCCGCGGCAGCCGCAGCTCCGGTGTATCGATGACGGCGTCCGCGAATAGCAACAGGTCGAGATCGATCGTGCGCGACGAGTATCTTTCACCGCCACGGCGACGCCCTGCGGATAGCTCGATTTCATCGAGTTCGGCGACGACTTCGTCAACCGACCGTTGCGTCGTGAACGATAGTGCGAGGTTCAGGAAGTCATCGCCGTCGAAACCGACCGCCGCCGTGCGGTAGACCGTCGACAGCTCCAGGTCGCCGAAACGCCTGCGAAGCTCCGCGATCGCGGCGCGCAGGTTTTTCTCCGGTTCGATATTGCTACCCGCACTGACGTACGCGCGCGACTGGGGGCCGGCCGACATCGCGAACCGCGCTAGCGCTCGCCGCGCTCGATGGAGATGCCGACGTCGCGCGAACCGCGCACCGCGAGCGGCTTGTGCACCGTGACCTTAACCCACGCAACACCGAACTCTTCGCGCACGACCCCGGCAACCTTCTCCGCCATCGTTTCGACGAGCTGGAACTTCGATTCCTGCACGAATTCGGTCACGCGCTTCGACACCGCGCGGTAGTCGAGCGTTGCGGCGATGTCGTCGGCCTCCGCGGCAGCGCGAATGTCCGCGGCCATCTCGAGATCGATGCCGATCTGTTGCGGCAACGCCCGCTCCCAGTCCCAGATGCCGACGATCGCGTCGATGCGCAGGTCGGATACAAAAATCGTGTCTTTGTGTGTCGCCATGCCGATCAAGCTATACGCGATAATTCGGCCAGATTCCAACGCGCCCGCGCATGCACGGTCGTATCCTGCGACGCGCCGAAGTCGCGCAGCCGCAACCAGCCGGTGTACGCAATCATCGCGCCGTTGTCGGTACAGAACTCGATACGCGGATAATAAACACGGCCTCCCGCCGCCTCCATGCCGTCGCGCAGCCGTTCGCGCAGCCGGCGGTTCGCGCCGACGCCACCGGCAACGACGAGCCGCTCGCGGCCGATGTCCCGCGCCGCGCGCAACGCCTTGCCGACGAGGCTGTCGACGACCGCTTCCTGAAACGAGCTCGCGAGGTCGGCCCGCGCCACGTCCCCCAGCCCGCCTTCGGCCGACTCGGCTGCGCGCACCTTCAGCATCACCGCCGTCTTGAGTCCGCTGAAGCTGAGGTCGTAGCCCGGCTTGTTCAGCATCGGTCGCGGCAGGGCGTAACTGGCGGGATCGCCGCGTTCAGCGAGCGCGGCCAGTTCCGGGCCGCCCGGATACGGTAAGCCGAGCAGCTTCGCCGTCTTGTCGAACGCCTCGCCCGCAGCGTCGTCGAGCGTCTGGCCAAGGATCGTGTATGCGCCGAAATCGCGGACGTCGATCAACATCGAATGGCCGCCGGACACGAGCAGTGCGATGAACGGGAATTCGGGCGCGTCGTCCTCGAGCAACGCAGCCATCAGGTGCGCTTCGAGGTGGTGCACCGGGATCGCCGGCACGGACCAGGCTTCGGCCAGCCCGACCGCGACGGTGGCGCCGACGAGCAGCGCGCCGATCAGGCCGGGTCCGGCGGTGTACGCTATCGCGTCAGGCCGGACGGGCTGGCCATCGGTGCCCGCGAGCGCGGTCTCGACGAGCGGCAATAGCTTTCGTATATGGTCTCTTGATGCCAATTCCGGCACGACGCCGCCGTAGCGGGCATGCAGCTCGACCTGGCTATAAACATGATGCGCGATCAGCCCGGCCTGCCCCGAGTACACCGCGACCGCGGTCTCGTCGCAGCTCGTTTCGATGCCGAGCACGATCGCCCGGTCCGCATTGCTTTGCAATTCCCTATTCAAGGGGCTAGTATTTCCCGGTTGAGCCGGCGGCAGCGCCGGTTTTTTTCAGCCTTATCATTATTGTTTGTTTGGAAGGGAATCAGGACATTGCCCGCAGTTCGTATCCGCGACAACGAGAATTTCGACGCCGCCCTGCGCCGCTTCAAACGCGCGTGCGAGAAGGCCGGCATTCTAACGGAACTACGACGGCGTGAGTACTACGAGAAGCCGACGCAGGAGCGCAAGCGCAAGAAGGCCGCGGCGGTAAAGCGCCAGCTCAAGCGCTCGTCGCGCGAAACCAACCGCCGCCGCCGTCTGTACTGATAGCCCTCAGCCGGAGCAATACTGCGTTCGCAGCGCATGAGCACGCTGAAACAAACTCTCCAATCCGACATGAAGTCCGCGCTGCGCGGGGGCGATAAGTCGCGCCTGGCCGTGATTCGCATGCTGCTCGCGGCGATTCAGCGCCGCGAGGTCGACGACCGCGTTGAACTCGACGACGCGGGCGTACTCAAGACGATCGAAAAACTGGTCAAGCAGGGCCAGGACTCGGCGCGCCAGTATACGGACGGCGGCCGGCAGGAACTTGCCGACAAGGAACTTGCCGAGATCGAGGTGCTGCGCGCGTACCTGCCGGAGCAGCTCGGCGACGCGGAACTCGACGCGCTGATCGACAGCGTCATAGCCGCGACCGGCGCTAAGACCATCCGCGACATGGGCAAGGTCATGGGCGCGATGCGCGAGCAGGCGCAGGGTCGCGCGGACATGGGCGCGGTCGGCGCGCGCGTCAAAGAAAAACTATCGACCTGAATTTGCCGGGGCTGGCTGGGACCGGCCAAGTGGGGCCGAAACGCCCGGCGCTCTGCTAGACTCAGCCACAAAGCAATGGGCCGAAAAGCGAAGGCCGAAAAGCGTTGGCAATAGTCGGTCGATCGCAAACAAAAACAGCATCGAGAAGATACGCACGTGGCAGGGCGAATTCCGCAGGACTTCATCGATGACCTGGTCCAGCGAGCGGACATCGTCGAGGTCATCAATTCACGCGTCAAGCTGAAGAAGGCCGGACGCGAATACAAAGCGCCGTGCCCGTTTCACAGCGAAAAGACACCGTCGTTTACGGTCAGCCCGGACAAGGGCTTCTACCACTGTTTCGGTTGCGGCGCCCACGGCACGGCGCTCGGCTTCCTGATGGAATTCGATCGCCTCGAATTTCCCGAGGCAGTCGACGAGCTGGCGCAATCGCTCGGGCTCGAAGTACCGCGGGATGAGACCGCCGAGCGGCAGGCGCCGATCTCGCCGGTATACGACGCGCTCAAGCAGGCCGCGAAAATCTACCAGCATGCGCTGAAACAGCATCCCGCGGCAATCGAGTACCTGCAGCGGCGCGGACTGAGCGGCGAGACGGTCGCGGCATTCGGTATCGGCTATGCGCCGGGCGGCTGGGATTACCTGCTGCGGCATTTCGACGACCGCGCCGAGACGCGGCGGAACCTGAAATCCGCCGGCCTGATCGCCGAGCGCGACAATGGCGGCTACTACGACCGGTTCCGCGAACGCATCATCTTTCCGATCGTCGACAGTCGCGGCCGGGTTGTCGGTTTCGGTGGCCGCATCACCGGGGACGGAGAACCGAAATATCTGAATTCGCCGGAAACCCCGGCGTTTCACAAGGGCCGCGAACTGTACGGGTTCTTCGACGCGCGGCGCGCGAATCGCAAGCTCGAGCGCGTGCTCGTCGTAGAGGGCTACATGGACGTGGTCAGCCTCGCGCAGCAGGGCATCGACAATGCCGTCGCGACGCTTGGCACGGCGACGACGCCGGAGCACCTGCGGCGCCTGTTTCGGGCGACGCCGGAAGTCGTGTTCTGTTTCGACGGCGACCGCGCCGGACGCGACGCCGCATGGCGTGCTCTGCAGACCAGCCTGCCGGAGATGCGTGACGGCAGGCAGGTGCGCTTCCTGTTCCTCCCGGATGGAGAAGATCCGGACTCGGTCGTGCGCAGCGAAGGCAGAGATGCGTTCACGCGGCGTCTCGACG
>JBPCXI010000061.1:0-3594 GCA_051008895.1 Gammaproteobacteria bacterium | reverse complement strand
TCAATAACGCGGCGGCCGTCCGGCGTGACGATGCCGGCGTCGTCGAGATGCACGGCATGATTGAAGGTCAGGTTCGAGCGATCACCATCCCGTGCCTCGTTGAGCAAAACATGTTCAGTGCGCCACTCGGTCGAGTTGTCTGGAGCGGCGCTCGGTCGCAACAGGTTCACCTTGAATGCCGGGTGCGAATCGAGAAAGTCTGCGGCGTCTTCGAGTTCCACGTCCGGGGGGAGTTCCTGATGACAGTCGGCACAAAGACCCTGATGGCGTTTGACCAGTTCGGGCGGTTCGTTGTGTTCGAGATGGCAGCTGGCACAGCGGACCTCGCCAAGAACATTCACTCCGGCATCGGCGACATGTCGACTTGCAGCGTGACACTCCATGCAGGCCATGTCCGGTACGCGTCGAAACGGCTTCACGTGGCAGGCTTCGCATTCCGTCGCCGTCGACGAGTGTGCGCTGTGCACGGGACCGGACAGCCACAGACTGTCGTCGGGCAGGGCGGTGCTGCGGGTGACTGCCTTCAGCGGTTCCAGCAGGCTCAGTCCCGGCAGCAAAAAGGCGAACAACACGACGACGCCGGCAAGTGCCCAGGACAGGCGCCGCTTGCTCCAGCCACCGACGCCGACTGCTGGCGAACTCCAGTCCGTGACGAAGTGATCGGCGCTCGCCTCGGCACTGAGCTCGAAAGAGACGGCGAAGTCAATGCCGCCGGGCGCCTCGATGACACGCAAAATGTTCGCACCAACCTCGATGACATCGTCCATCTCGAGCTTCGCGTCGCGTTGCGAGCGTCCGTTGACACTGACTCCCGAGAGCGCGCCGGTCGTGATGTGCACGCCGTCGCTCTGCTGCTCGATCGTCGCGTGCTGCAGGCGGGCGCGCCGGTCCTTGAGGTGCAGGACCTGGTCCGTTGCGCGGCCGATCGTAATGACTGGCGCATCGACGATCTTGTCATGGTGTTCGACACCCCCTGCCGGATTTCTGCTGACGAACCGAATCAGATATTTCACGGCGTCACCAGTAGAGAAACACGGTAGTGATGTGCACGGCCAGAGCCACAAGCAGCGCCGCGGTCAACGGCACGTGCAGGTACAGCCAGATCTCCATGGACGCCTGCAGGCGCAGGTCTTCACCGAGTTGCCGCAGCAATTGCCGCTTGTTGCGCAGCAACGCAGATAGTTCGCCGATCCTCGCCGCAAGATCCGCGTCGGTCGCGCGCGATTGTTGCTCGGCCAGCCAGTCGAGCGCTGCTTCTTGCCCGGGATTCCCGACGACCTCAGTTTGTCCATCCCGCTGCAGTACCACCCGGGAGTTGTCCTGCCCACGCAGCCTCGACCAGAGGGTGCTGCCGAGCTGCGTCCGGCTGACGCCACTCGTAACGAGTTCCTTATACTCTGCGGGCAGATCTGCGGCGACGCGTTGGCTGCGCCGGTCAATGTCCTCGAGCTGATCGAGTAGTTCAGGCCGGCTGGCGCCGCCACGGTTGTCGCTCATTCGCGCCGGATACTTCATATAGATGAAGACGCCGTACAAGCCGCTCGAAATCACGAGCACCATCAACACGAACGCAAGCGTGTGGACGTTGAGGCCAAACTGGAAGCCCGCGTGCAGCAGCACGATGACGAGCAGCGCCACGCCGAGGTAGACGTGCGCCGATAGCCAGCCCTGCGCGGTGCCGAGAGTGGAGCTGTAGCGGCGTTTGCGCACACCGAACCACGTGAGCCAGACGATGAGCAGCGCGGCGATCGTGCCCAACGTGTATCCGAGCACGGTGCCGCCGTTTGCGGGTTCCTGCGGGTCGTCGATCCAATAGGCCAGTATCGAGAGACCCGTGACGATCAACGCGAGCCAGAAGTAACGCCGTTTGCGAAACGCGAGGATCGATTCGTGCACTTCAGCTCGCCTTCTTCGTGAGGTTGACGAACTCGGACGGGCTCATGCGCAGCGCCGCGCCCGTCGGACAGGCGCGCACGCAGGCGGGCCCGCCTGTGAGGTCCTTGCACATGTCGCATTTGACGGCCTTCTTCGCTGCGCTCGCCGCATCCAGTGGCCGGCGTTGTCCCGGCGCAGGACCGTGACCGGTGAGAAGCCAGGCAATCAGTCCGGGTGCTTTTTCTTTCTCGCCGGCCATCTGGATCACCCCGTACGGACAGTTGCGTTCACAGTTGCCGCAGCCGATACAACTGTCCTCGATGAAGACTTCGCCGTTGGGCGCACGCCGAATCGCATCAGGTGGGCAGTCCTTCATGCAGTGCGGGTCCTCGCAATGCCGGCACGAGGTCGGGACATGCACCTGCGCGTAAGACGGACCTGCCGAACGATCGAGCCGCGATGTGCCACCGTGTGTTTCCGCGCAGGCTTTTTCGCAGTTGTCACAGCCGACGCACAGAGCTTCGTCAATCAGCAGCACGTCGGTCGCTTCACCGAGCCCCTGTTGCATCAGGAATGAAATCAAATCGCCGGCCTCGGGCGCCGATTCCATGCGCAGGTTTTCGCTTAGGCGCTCGCGCACGGTATCCTGCATGCGCTCGCGTAGCCCTGCCTGACCGAGCAGCATCGCCTGAAACACATCGCTGCTCAGAAAGATCGATTCAGTTGCGACGGTCGCGCGGACCGTGGCTGTCCGGCTTGACTGCCCGAGCAGTCCCATTTCACCGACATAGTTCCCCGCCGCGACATACGAGGTGACGATATCGCGACCACCGATACGGCGCGATACCGAAACCGAACCGCTGCGAATGACGTGCAGGCCAGTAGCGTCGTCACCCTCGTTGAACAGGACTTCATCGGGTTTGTGGCTGTGCAATTCGGCCTTTTGCGCGACGGCGGCGACGTCGTCGAACGGCGTGTCGGGCACGAGGCCTGCGCGCAGCGTGCGGATGATAAAGAACTGATCGATGATCCGCCGCACGTGCTCATAAGTGTTCATCAGGCGGACGATTTCGCGGCGCGGTGACTCGAGCATTACGCAATTTTCGCCGGCGCGCGCGGTCGCAGATCGCCGCCGTCCCGATAGCAGGCTCATCTCGCCGAAAAACTGCCCCTGCTCGAGTTGAATCGACTTGCCGGCGTCTGTCTCGATCTTGACGTCGCCCTGCAGGATCGTGATGAAGGAATTGGTGTAGTCGTTCTTCTGAAAGATGACGTCGCCGGCTCTCGGCATCAGTATTTCGCTCGAGAGCACGAGCTCGCGCAGTACGAGGCCGTTGATGTCCGCGAACAACGGAATGCGCTCACGGATCAGCGCGAGCGTCGCCTCGACGTCGGTATCGAAAGGCAATCGCGAGAACTTCTGCTCCAGGATGCCGTGATCGGCTGGCAGTATGGCGTTGCCGGCGATGAACTCCGCGACTTCATAGCCCTGGTTCATCGCCTGTTTGATCAACGGATAGCCGCCAAGCGCGCCGATGACGTACAGCCCCGGCACGTTGGATTCGTAGCGATTCGTCAGTTCCGGGAGCGTTGTGGGATCGTCACCCGGAAACTCGATGCCGCACGATTCGACGAAACGGCGCGGCGGAATCGCGCCGAGGCGCGCAATGATGCGACTGCAATCGACGCGCGTCTGGCCCGTGTCGGTATCGAGCATGA
>JBPCXI010000060.1:0-42977 GCA_051008895.1 Gammaproteobacteria bacterium | reverse complement strand
TATCTGGGAACGGAGTCACGTCCGGATTCGGCAGGCAGTCCGACTGATTGATGATGTATTCGGTCGCGTCGATGACGCCTGGAATCGGTTCGGCGAAGTTGTTGACAGCATCCCGGTAGGCGCCGCTACGAATCACGCGGGTCCAGGCCGCGTCGAACGCATTGATGAGTTGATCGCGTCCCTTCGGGTTGTCGGCCATAGCCGACCCGGCGGTCGCTATCGCGAGCACCGATGCAAGCATGATTAGCCATTTTTTTCTGATCATTTAATCATTCCCCTGATTTGATGTTTCGGTTGTCGTTCGTCGGTGGCGTATTCGCCACGCCCGGGTACTTCGCGTCCGTGCGGTTTGCGATGCGCCGGGGTCGGCTCGGGCCGAACCGGACATAAGGCCTGAGTCAAGTCGGTGGCAATTGATATGCCCGGAGGCCACCGGCGTTGTCACGCGTTTGTTCCCCTTTTTCGATAACGCGAGTGATTCGCGTTTGCATCGACGGCCTAGGATGCGCCTCAGGCCTGACGTTTCGTATCGAATCGGGGTCGCTGTCCGCCAGTCGAATTCTTAGCGAAAAAAGGACGATCTCTAACCGCGAGTGCTGGTCCGGTGCGCAACACGACGCCAGGTCAGCTCGCAACGATTGAACATAATGCAGGTCAGTTCAGATGCTTGCGCGGGCCGCGATGCTGGCACGGCGTGCCGGGCTCGATGTCCGGCTTGAGTCGCGAGTCCTCGCCGAAGTCGCTCAGGCTGTGAAAGAACAGCGGCTCATCGTTGTCGATGTTTCGTAGTCGATCCGCGTAGAGTTCCAGCGTGCGCTCGCGCTGTTCCTGGCTGATCCACGCGGGCGCGTAGGCGATGAACGGCGGCAGCACGTCGTAGCCGCACAGCGCCAGCACGCCGGCGTGCAGCGGCCACAGCATGCGTTCCATGTCGCCGTTGCGGCCGTCGGGTGCGAACGTCGTCTCCGGCGCACCGGTCGTAAAGCTCAGCATCGCGCGTTTGCCGCGCATGACGCCGCGGTCCCAGGTCTTGCCGAAGTCATAAGTCACGCCGAACGCAAAGATCCTGTCGATCCAGCCTTTCATGATCGCCGGCACCGAGTACCACCACATCGGGAACTGCAGGATCAGCAAGTCCGCTGCGAGCAGCCGGTCGATTTCGCCCTGGACCTCGGTCGAAAAGCAGTCGTGCTTGGCCGCGTTCTCCTGTTCCACGCCGAGTTCGAACAAGTTCGGATTGAAGCGGTCGGTGAAATCCGACGGCCCCGCCGCGGCCCGGAAGCCTTCCGCGTACAGATCGGATACGACGACGGTATGCGCGCCGGCGGACAGCGTGTCGATCGCGGTCGCGCGCAGCGCGCCGGCGAACGACTGCGGTTCCGGGTGTGCATAGACGATGAGTACATTCATCGGGTGACGTTTATCCGTTCCAGTCTTGAGCTTCTTCCATACTGGCAAAGTAGGATCGGCGGATCCACAAGCCGCCGAAGACGGACAGTGCCGGTGCCGCGACGCCGATTATCGCCATCGAATAGCGCAGTGCCGCTTCGTCGCGGAACGCGAAGTCCGTCAGCAGCGCCACGCTCGTGGGCCCGAGTGTCAGCCCCGCCAGGCTAATAATGAAGTAGTAGATCGCGGTCGCCTGTCCGCGCAGCTGGTTCGGCGTGATAATCATCAGCGCGGCGCCGCCGACCGCGGTAATGGCCGCCGCACCGAGAATGTGTGGCACGAACATGGCCAGAGCGAGTCCCGGCGTTGGCATCAGGGGCAATGCGGCGGACGCGACGAGCATGACCGGCGCGCTGATCAGCATTACGCGCAGGTGAGCGTCCTTGTGGCCCTGCCGGAACCAGCGGTCCGCAAGCCAGCCGCCGCCATTGACGCCGATCGGGCCGGCGATCAGCAGCACCCAGCCGAGACTTGTCGCTATCTGCGGCATCGCCAGGCCCCAGGTGCGTTCGAACATGGTCGGAATCCAGTTCAGAAAGCCGTAGCCGAGTATCGTCGTCCCGGACACGATCAGCGCGAGGCCGCCATAGGTGCGCCAGCGGTCGGTTAGGAACTTGAAGGTCTCGCGCAGCGAAATCTGGTCGTCGACATTGCCCGCAACGACAATCTTGCCCTTGCGTTCGGGTTCACGGACCGTCTGCATCAACAATGCGATGACCAGGCCGGGCAGGCCGACCACCAGGAACACGGTTTGCCACGCAAACAATTCGCCGACGATCGGCAGCATGATCGGCGGCGAATTCACAACGAAGCCGATGACCTGTCCACCCAGCAGGAACGCGATACCCGCGCCGACCGATACCCCCATGTTGTAGCAGCCGATCGCGGCACCGCGTTTCTCGCGTGGGAAATAGTCGCTGAGCATCGACAGCGCACTCGGCGATAGCGTTGCTTCGCCGATGCCGACTCCGATGCGGGCCGCGAACAGTTGCCAGTAATTTCGGGCGAGCCCGCACAGCGCCGTCATCAGGCACCACGCCGTGACGCCAGCCGTGATAATCGCGCGACGGCTGCGGCGGTCGGCGAGTCTGCCCAGCGGGATCGCGGCAAACGTGTAAAGCACGGCGAACGCGAGCCCCATCAGCAGGCTCATCTGCGTATCACTGATCCCGAGGTCGCGCTTGATGGGCCCGACCAACAGCGACAGGATCTGGCGGTCGAGGAACGAGATGATGTGCGCCAGCGTCAGAACGCCGGCAACGTACCACGCGTATGAGCGCGCGGGGAAGCCGTCTTCCCCGCGCTCCGTGTTTGCGTTGCCGATGTTCAAACCCGCCGCGGCGGACGCGCCGGATCAGTCTTTGACCGGCGCGGGCTTTTCGTTCTTCGCGTAGTACTCGAGGCTGGAGATGCTCGGGCCATAGTCCTCGGTCGGCGAGTTGTACATCCCGGGATAGCGCTCGTCCGTGAAGTCGCGCACGTGCTGAGGGATGATGTCGGCCGTGCTGCCGGCGGTCATGATGCCGACATAAACGCAGTGACCGGCCTCCGGTCCCATCAGCATCCACGGCAGCCACGGCGTAATCCGGTTCCAGGTGCCGGTGTAGGGCACCGCGGTCAGGTCAGGATTCTCGACGTCGGCGACGTCGACCCAGTAGCGCATCATCTCGGAGACCTGCGCAAGCCGCCCACCGGATTCGCGCGGCCACTTGTCCGGCTGCAGCGCATTCGGGTAACACAGGTGCATGTCGGTGTTCAGCGTTAGCTTGTCGCCGACGCGGCGCCACGGAAACATCAGCGGAATCTTGCGCGGCTTGGGCGCCGAACCGTCTTTCGGGAAGTCCTCGGGCGCCAGTATCAGCCATTCACTGATTGTGTAGTTGAACGGATCGTTCGCGACGTGCACGACGCGAACCTCCTCGTCGGTCCATGGATTCGTCCATGAGTCGATCATCCGGCGGCTGCCGGGATCGTAATTCAGGTCGGTATAATAGATAACTTCTTTGTTCAGGCGTCGGTAGCTACCGTCCTCTTGCGGGATCAGTCGTGTCGCGAGGAACGTTTCGAAGCCACATAGCGGCTTCGCGGCTTCACCGGGCTTCACGCCGAGAATTTCGCCGGTGCAGTAGCCGATGCGCTCATTGTCCGGGTTCAGATCGCCCTGAATGCGGGCCCACGTGTCACGATTCCAGATCGGATTAGAGAAATCGACCTTCGTCTCGAATTTGGTTGTCATTGTTATGCGTCCTTTGACTGCCAGGCGGCCTTATGCCCTCCGTCGGGCCGCAGAGTTTATACGAAAAAAGGGGTCCGACCCCAATTTCGAAGCTCGCGACCAAGTTCAACGCATACGCAAAAACGGGGTCAGACCCCAATTTCGCAACGAAATTGGGGTCTGACCCCTGTCCTGGCTGTCCTGGCGGGCCCGCCTAGTCGTTCAGCGCCAGGTTATACAGGTTGGATTGGTTGTACACCGTCTGGCTGCCGTGGCCCTGGATGTCGCCGGCATTCGTCACGCCGTCGTCGCCCCGCGACTCGAGGATCTGCGCGATGTCGCCGGGCACGTTGCCGAACACCGCGACGTTCCCGGTCAGGTTGTAGATGTTCTGCTCGTAACCGATCATGCCGCCGAACGAATTGGTCGGCTGTGCATAGCTGGCGTTCGTTGCGTCGACCGGGCCTTTAATGAGTCCCGCGCCACGCAGATGCTTCCACATCTTGCGCGATTCGTTCGCGTTGTTGGAGCTGTTCCATGCGCCGGCGATCTGGCCGTTGCCATTGCCGTTGTCGGCTGCGGCCCAGGTACCGCTGAAGCGGGTACTCGCATTCGGATCGTCGCCCGGAAGATTCCCATAGCGATCCTGATAAGCCCAAATGGCCGCGCTAATGCTCTTGTAGTCAGATTCGACCTTGCGAATCTTTGCGTTCGTGATCATCGACTGACCCTTGAGAACGCCGCCGATCAGCAGGCCGATGATCACGAGTACTATCGCGATTTCGACGAGCGTGAAGCCGGATTGGCGGTGTGCTTTCATTGCAGGTAACTCCTGGGCATGTTCCATACAATGAATATCGGTCATTCCGCGGCTTTCTTTAACATCTTGTGCGTCCGGACGCAGAGCGGTTAATCCGACTGTGATCCAGCTCACACTCGCAGCGAGACCCGTTCATGGCAGGCGCCCGCCGCTGACCATCCGGTTGTAGACGCTGTTTTCCGAGACCCACGTCACGACGTCGTCGAATTCGGCGCCTGCGGCCTCGCTGCGGCTGCGTTGCACGAAAACCTGGTCCGCGGGCACCGGGTAGTTGCGGCCCGACGGCCCACCCCCGAGCGTCGCGCCGACGTTCTCGTTCTGATCGGCGCCGCTCGTGGCGGCCCAGTCGCTGCCCATCGAGAACACGATGACCGGGGCCGTCGCCGTCAGCGTCGCCGCCGGGTTGGCGCATCCGGTGGCGCTGGAGCCGGCTGCAGTCGTGCAGACGTCGAGATCCGGCGCGAGATTGCCGATCTGGACATCAGCCATGTCGCCCGGCGCGGTGAAATCCCAATTGCCGTCGCCGTCGACGTCGGCATTTGAGACCGAGTATCGAAACGGGTTGCCCCAGGCATCGACGAGCAACTGGTCGGCGTTGCGCGCGCCGCCGATCCCCAGCGTGCCGGCCGGGACGAATCCGTGCTGCCGGGTGCAGCCGCCACCGGCGACCGCTTCGAGGCCATTGCTCGCTGGCGTGGCCGGGCACGGCAAACTGTCGTGTGCCAGCGCATGGCCGACCAGCGCATCATGAATCTCTTCCAGCGCGGCTTCAGTATCGGCGTAACGTGCGCGCTCGCGTTGCGTTGCCAGCGGCGTCAAAAGGCCCCCGAGCAGGAGGCCGACGATCATCAGCACGATGGCCATCTCGATGAGCGTGAAACCGCTGCTGTGCAGATTTAACTTGACGGCCTTCGACTGGTTCATAGCATCGCTCCATTAGTGACCTGCCGCATCGGTGCACGGAAACACGCTGAGATCGTCATCAATGCAGATCAGCACGTCGTTGAACGTCGGCCCGGCGGTTCCCGTTTCGTAGTCTGCGCCGCCGCCCACGTTGGGATGATTGGACGCGTTGCGGCCCTCGACGTAGTTCGAGATTGAGCTGCGTGTGTCCGGGTCGATCGGCGACGCATCGCGGACCTGACCTGGCGCCGGCAGGGCAGGTCCCGCGAGCATTACGATGCCTGCCAGCGTTGCGGTACCGTCCACCGACAGGCACGTCCCGCACGCGATCGGCGGCACTGCGTCAGGTTTGAAGCCGTCGGCCACCGCGTAGAAGAGGTGATCCTTCCAGTGTTGCCACATCAGCGCCATCGTCGGCGTCCAGGTCGGTACCGCAATCGAATCGCAGTCGCTCAACACGTTGGCGACGGGGTTGCCCGTCTGCAGGTTCGAGTCGTTGACGCCGTCTGGCACGCGTCCCGAGAGTTCGCCGACCGGCGTGTCGTCGTATTCGGCTGCGACACGGTAGTCCGTCAGGTTGACCGGCGCGGGCCACGGCAGCCGCAGATCCGTCGCGCCTCCCGGATTCTTCAGGCCGTAGTCCGCGACGCATCCCGCTACTGCCGTCGCCAGATCCGTCAGCGATTGCACGAAGTCCGCGCGCGCGTAGTAGGCGTCCGCGATTTCCCGCCGCGTGATCGTGAGGACTCGATCGTTGGCGCCGGGCTCGGGGCCGATCGCGAACCGGTCGATGACGTCGGGGCTGGGCGCGACGACCGCGTTGTCGATGCCGCCGACGGCGTCGAGGTAGCCGTTGGCAGCGTAATTGCCGCCGCACTGCGCGGTGCCGGCCGCCGGCGTGCGATTCTGGCCGGCGAGCACGGCGCCCGGAGCGATCAGCACTGCGACCGCCCGATCGGCGGGGGCGGGGCCTGCCAGGTAGGTCGATGCATCCTGTGCAAAGACCTCGAACAGCCCGCGCGTATCGGCATTGAGCATTGCGGTCTTGTTCGCGCCGTTCTTGTAGCCGCCGGACACGGCGAGCCACAGGCAATCGCGGGTATCCGCCGGCCGGGGCGCGAGTCCGAGCGTGCGCCATGGCACGCGTCCGAGCACGCTCTGATCGGCCGGCCCGCATCCGGCCGCATCCGCCGCGCCTTCGTCGCCGCTCGCATCCAGGTCGGGGCAGGGGAGGAAGCCGTACTCGCCGGGATTGCGATCGCCGAAAGTCAGCGCGTACCCGAGCAGTGCGTCTTTGGCGAGTTGCATCGCCGCCGCCACCTCGTCGTCGTGGCTGGCTTTGCCGACGCGGCGTGCGACGTCACGACTGAACATCGCGGCGGCCGCGAGTATGAGCACGAGCAGCGCGACGAGCAGCGCCGCGCCGCGCTGTCGCGCCGCGATTGCGGGCACAGGATTCTGTCGGCCGGCGGTACGCATCGCTGTGCCCTTCAGTCGGACTCCGCTGCGCCTGCGTTTGGTTCGGGATCCGGCCGCGGCGCGCAACTCGTGCAATCGACGATCTGGTCGGTATCGCTGAGCCAGGACTGGCCGGGCTTCAGCGCCAGCGCGCGGCCGTTGTCGAGCGACAACGTAACGCGGTTGCCGGCATCCAGGCCGTGGCGCACGTCGATGCCGGCGAGATCAGCCGACTCCTGGTCGAGCGCGCGGCCGTTGACCCAGATCGTCGCGGGTCCCGAACTGCGCCGAACGATGCCGTTCAGACGGATATCATCCCGCAGCGCCACCGCATCTGGCCGCGGTGTGGCGACGGTAATGTCAGCCCCCGGTGAGCGTTGCCGTTGCGCATCGAGTTCGGCGCGTTGCGCGGGCGTCATGAACAGCCGGCCGATATCATAGCGGTCGGCTGCCGCGACGTGCGGCGACGCCAGTGCGAAACAAAGCAGTGCGAAACAAAGCAGTGCGATCCGGACGGGAGAAGGATTGGTGCGTGTGATTAATTTCATCGCGTTTACATCTGCCCCGGAATCGTCAGCCATTCCAGTTCGCATTCGGCGGAGAGATTCGGCGACGATGCCAGTGGCATTGCCGCCTGTCCGACCCAGCGCAGAGCACAGCCGGTGACGACGAACACGCCGGGCGCCGCGGCGAGGCGGTCGATCAGGCGCAGCAGGTCGAGTTCGTGAATCAGGCCGAGCTGCAGTTCCATGCGGCTGCCGAGGACGTTCGTCAGCGCGTCGTCGTCGGGGAACGTGTCGTCGAAGCGGCGCTGCGCCTGGATGGAATAGCGGAGGTACGGCAGGCCGAGTTGATCGGCGCCGCTGCGCAACGCGTTCACCCACTCGAGGCGGTTCTCGTCGGCGATAAAACCGGCGGCCTGCAACTGTCGGTACGCCTGTCGATAGCTATCGACAGTCTCGCGACGCCTTTTCAATTCGGCGCTCTCGAATTCCAGCTGCGACATCGTTTCGTAGCTGGACTGGCGCGCTTGCTCGGCCTCCGCGCGGATGAAATTGCTCGCCGCGAACACGACGACGCTGATCAGCAGGCCGATCAGCGGCAGTTGGAGTCCCGCGCGCATGAATTGCCAGTCGATGTCGTCTGATTTCATCGGGCCGCCTCCGCCAGTGCCGGCTGTCGCAAGACCGCCATTTGCACTTCGAACAGGGAGGGCGGCGGGCGCTGCCCGCGCCCGAACTCACCGTTGAGCTGGGCCTGCGGCCGCGTATCGAGCGGCGTTCTCAATGGCGTGACGTCGACGATCTCCGGGCGACTGCGCAGTGTCGCGACGAAATCTTCGAAGCCGTTGTACGCGTTGACGATGTCGTCGTCCTGCGTATCGACATAGCCGCCGAGCGTCACGGAGATCCGGGTCGCGTCGGCAGGTGTGCCGTCTTCCGCCTGGATCGACGTATCCATTCTTTCCGTCGTCCAGTTGAACTCGTCGATGCGCACCGACGGGTGCCGATTCAGCAAGCGGCCGACGAGTTGCATGATGAGTTGCGGGTCTGTCGCGTGATCGGCCAGCGAGTCGAACGTCTCGATGCTGCGCTCGAGTGCTTCGACTTCGACCGGCAAGTCTTGCAGCGTTTCCCGATCATTGCGGGTCGCCGCTTGCAGCTGATCGATCGCATTCAACTGCGCGTCATCGACCGTGAATTCGTCCGCGATACTGACGGCGTTGAAACCGCTCAGCACGAGCGCTCCGAGCGTCAGCGCGAGTGATGCGACCCGGCCAAGTGTCTGCAGCCGCGTCATGTTGTAGTAGCGCCGGATACGGCTCGTCGAATAGTCGTGCGCGATGTCGCCGTCGCGCACGAGATGAGCAAAAATGCGTTCCAGCAGGTTCTTGCCATCGCGCAGCGGCAGGCCGATCTTTTCCGCCATGCTCTGAACGCTGTAGGTATGGCAGATGAAGTAATCGGAGCGCGGCAGATCGTCGCCGATCGCGTCCGTAATCGTCTTGTCCGCTATGATGACGGCATCGATTTCCGCACCCGGCCGCGGGATGTATGACGGGTCGAAGTAGCGCAGGCTCTCTTCCAGCCGGCGCGCGATAGCCTCCGCTCCGCCTTCACCCGGGGTCTGCGGACGCGGCAGCAGCCGCGCGCCGCGCAACCATTTGTCATCGAACAACGAGTGGCGCAGCCGCCCGTCGCAATAGAGCGTTGCGAGGAGTGTTCGGCCTCCGCCGAGCCCGAGAACGGAGAGCAACTGCCGGCTGACACCGGTCGTCGAATACAGACCGGTGACCGGCACATGGCATTCGTCGAGAATCTCGAGCCACGGGCTGATCAACGTGGGGCGTGTCAGCGCGCTGAGCAATATGCGATCGTGCTTTTGCTGGCGCGGATCAGTGCCCTGCGGCGTCCACGCCCGGAAATTGGTGCGCCGGTAAGCTCGTGCCAGTTTTCTTTCCGCCATCGCTCGTTTGTCGCCGCGGCGCACGTGCGGCATCGACTCGAGCCGATGTTCTTCTTCGGCCACCGCCGCCAGGACGGCACTGACCTTGTCGGGTTCGCGCTGCACGTAAGCGCGGAATTCATCATGCCCGTCGTCGCTCTGCGCGAACGACATCTCCGGCTCGAACGTGCCGCCGCACCAGACGTAGGCGGTAACGCATGCATCGGATACGTGCAAGACTCTTTCGACACGCATCGCTACAGTCCCATCTCGGCAATCGTGTCGTAGATCGGGCTCAGTACCGACATCATTACCCAGCCGAGCAGCAGGCCGAGAATGATCGTCATCGCCGGTTCGATCATGCGCTGCATGCGATCGATTGCCTCTGCGACTTCACGGTTATAGAAGTACGTGACGTTCAGCAGGGATTTGTCGAGCTGTCCGGTTTCCTCGCCCATTTTGATCATGCGAACGACGAGTTGCGGGAACAGGCCACTGCGTTCGACGCTCTCGCTGAGGCTGTTGCCTTCGCTGACCTTGGTCGCGACCTTGCCGATGGCGTCGCCGATCACGCGATTGCCCGCGAGCTTGCGTGCGGCATCGAGCGAATTGAGGACGCTGATGCCCGATGCATACATGATCGTGAAGTAGGTCGCGAACCGACTCATGATGATCTTGTGCGCAATGTCGCCGATGATCCAGATGCGCAGCTTGATGAAATCGACCCACCAGGCAAACCTGGAATTCGTGCGCAGCAATACGGCGAACGCGATCGCCCCGGCAATCGGTGCGCCGAGCGCGACATACCAATAGTTGGCGACGAATCCTGACGTTGCGATCAGCATGACCGTGTAGAAGGGCATCTCCTTTTCCATGGTCTGCAGAAAGTCCATCATCTGCGGCACGACGTAGATCATCAGAAAAGCCATGACGGCGAACACGACGGTGCCGACGAATGCCGGGTACATCAGCAGCTTTTTCGTTTGCGCCGAAAGTTCGTCTTGCCACTTCAGAGTTTCGACCATGTGGCGCAGAACCTCGTCGAGTTCGCCCGACGCCTCGCCCGCCTCGATCAGCGCGACGAATACGTCATCGAATGTGCGCGGGAATTCGCTCATCGCGCCGGACAGCTGGCTGCCGCCCTCGATCGCGGTGGTCAGTGTGGCGAGCACGCCGCGAAAGTGTGCGTCTTCCGTGCTGTCGCGCAGGTCGCGCAGCGACTCGAGTATTGGCAGTCCGGCGCGATGGGACTGTTCGAGGTGGAAGCAGAAATTGATCAGCTCCTTGCGATTCGTCTTACGCGCGCCGAAGAGCGATGCCTGGTGATTGGGTTTGCATGTCACCAGCTCGAGCCCGAGCTGGTTGAGACGCACATCGAGGTCCCATTCGTTGGTCGCAATCAGCTCGCCGCGCACGAGCTTGCCTTCCTCGTTCATCGCCTTGTAGTTGAAATTCGCCATGACGTCGACGCTCTCAGCTGACGTACTCGGTCAGGTCGATCACGCGGGCGACTTCGTCGAGGCTCGTGTCGCCGGCGAGTATTCTGCGCACGCCGTCCCGCGCCAGTGGTATGAAGTTGCTCTCCAGCGCGACCGTGCGGAGTTCGCCGAGCGAGCGACCTTCGGCGATTGCTTCGTCCATTTCCCGGTTGAAACGCAGGATCTCGAGTATCGCCAGCCTGCCCATGTAGCCCTGTTGCTGGCATTTGTCGCAGCCTACCGCGCGGAATACCCGCACTTCTTCGTCACCGAGGCTCATCAACTTCAGTTCGAGTTCGCTCGGCGCGTATTCTTCCTTGCAGTGCGAGCACAGCCGCCGAACGAGTCGCTGTGCAACGATGCCGATGATGTTGCCGGCGAGGATGCCGGGACGAAGGCCGATGTCCAGCAGCCGCGGTACCGCGCCGAGCGCCGAATTCGTATGCAGCGTCGAGTAGACCTGGTGGCCGGTCATCGCCGCGCGAAACGCCATCTCGGCCGTTTCTTCATCCCGGATTTCGCCGACGAGAATGATGTCGGGATCCTGGCGCATCAGCGAGCGAATCCCGTCCGCGAAGTCCAGTTTGATCGCGTCGGCGAGTGACGTCTGACGAATCATCGGGAACGGGTATTCGACCGGATCCTCCAGCGTCATGATATTGACCGATTCTTCGTTGCGATAATTCAGCATCGAATACAGCGTCGTGGTCTTGCCGCTACCGGTCGGCCCGGTCACCAGAATTACGCCTTCCGGCCTGGCCATCAGCATCTTCAGCAGCATCAGGTTCTCTTCCGACAGGCCCAGATCGTCGAGTGGTACGATTCCCGACTGTCGGTCGAGCACGCGCAGCACGTAGTTCTCACCGTGGATTGTCGGCTGTGCCGAAGCGCGAAAGTCGATTGGCCGACCCGCGATGATCAGCGAGATATGCCCGTCCTGTGGCGCGCGAGTCTCCGCGATGTTCATGTTCGACATGACTTTCAGCCGCACAACCATCGCCGGCCAGAATTTCAGATGCAGCGTCCACATCTGGCGGAGTACGCCGTCTATCCGGTAGCGAACGCGCAGGAAGCCTTCCTCGGGTTCGAGGTGAATGTCCGAAGCGCGCATTTTCACGGCATCCGACAGCAGCGCGTCGACCAGGCGTACCATCGGCTGGCTGACATCCGCGTTGGCTGCATCGTCGAGTTCAGTCAGCGTCGCTTCCGGCGCATCGAGTTCCTGGATGATGCCCTCGAGCGTGTACTGCTGTTCGTAGTAGAGATCGATCGCCTCCTGAATTTCCGCATCGCTGGCGAGCAGCGGCGTAACGGAGATCTCGCCGCCGAGCAATGCCGTTGCCTGATCCAGGGCAACAACGTCAAATGTATCGGCCATCGCAACCGTGAGCTGTTTACTCGCGGCGTTGAACGTTATCGGTAACAGGGAGTAGTGCCGTGCGAGTTCCTCCGGCAACATCGAAATCGCCTCGCCGTCGGGAACGACCTTGGACAGGTCGATGCTCTCGACACGCAGCATTTCGGCGAGAACGTCGCGCAGCAGCGCTTCACTGATCAAACCGAGCCGCACGAGGATGGCGCCGAGTCGCTCGTTGCGATTTTTCTGCTCCGTCAGCGCGACGCGCAGCTGATCCTTGTTGACCAGACCTTTCTCGACGAGCAACTCGCCCAGTTGCTTGCGCGGTCGGCGACGTTCGACCGGCTGCGCGCTAGCCGCCGTTCGCCCGACTTCCGGCGCGGCGCTCATTGCGAGTCTTCTCCGGCGCTCGACGTCAGCGCTTCCAGCCTGCGCTGCGCGGCCGTGGTGTCGATGACGTGATTGCCGCTCGCGAGGTCAAGCGAGCGGCGATAGTAGTCTGCCGCGCTACGCCCCTGGCCGAGGCGATCGAGGCTGACTGCGAGATTGAAGGCGTAGTCGGCGTTGCTCGGATCGTGACTGAAAGCATCAAAAAACGCCTGCTGCGCATCCGACCAGCGGGCCTGGCTCGCGTACTGGATGCCGAGACTGAAATGCAGGTGGGCCGCCGTCGGACGTTCGTAGAGCAGGTTCTTGAGAAAGCTCTCGCGATCGATAGGACTGCCGCCTTCCTGCAGAGCGACGAGGCCGGCAATGGCGACGCTGTTGTTCGGGTCCAGGTCGAGCGTGGCCTCGTAGTAGTGCGCCGCCTGTAGCGCGTCGCCGGTGCGCAGCGCGAGCGCGGCGAGGCCGAGCAGAGCATCCTGGTTGAGGGGGTCGACTTCCAGCGCGGCTTGATAGGCATCGATTGCGCCCGGATAGTCGCCCTCACGGAACGCGTCGTAGGCGCGGCGCATGTTCGCGTGCGCGGGATTCTCACGATCGTTTTTCTCGATCACGATACGATCATCCTGGGGTTCATCCGTGGGCTCATCCGCGGCCGCTTTAACCCCCGTGTCCGGTTCATCCGCGGCATCCGCGTCGTCAGCGATCGCCGCCGACGCCGCGGACAATTCGGCTACGAGTACCCGTTCATTCGACGCTAAACGTTTGCGTTGCGGTGGGATCGGCGGACCGAAAGCCGCCGGATCCCGCGCAGGCGGCGCGACGTCGTTAACGGGTCTCGAGGCCACCGGGACAAACGCCGTGTCGTCGCCGTAATCGATCGGCGTCAGCGAATCCTGCTGCGCCCACTGGCCGCTCAGCAGCGCCGCCGCGAGCAGCGCGGGCGCGCCGATCAGCGCGGCAAGCTTTAACGCGCGGGCGCGGGTTGCGGGCCGCGGTTGCGGTCGGCCACGCGCGCGCTCATCTGCGGGCGCCGTTGCGGGCGCGGCTTCCGGTTGCGCGGGCGCGCCTTCGTCGTCGCCCGGAGCCTCGGCATCGGGGGCGGCGGCCGGTTCAGCGGTCGACGATGAATCGTCATCAGGCGCCAGCGACAGTTCGGAGCCGGCCTCGTCATGTTGCGCTTGCTGAGTGTCATCCGCGCCGCCGTCTGCTCGAGGCGGCGCGGAATCGCCGTCTGGTTCGTCGCTGTTCGCTTGATCGGCCTTCGTCAGGACGTCGATCAACAGACTCATCGAATGCTGTCCTCCTCGACGAACCTGCGGGATGTGGCCAGGTGGTCGGAGAAATCTGCCGACGCACCGGCCGCGGTCGGCCGGCCGGTGCTGCCGCCGAACTGGCTCATCGCGGTGCCGCGATTGTTTGCCCCCGAACCCTTGATCACGGTCGGTCGCAGGAATATCACGAGCTCGGATTTCGCGACCTCGTCGTCACGGTATGTGAAGAGCTTGCCGATCCCGGGGATCTTCGACAGTCCGGGGATGCCGTCGAGCTTGTTGGATAGCCGATCCTGCATCAATCCGCCGATCATCACCGTCTGGCCGTCGGCGATCTCGAGCAGCGATTCGATCTCGCTGACGTGAATTTCGGGCACGAGGTTATCGAAATCCGAGCCGGCGAGGCGCGGCGCGGGGTCGATCGCGAAATCGACGATCCTCGTAATCGTCGGCCGGACGTTCATGCTGACGTTATGGTTTTCGTTGATCTGCGGTGTGACGCTCATGACGAAACCAACCGGTACCGTGTGAATCTCGCTGGTGATGATCGTTCGTTCCGGGCTATCGAATGATGCTTCGCGAATCTCCTGCTCAAGGCTGAAATACACGACCTCGTCGACGACCTTCAACATTGCGGTCTGATTGTTCAGCGCCATGATGCGAGGGCTCGACAACACCGTTGCGTCGCCAAACTGTTCCAGCAGCTTCACCGTTGCGGAGATGCCGCTGCCATCACTGTTGAAGTTGTTGTAGGTCATCGCGAATACCGGCGGCGCACTGAGGTTGTTGCCGGTCAGCTGCTGTACGAACGACACGCCGTTGCTACCTTCGCCGCCGGCGGCCGAGACCCGAGCCCAGTCGACGCCGGCCTGGAATCGGTCGTTGAGTTCGACCTCGACGATCGTCGCCTCGATCAGCACCTGCCTGCGAGCATTCGCCGCGACGTAGTCGAGAAAGCTCTGAATCTGCTTGTGCTGATACTGATTCGCAAACACGCTGATGACGCCGGTCATCGCGTTCGCGACGACCGCGTCTTCAGGATTCGATGGCTCCTGGCCCGGCGCTGAGTCCGCGGCGATAAGTTGCCTGACGTTCGCGGTGACCAGTTCCCAGAAGTTATTTTTCGTGCTGCTCTTGACCTCGGTCGACGACTCATTGCCGCCGTCGCTGCCGCCGCTGTCACCGCCTTGATCGTTAATGCTCCCGCCGGTCGTCGACATCTTGGTCGACACCGTGACCTCGCCGGATGCCGCGCGATCGATATTGACGTAGTCGAGCCGATAGTTACGCCAGAACGGCAGGTCCGGCATGATGGTCAGCGTTGGTCCGTCGATGGTATAGCGCAGGCGTACCTGTCGCGACACGCGCTCCATAATCTGCGGCAGCGTCTGATCCACCGCATTGATCGTCACGTTGCCGGCAATATTCGTGTGCACGTCTGCGTTCAGCAGCGCATCGCGCGCGAGCGCGAACAGCAATTCGCGTACCGGCACATCCGTGACGACGACCGTGTAGCGCTCCTCGGGTGGTTTGACTTCGGGCGGTCTCAATACCGGCGCCTGCTCGACCAACGCGGGAATCGCTGCCGCCGTCGGGACGGGTTCCTCGAGGTGGATCGGCGATTTCTCGAACTCTCGCGCCGGGCCGCATCCGGTCGTCAGTAACAGCGCCAGCACCGCCGAGGTGCCACGGTTCATCCATCGATTTGTGTTGTATTTGCTGTCGATCATTGCCCGTCCAAGTCACACAAAAATCCCGCATAGCGGCGCGAGAGAGGCGGACCGGGTCCGGCTCTCTACGAGGATTTCGGCCGTTCGGCCGATTAACTTAAGGAAGCGGTTCGCGAATCCGGCGAGTGCCGGCAGAATAGAACCGTATCCGGGCGTTTATGGGTGTGCGGGCGCCCCGCGGCGGGCGCGGGGGGCTCAGAACTTGTATTCGAGCGCGAGTGCGGCTGACCAGAGGTCGGCATTATCGATGTCGTACCAGTCGAAGACCGCACGGATGCCGAAATCCTCGCTGATATTGAAGACGAAGCCGGCGCCGCCAAATACTCCGGTCGAGTGACCGAGTGACCCCGGAACCTTGGTGTTGCCGACGACCGTGGTCAGGTCGATGTCATAGTCATACAAACCGGCGCGGACAAAGATGTCGATGTCCGCCTCGGCGTCCTGGAACAATGGCAGGTAGGCGAGGGCCGATATATTGAAACCACCGAGGCGCGTTTCGACCGGGCCGTCGGACTGGCCGGGGTCGATGTCGCGCTCGAATCCACCGCTATTGAAATAACCGATCTCTGCGGCCAGCCAGCTGTTCAGCAGTGCCTGGGCGTAGATCTGCACGCCGAGCCCGTTGTCTTCGATGGGAAAGCTCGCATCACCTTTGTAATCCGAGAAAGTGGCTCCCGCCCCGACGCGAAATCTGCTTTCGGCCTCGGCGGCGTCCTCGGCATGAACCATAGACGCGATCAGAAACAGCGCGGCTGCCATGCTGAGTCGTTTCATCGAAGAGTCTCCTTAGTGTTCCCCAGATGCAGAGCCAACGTTTCGACCGGGTGAAACCGGGCCGCCCTTTCGTTCGTTGCTTATATTTGTCGATCCGCTCTTATTGCGCTCGGATCGGCAGGCTCCGCAATGAATCCGAAGTATACGGGCGCATTCTGCGGGGTCAACACGGCGCAGGCACGGATCGTCCGACTATTCGCGTGACTGACCGCTCCGCGACGGGCGCGCGCTGATATATGTAAACATATGAAAATAATAGCTATTTGGCCGGGTCCGTGGCGCCGATTGACAACGCATGCCGCGGGGCAAACACTGCGTCGGTGTCGTCCGGCACTCGCCGTTAACGATATGGTTAACAAGAACGCAATTGTGAGAGGCGTCGATGATCGAGTTTCGCAGAACCATTCACATTTTCCTGAGCGCCTGCCTCGTGTCGTCGATGACGACAGGCGCGAGCGCGTTGGCCGAAGACTGGATGCACTATGGCGGTGACATTGGCGGCAGCCGATTCTCCGCTCTGAGCTCGATCGATCGCGACAACGTCCAGGGCCTTGAGCGCGCGTGGACGTACCGCACCGGTGCCGTGGCCGAGAATCCGAATCTGCGGATGTTCATCGATTTTCAGGCGACGCCGATTCTGTTGCCGGCCGAGGCCGGCGGCCACCTGATCGTCTGCACCCCGTTCACCAAGGTAATCGCGCTCGACCCGGCGACCGGCGAGGAGCGCTGGTCGTTCGAACCGAAATTCAACAAGACGCCGTATGCCGGCCGCTTCAAGTGTCGCGGCCTGTCGCAGTGGCGCGATCCTGAGGCTGCGGCCGACGCGCGCTGCGCGACCCGACTGTACCTGCCGTTGCCGGACATGAGCCTGCTCTCGATCGACGCGCGGGACGGTAAGTTGTGCCCCGACTTCGGCACCGGCGGGGTCGTTGACGTGCGACCGTTGATCGAGGCAGCGGAGCCGGCGGATACCGTGATCGGCACGCAGCTGCTGTCGCCCGCCGGGCACGTGCGCGACACCGTGGTCGTGACCACGACCTCGAACAAGTTCAAGAGTGCCAGCTCGATCAATGGTGCGGTGCGGGGATTCGATGCGCGCACCGGCAAGTTGCGCTGGACTTTCGACCCGCTGGTTCGCGTCGCTGCGAACGGCCTCGAACCGACACCGCAGAACGTCGGCGGTGCCAACGTCTGGATCATGGTCTCGGCCGACGAGGAGCGTGACCTGTTGTTCCTGCCGACCGCGAGTCCGGCGCCGAACTTCTGGGGTGAGCACCGGCCGGGCGACAATCGTTACGCGAATTCCATCGTCGCGCTGCGCGGTTCGACCGGAGAGGTCGTCTGGCATTTCCAGATCGTGCATCACGACGTGTGGGACCGTGACATGCCGGCGCAGCCGATCGTCGTCGACATCCGGCGCGACGGCGAGACGATCCCCGCCGTAATTCAGTTGAGCAAGTCCGGCATGGCGTTCATCTTCAACCGCGAGACGGGCGAGCCGCTGTTCCCGATCGAGGAACGGCCCGTGCCGACCGACGGTATCCCCGGCGAACAGTTGTCGCCGACGCAGCCATTCACGGTCAAGCCTCCGCCGCTCGTGCGCCAAGGCATTTCGCCCGACGACGCGTGGGGCTTCACGTGGTTCGACCGCAACGTGTGCCGGCGCAAGATCGAAGCGCTGCGTTACGGATCCATGTACACACCGCCGACGCAGCAGGGGACGGCGCTGTTCCCGCAGATCGGCGGCGGCAGCAACTGGGGCGGCGGCGCCTTCGATCCGCAACGCAACCTGCTCGTGACGCCGGTATCGCAGATACCGTATTTTATTCGCCTGATTCCTCGCGACGCGGTCGATCCGGAGCTCGCGAAGTTGCCGCACGCCGGTGCCCCGATGCAACCGCCGGGTTACATCGGCGGAACGCCGTATGCCGTCGAGCATGGCCCGCTGATGTCTCCTTTCTTTTCGCCGTGCACGGCCCCGCCCTGGAACAAGCTGGTCGCCGTCGATGTCGCGATGGGCGAGATCAAGTGGGAGATACCGTTCGGCGTACTCGACAAGCTCGTCCCGGTGCCGTTGCCGCTGAACTGGGGCGCGCCGTCGGCCGGCGGCCCGATCATCACCGCCGGCGGGCTGATCTTCATCGGTGCGACGGCGGATTCGCGGTTCCGCGCGTTCGACATCGATACCGGCGAGGAACTGTGGCAGGACATGTTGCCGACGTCCGCGATGGCGACCCCGATGACCTATGAGGTCGACGGACGCCAGTTCGTCGTGATCGCCGCCGGCGGGCACAGCTGGTACTACGCGAACGGCATCGACGACTACCTGATCGCGTTCGCGTTGCCCGAGTAATTTGTCGTCATGTCGGCACTGCGCAAGGTCACGGTCACGCTCGCGCTGATCGCCGCTTGTGCAATTCTGTCGCTCGGACTCTTGCTAAGTTACGACGCGGCATGTGAAGCGGGGCCGCCCGTCCGTGAGGACGCGACGCTGATGACCGCGATCGTCTACTCCTGTTACGGCGCTGCCGAAGTGCTGCGACTGGAAAACGTAGAAAAGCCGGTCGCGACCGGGGACCGGGTTCTGGTGCGGGTTCACGCGGCCGCGGTGAATCCGCTCGACTGGCACTACATGCGTGGCACTCCGTACCTTATGCGTTTCGTATCCGGATTCGGCAAGCCGGACGATCCGAGACTGGGTACCGATTTTTCGGGCACCGTGGAAGCGGTCGGCGCCGGTGTGGAACGTTTCAAGCCGGGCGATGAAGTCTTCGGCGCCGGGTCCGGTGCATTTGCCGACTACCTGGTGATTCGGGAAGATCGCGCGCTGGCGCTGAAACCGTCGAACCTGACGTTCGAGCAGGCAGCTTCGCTGCCGGTCGCGGCGATTACCGCGCTGCAGGCGCTGCGGGACAAGGGCGAGATCGAATCGGGACAGAAAGTACTCATCAATGGCGCATCTGGCGGCGTTGGATCGTTCGCGGTGCAGATCGCAAAGTCGCTCGGCGCCGAGGTCACCGGTGTCTGCAGTACTCGCAACGTGGAACTGGTTCGCGCGCTCGGCGCCGATCACGTCATCGACTATACGCGCGAAGACTTCACGACAGTGGGTCGCCGATACGACCTGGTGATCGACAACGTCGGCAATCACTCATTGTTCAAATACCGTGACGTGCTGGAACCCGATGGAATCTTCGTCGTGGTCGGCGGGCCGGACGGCAGGTGGATCGGGCCTTTGGTCAACTCGCTCGTCGCGCTGCTGCTGTCGCCGTTCGTGGATCAAAGTTTCAGGGATCTCCTGGCGGTATTGAGCCAGGATGACCTGATGGTCCTGCGGACGCTCGCCGAGTCCGGCAAGCTCGCGCCGGTGATCGATCGGCACTACCGGCTGAGCGGAGTCGCCGACGCGATTCGCTACTCGGAAACGGGACGCGCGCGCGGCAAGATCATCGTCAACATCGACTAAGCAGGCGAGGTTCGGCGATTCAGGGCCCGTTTGTCCGGTGTGTAGATGCCGGTTTCGCCGTGAGTTTCTCGGGGAAATGCTTCTCCATCAGACCGAGCAGCTCGCGCGGGTAGTCCTCGACGCGGGCGAGCTTCTTCGCGGGTCCCGCCCAGACCGTATGGCCCGGATGGCCGCGCATGTCCATCCAGCCGAGCCACGGCGAGATGTACGTCGGCGCCGCGGTCGTCAACACACGCGTCGAAGACGGATCGTGTAATTCGGTCCGCGAACCGCGGACGAGCTGATGCTCCGCCATCGGCAGCCCGGGCGGATAGGCCCGCCGCATCGTCAGCCAGACGTCGTCTCCGGACTCGCGCCAATGCAGCAGGTCCACGATGCTCGCGGACTTGGCCAGCGGCGTCGGGTCGTCCGAGCGTTTGAATCCCTGTGGAGTGTAAACATAGTGGGCGTCGACGGATATCGTATTCGGGCGAACCTCGTTGCGTTTCCCCGTCACCGGATTGTCGAACGTGTCGAGTAGCTTCCCGGTGCGCGTGTCGCGGAAAAAGCTGGCCGTCGCGGCGTACGCGAAATAGGATCCGTCCGGCTGGCGCTCGTAGTAGTCGATCTCCGACCCTTCGAAATCGACCAGCGGAAACGGCGTCTTGCCCGGCAGCACCGCGTAGATTGTGCCGTAATACCAGAACGGCACATCGACCGGTTCCAGGTCGCCGCGCATCTTGATCAGCGCCGTCAGCGCATCGTTTTTGTCGGCCAGGTCCAGCGTCGCCCGCGGCCGCGCGCTGCCGCGTGTCGGCAGTGCCGCCGCGGCCGCACCGGCGGCGAGCGTAACGCAGAAATCCCTGCGTCCCAGCAATCGTCGCCCCGTGATTCGTCGAATGCCCATGCGTCGATCCTCAGGAATGAGACTGGCTCGGATTCTAGCCGGAATGGGGCGCCGCAGGGGCCGCGGGCGCTGCGGGCGCGATAAGCGGACTGAGAACTGGCGCAACGCATGTTTTCGGCCCAGTCATTAAATTACCGGCTGTCATAAAGTGTTGTTGCTATGGTTATGTCAAACGAGTTAGGCATGCCGTTGATGATCGCTGCCGGCGCGTTCGTAGTCGGTTGGATTCTCGCGAAGATCACCGGCTTGATCTCAAAGCGTGCGGCCCAAAACGAAACGCCGAACGAGCATCACCAGATTCGCTCGCTCGAGGCGAGCCTGCGTGTCGCGCAGAAAAAAGCCGACGACGTGTCCGAGCAGTTCGAATCGACCTGCATAGACTTTAACGCGCTCAAGGAAGAGCACGAACAGCTCGAAGCCGAAATTGGGGATCGCGAGGACGCGCTCGCGAGAGCACGCCAGGCGATCAAGGACGAGACCGCGAAAGTGCACGAGCTGCGCCGAGAATTGACGAACCGCGCTGAGGCCAAGATCCGCGCCGAGGCGCACGCCAAGGACGTCGAAACCGAGCTTAGCGTGATGCAGGCCGGTTCGAACGCGATGAAGGACGAAGTCGATCGGCTATCGGCGGAGAGCGAGGATCTTTCCTCCAAGCTCGAGGCCGCGACCGGATCGTTCGAGAAGTTGACCGACCATTCGCCGGACGACCATTCGCCCGACGACGATGAGAGTCGGTCGTCGGAGGAATTCCTGCCCGACTGTTGACGCCCGTATGCGGCTGGCCACAGTATTGTGCGTCCGCCAATAACAACAACGGGTGAGCGAGCATGCGACTCGGGCTGCTCGCCGGCTATTCGCCGGCACAAGTCAATCTGCCGATGGATCTGATACTCGAGGCCGAGCGGCTCGGGTTTCACTCGGTCTGGACATCCGAGGCCTGGGGCTCCGACGCGATCTCGCCGGCAGCCTGGATTCTGGCAAACACGACGCGCATCAACGTCGGCACTGCGATCATGCAGATGCCGGCGCGGCAGCCGACAATGGCCGCAATGACCGCAATGACGCTCGGCGCATTGTCGGGCGGACGGTTCATACTCGGCCTGGGCCCGTCAGGTCCCGGCGTCGTCGAGGGCTGGCACGGCGTGCCGTACGGGCGACCGCTGACGCGCACGCGCGAATACATCTCGATCGTCCGCAAGGTGATCGCGCGCGAAGCGCCGCTCGAGCATGACGGTTATCACTATCAGATTCCGTATCGGGGTGAGGATGCATCGGGGCTCGGCCGGCCGCTGAAGAGCATCCTGCATGGCGACCCGGGCCTCAAGATCTATACCGCATCAATAACGCCGAATGGCCTGCGCTGCAGCGCCGAGGTTGCCGACGGCGTTTTCCCGGTGTGGATGAACCCCGACAAGTTCGAACTGCTGTCGCCGCATCTGGATGAGGGCTTCGAAGCGGCGGGTGGCGGCAAGTCATTGGGCGACTTCGACGTTGCACCGTTCGTCTATGTCGTTCTCGGCGACGACGTGGAAGCGTGCCGGCAGCCGGTGCGCGAACACCTGGCGCTGTACATTGGCGGCATGGGTCCGCCGGGCCGAAATTTCTACAACGACTACGCGAGCAACATGGGTTACGCCGACGAGGCGGCACATATCCAGCAGTTGTACCTGGGTGGTAAGAAATTCGAAGCGGCGCAAGCAGTACCGGAAGGTCTGATCGATGATTGCGCACTTGTCGGTCCGGCCGCACGAATCCGCGAGCGCCTCGGCGCGTGGAAGGAGGCCGGTCGGCGCCAGCATGTCGGCACAATGATCGCCGCTACGACCTCCGCCGACGCGTTGCGTCTGCTCGCCGAGGAGCTGACCTGAGCAACCGCGACGCAATGCAATCGACGCAGCCGAAGTTCGGGATGCCGATCCCGCAGGTTTTTCTCGACGGGCGCGCCGACATGGAGCTCGTCCGCACGACGTTGCAGCGGGGCGAACAACTCGGCTTCGACAGCGCCTGGGTGCAGGATCAGGTAGCGGGCGACGTGCCGTTGCTCGAGGCGATCAGCCTGATGGCCTATGCGTCCGCAGTCACCGAGAAACTCAAGCTCGGTGTGTCGGTGATCGTGCTGCCGATCCGCAATGCGCCGCAGCTGGCAAAGAGCGTCGGTTCGATCGACCACATGAGCAACGGCCGGGTGATTCTCGGCGTCGGGCTCGGACCAATCTTCGCGGGCGATCGGTATTTCCAGATCTTCGGCGCATCGGCCGGCGATGCGCTCGCGCGATTCAATGAAAGCGTCGACATCATCAAGCGTCTCTGGACCGAGGATGCGGTCGATGTCGACGGCCGTTTCTACACGCTGCGCGGCGCGCAAATGGAGCCGAAGCCGGTGCAGAAACCGCACCCGCCGTTATGGTTCGGCGGCCAGCATCCGGACGCACTGCGCCGCGCGGTTCGCGTCGCCGACGGCTACATGTGTGCCGGGCCGACAACGACCGCAGACTTCGGCGTGCACGTCGGTAACTTGCGGCGGTTCATGGACGAGGAGGGCCGCGATCCGGCGACTTTTCCGATCTCCAAGCGCGTCTACCTCGCCGTCGATGCGGACGCCGGTCGCGCGAAACGCCGGCTCGACGAATTCTTCGGCCGACGTTACCCGTGGCAGATCGAGGCGAACCCCGACTACGTTGCGGACACCTGCGTCTGGGGCAGTACGCAGCAGCTTGCCGACGGCCTTGGCCGCGTACTGGAGCTGGGCGCCGGAATGATCGTGTTGAACCCGCTCTGGGATTTCGTCGAGCAGCTGGAAGCGCTCGCGGAAGAGGTCATCCCGGCTTTGCGTCGCTAACTCCGCCCGACGATACAGCCACCCGGCCCATCGCTTTTTGCGGGTCACCCATCGCTGCGGCCGGCACGTCGATGCCATAGGTCAGGAAATCGCCCGCGGGCGTGATCTCAACGAAACACGTGTTCGCATTCCTCTCGGGATCAGGCTCCATGCCCTGTTCCAGCTCATGCAGGATTTGCTGATCGATATCTTTGGGTTCGATCACTCTTGCCCGGCCACGGAAAATGATAGTCGCGTCCGGTATGGCTATCCACGGCAGGAAAAAGATCCGCCGCTTGAATACCGCGGTTATTGATACATGTGGATTGGCGCGGATTTGACGTGCTTTCCAGGAGTCGCTCTCGGTGCCGATGATCAGTTTCCGGCCCTTGACGAGATAAACGATGCCGGCGGAACGAGCCTCGCCTTTGGGCGTTACCCATGAAAGTACGGCGAATGCATTTTCGCCGAGAGCTCGCCAGACAGAATCTGTAGAAACCGGGGCTGCCATAAAAGTAATCTAGCGTGAGACGGGAAAGCTATCAGGCGTTATGTGCCGCTCTTTCGCCTGTTGGACGCGAATTCGGGGTATCGGCTAAATGAAATATCCCATTCGCCCGCTTTCCGCAGGAAACGGAAGCTCCCCATTGCGGCGCAGCTACCTGGCGCTGGATGTCCGTTTCCGGCCAAAAGTGGACATTCAGATTTCTGTCGTAAACTTCGTCACTTGAGCGAACTCGAATTCCCGTGAAGGAAAGAACAAAAACCGAAAAGCGAGTCCTGGTGCTGAACGCGTACAGCCGCTCGGGACTGGCGGTAATCAACAGCTTGCCTTCGCGCTACGAGGTCATCGGCGGCGAGGTAGAACGGACTCGCCATCGGTTTGGGCGCCCGGATCATTTTTTTCGGAGCCAACGGCTGCTGGCACTGTTTCGCTACCCCGACCCGGTCGTGGCGCCTCAGGCTTTCGCCGAGAAACTCATCGAGCAGATCGGCATTTACGGAGCGGACGCCGTGTTGCCCGCAGGCCACCCGGTTTCAGAAACGCTCGCGAAACTCAAAGGGCAAATTACCGCAGCGACAGATGCCACGATCCTCGTCGAGGACCATGTCAAGGCGCGAATCCTGTTTGACAAGTGGGAAACGTTCAAGCTGTGCAAGGATCTGGGCATTGCGACACCGGACACGTGCCTTGCGAGCGTCGATGGCGATTGGATTGAGACAGCACGGGAATTGAATCAGCCACTGGTGGTAAAGGCACGAGACTCGTGGGGTTCGCACGACGTCATGTTTTTCGATACCGCTCGGGATGCCGCGGCTTACCTCAATAATCTGCCTGACACGCAACGCTACCTCCCGAGCGGCGAGGACCGTTACATCGTCCAGTCCTACACTCCCGGAAAGCAACACCATGTCAATATGCTCTGTCGCGAGGGCGAAGCTCTTGCTGGCATCTCCGAACAGCGCGTTTGCTGCAAGTACGATCACGGCGGTCCGGCCATCGCGTGTCTCACGACGCGCATCCCGGAGATTATTGAAACCTCGAAGTCATTGCTGGGCGGACTGGCATGGAACGGCGTCTGCCAGTGCGAATTCATTCAGTCGGAGGACGGCAACTTTCGGCTCCTGGAATGCAATCCACGCATCTGGGGCGCGACGGCGCTGTCCACCGCCGCGGGCCTGAATATCGTAGAAAGACTGGTCGAGGTGTTTGTGGAGGACGCTGACCCGGAGCCCTGCTTCGACTACGGTGTGGGCGTGCTGTACCGTTGGTGGTTCCCCGAATGCATGCAGCGACTCATTCAATGGCCCTGGACGCCGCGGCGGCTCGCGCGCCGCCTGCGGGAAATCGTTTCCCGCCACGGGGCAGTCGAGGCGCGCGGCAACCTCCAGCGGGAAGACCTTCGGCATCTCGCGGGTCAGATTCTTGACCATTTCTCAACACCGGTAATCGGTAGCGAAATGTATACTCGCGAAATACTGCTCCGCGACCGCCCTGATGCGTGACTCCGATAACGTCTTCCACCTTGCGATTCCCTGTCGCGATCTGGACGAGACCGAGCGCTTCTATACCGATTTGGGCTGTCGGGTCGCCCGACGCTATCCGGATCGCATCACACTCGACTTTTTCGGTGACCAGGTCGTCTGCCATTTGGCTCCCGACAAGATCGACCCCGAACCAGAACCATATCCGCGCCACTTCGGGATTACGTTTCGCCGGAAAGCGGACTTCGACGATACGCTACAACTTGCCCGCAACATTGGTTTGACCTTCTTCAAGGATCCATTCGTCCGTTTCGACGGGCAGCCGGAGGCGCATCACAGCTTTATGCTTGTCGATCCCGCTAACAACTTGCTTGAGTTCAAGAGCTACCGGGATCCGAAGATGATGTATTGAGTACCTAACGCAAATCCTGTTCACCGTTTCTTCAGGTTCAAGTTTGCGTCCGCGGCTTACCGTGAAGTCGCCCTGACATAGTGAGACCATCACGGATGTTCAGCCCCATTAAGCAAAGGTTAGTTGCTCCTGCGATCAGCTCGATGCTTTGAACGCAATAGAACCACAGGTCGAAAACTCCCGTCTCTGCTTTGTTCGCCAGGAAGAACGCGGCAGGCACTAGAACTAGCAGGCCGTTTAGTGCGATGAATGGCATGCGTTTCTGCTTGCTGCTCACCAACGCTCCTTTCCACTTCCGACCCATGGCCATTCCGGAAGCGCCAGCGATCGCGAGCGCTGGAATAAGGATGATCATTCCCCAGGGAATGGATGTCTTAACGGCGGTGATGTCGGCGTACGAACCGAACAATTCAGATACCACGGTGGATGACCAAAAGATGAGAATCATGGTGAATCCCGTGATGCCAGCGATAGCGTGAATTCGCTTTTTCATGTCAGTTCTCCTCGTCGTTGGCGTTTTGCTGGAGACGGTCATTAATCGACTGTAATACCTTCATTGCCGTCTGAATGTCTCGTCGGCGGATACCTTTGCTGAGCCCATTTACCCAATCAATCTGTCGCGTATCCGCCTTCGAGTAGGCCGCTTCACCTTGCTTTGTGAGCGTCGCTAATCTTGATCGCTTGTGATCAGGGTTCTCCTGATACGTCAGAATGCCTTCTGCCTCCAAATCGTTTGCCAGTCGCTGGACAGCTTGGCGGGATAAGCCCATCCGACGGCTGATCTGGGCCACAGTGAGAGAGCGATTTTCCAGCGCAAGCGCTCCCAGAACCTGCCATCGAGCGCTGCTGAGGCCAATGTCGTTCACGAGCTCGTCACCTGCGGAGAGCAGCGCCCCATTGAGCGTGAATGTCTCAAGGATCAGGTCGGTCAACATCTTTCCCGTCGGTGAATGTTTCTTAGCCATTGGTAATATACTGTCAGATTGACAATATATTGTCAACATATATCACTGCTATCTGAATGACCGCTTCTGGCCGAAAACGGCCATTCAGCCGATGACTGACGCGCTGCAATAGCGAGGGTCCGCTGCCGACCCAATCCGAACATTTGCGGCGGTCCAGGACAGCCTTGGCTTATGTAAACTTGCGGCCGTGCGTAAACGGGCGTAGCTTTCAATCGTAGACCTATTCCGATGACGCAACTTCTGGATAGGTCATCTAACGACTAAAGCTAAATGCAAGGCGAGTGCGTTGCGCTGCCGGGTGGCACCGGTAAGCGGACCATTCGTTCAATTGTGTCGTGCGCGAAAAAATTTTGACCAAGGGGAAACTCATGTCCTGCAACCACTATTTCAAATCCGGTTTGACCGTACTGGTCTTATTGGCGACAGTCGCCTTCGCGCCGACCAGCAGCGCCGCACTTACCGCATACAGCCAGGACTTCGAGGGCATGACGCCAAACCAGGGGTTCTCTGACCCGGGCGCTACTCCCCCTTTCGTGAACGATCTTGACGCTGACGGCTGGCAGATTTACGGCATCGTCTATGACGCCAACCCGTACACGGGTCCCGCGAATATCACGGGTCAATACGGACCTTTCGCTGCAGCGAATGGTGACCCGGGCTCCATCCAGGGCGTCGCTACGGGCCAGGGCGGCCCGACTCAGGGCGCCGTTGTACTGTCCAAATACAGCGACTACAACAACGCTGATCAAATGACTTCGTACGTCTCAGCCTCCACCTACCAGGAACAGACAGTCGGCGCAGGCGACGTCGGCAGCACCTGGCGATTTGGCTACGACGCGAAAATTGGCAACCTCGAGGCCGACAGCAGCGCCTTTGCGTACATCCTGACGCAGGACTTTGTTAACGGTGGCGAATCCTTCGCAAGCAATGATTCCACCAACCTGCCGGTCGAATGGATGCGATACAACGTCGATTTGTTAATCACTGCAGACATGGTCGGAGATAATCTGACCTTCGGCTTTGGTGCCACGTCCACTAACTTCAACGGCTCGGGCGTCTTCTATGACAACCTGAGTTTCGCTCAGGTTCCGGTGCCGGCTGCGGTGTGGCTATTCGGCTCTGCGTTGGGATTTCTCGGCTGGATGCGGCGTAAAACGACGTAATCGTTTTTCGCAATCTGACATCAGCAGCTCGCTGCGGCGGTGAGCCTCGCGATATATTCCACTGTCGACTTCGCCAGCGCGATCTTGTCCTCGATATTGGACATCAAGGTTTGTTGCGCGACGACATCGAGGCCCGTCGCGGCGATCTCGTCGATCGCATCGTTATCCGTCAAGTCGACGATGAAACCGTCGAGCAGGTCGCCGTAGTGCGCGGCGACGCCGGCGGCCGATACGTCGTGGCCGAGTTCGCGCATGATTTTCGCGGTCGGTCCCTTGACGGCGACCCCGTCGACGACCGGTGACACCGATACGACGGGCACGTCGGCCGCAACGATCGCCGCGCGCATCGCGGGCACCGACAGGATCGGATCGATACTCAGGTACGGGTTCGACGGCGCAACGATAATTCCGGCCAGCGTTTCCGCGCGCAGTGCGGCGAGTGCTGCGGCCGGCGGCCGCGCCGACGTCGCGCCGTGATAGTCGATTCTGCGCACGCTCGGCTCCGCCCGCTCGCGCACGAAATAGTGTTGAAAATCGAGCGTAGTATCGTCGGTCACGATCCGGGTTCGCACCGGCTGGTCCGCCATCGGCAGGATGCTCTGCTTGACGCCGAACCCGCGGCACAAGTCTGCGGTTGCTTCCGCCAGGGTCGCGCCGCCGGCGATCAGGCTCGCGCGCCGGACGTGGGTTGCGAGATCACGGTCGCCGAGCCGGAACCACGTCTCGCCGCCGAGCTGCTCGAGTGCGGCCATGAAATTCCACGTCTCGTCGCTGCGGCCCCATCCGGTTTCGGTATTGACCGCGTCGGCCAGCGTATAAATCAGCGTATCGATATCCGGCGAGATCGGTAGCCCTAGATGTTCGAAATCATCCCCGGTGTTCGCAATAACGGTGAGTCTCTCGGCCGGTAGTATCCGGCTGAGGCCCAGAACCAGCTTCGCGCCGCCGACGCCGCCGGACAGCACGACGAAGCTGCGGTCATCCGTCATCGAAACAGGTCCTCTCCGTCCGGTCGGAGAATATCGCGTGCGGTTTGCGTCGCTGCACCGGCCTCGATTCCGCGCACGATAACGGCCGGCACGGCATCGGCCCCTTCGCCCATGACGAGTCCGGCGGCGCCGGCGACGCTGTCTGCGACTGCGACTTCGGCGACCTGCAGCACGCGGCCGAACATGTCGCGGTCGCCGCGCATGTCGTGCATCGCCTCGATACCGGCGCTGCCGATCGCGATACCCGTCGTGCCGAGTCGCCAGGGCCGGCCTACGCTGTCGGTGATCAGTACGCCGAGACGCACGCCGAAGCGCGTTTCCAGCGCTCGTTTCATTTGCGCGGCCGAGGCGTCGGCATCCTCCGGCAGGAGCAGCACCGTGTCTTCGTCACCCCGGACGTTGGAACGATCGATGCCGGCGTTGGCGAGCACGACGCCGCTGCGGTGTTCGACGATGAGCACCAGCGGCGTGTCGCGAACGACGCGTTTGCTTTCGCGCAGGATGACTTCCGCGAGGCGCGGGTCTTTGTCACGCGAGTATTGCAGCGCTAGCGCCGAGGCGGACGGTGTGACGTCGCGCAGGTCGACGAAGCGGCCTTCGGCCTTCGAGACGATCTTTTGCGCGACCGCGATGATGTCGCCGTCGCGCACGTCGAGTTTCGCGCGCGCGATACAATCCGCGAGGATCTCCGGGAGATTCTGGCCTGCCTCGATCTCCGGGACGCCGGGCACCGGGAATAGCGACAAAGCTGCTGCGGGCATGCCGGTCACCCGGTGCGGGCTAGTCTTCCCGGACTCCGGTCATCCGAATGCCCGTGTGGCTGCCCTCGTAACGCCGGTTCATGAAAATCAGCACGGACGTCAGTGCTTCCATCGCGGCGGAATTGACGAGTGGGCCAGCGTGCCAGGCTTTGAACATGGCTTGCCTGGCGAGCTCGACCACGACTTCTCGCGCTGCCAGCTTGTCGCCGGCGACGAGGACGTCGCAGGCGTTCTCCGCATCCGTTGCCATCACGTCGGCCGCAACGTTGTGGAATGCCGATACGACGAGCACGTCGTCGCCGACGATCTGTTGCGCACGGACCGCGGCGCAACCTTCCTCGGGCAGCTGCACGCGAGCCACCTTTGGCGGCATCAGCGGCACGGTGGTGTCGACGAGGATCTTGCCCGCCAGGCCCGGGCGAATGTCTTCGAGCGTCGGCTGTTGATGTGCGAAGGGCACGGTCAGCACGACGATATCGGCTGCTTGCGCCGCCTCGAGATTCGCCAGCCCTTTAACGGGGGCATCCGGCACGGCTTGCGCCAGCTCGGCGGCGGCGGTTTCGGCCTTCGGTGCCGTGCGCGAGCCGATCACGATTTCGTATCCTGCGCGTGCCCAGCGGCGCGCCAGCCCGGTGCCGAGCGCCCCGGTGCCGCCGATGATCGCGATCGTGCGGATTTCTGTGTTCGTGTCCATGATTCTCCAGGTGGATGGCCAGCGGCGAAGGCGCATGGTAGCCCGCGCCCGCGCGGGCGCCAACATCAATCCAGGACGCTGCTTTGTCCCGTCAGGCAATGGCTGGCCGGCCCGGCGAGTGGCCTCGCGGCCCGCTACTGATGCAGAATACGGGCAAATAACCGGATTCGGTCATTGACGACGGGCCGAGAAACCCATCGCGACCGCACCTGCGAAATCACACCGGACAATGATTTCCCCCAGGCCGACAATCCCGCCGGCGACCGAGCCCGTCACACGGCCGGCCGTGTAGAGACGATCCGGTTCCGGAGGAGTATATGGAGATATATAAAGAGTTCATGTTCGAGGCCGCTCACCGGCTGCCGAACGTGCCCGAGGATCACAAGTGCCGGCGACTGCACGGGCACTCGTGGAAGGGCACGATCTACGTCAGCGGGGACCTCGATCCGGTCATGGGCTGGGTCGTCGACTACGGCGAGATCAAGAAGATCTTCAAACCGGTCTACGAGCAACTCGATCATCATTATCTGAATGACATCGAGGGGCTCGAGAATCCGACCAGCGAGGTGCTGGCAAAATGGATCTGGCGCCGCCTCAAACCCGATCTGCCGCAGTTGTCGCGTGTCGTGATCAACGAGACGTGCACGTCCGGCTGCATCTACCGGGGCGAGGATGACTGAGCCGGCGTCGTCGGATTCGGCCGCCTCGGCGCACGCGGTATTCATGCGCGCGGCGATTGCCGCCGCGCGTCGCGGCATGCTGGCGGGCGAACCACCGGTCGGCGCCTGCCTCGTGCGCGACGGCGAAGTTGTCGCGACCGTCGGCAACGGCGTGATCGGCGAACTCGATGTCACGGCGCACGCCGAGATGCGGGCGATCCGCGCGGCCTGTCAGCGACTGCGGCGCCTGTCGCTCGAAGGTTGCGTCCTCTATGCAACCGTCGAGCCCTGCCCGATGTGCCTGAGCGCGTGCCACTACGCGCGCATCGACGAGGTCGTGTACGGCGCGTCGCTTGCCGACATGCAGGCGATCACCGGTGGTGAGCTCGAAGTTCGCCACGCGACGCTGGCGGAGCGGGGCCTCGGTGTCGCGATTTCCGGTCCAGTGCTCGCGGACGAATGCCGCGACTTGCTCGGCGAGTGGTCGCGGGAGACTGTTCGCTGATCGCGCAGCCGATGTCGATGCACGCGCAGTACGACAAGATCGCGGAACAGTATCGGCGCTCGAAAGAATCGCCGCTCAGGTCTTACATCGAAGCGCATACATTCATGCAGCTGATCGGCGACGTGAGCGGATTGCGCGTACTCGATCTCGCCTGCGGCGAGGGCTTCTATTCGCGGCGGCTGAAAACCGCGGGCGCGGACCACGTTGTCGGCATCGACATATCGAGTGCGATGATCGAGCTGGCGCAGGCGCGGGAGCGAGAGGAGCTGCTCGGCATCGAATATCTTTGCGCGGATGTCGGCGAGATCGATCGCAGTGACGTTGCCGGGCCGTTCGACGTCGTCACCGCGGCCTATCTGCTGCACTACGCCCCCGACGAGGCGGCGCTGGCGCGCATGTGCACGAACATCGTCGCCGCGCTGCCGCCGGGCGGGCGCTTCGTCGCACTGAACGAGAATCCAGACCAGGCGATCGAGCAGTATCGAGGCTACGATCAATACGGCTTTAACAAGTCAGCCGACGAACCGCTGTGCGACGGTGCGATGATTACCTACTGGATGATCGCGGGCCGCGACATGTTCCGGATCCATGCGCACTGGTATTCGCGCGCTACGTACGAGCGCGTGCTTCGTGCTGCCGGCTTCGTCGACGTGCGCTGGCATCCGTTGCAACTCGACGCGGCGGGGGTAGCCGAGCACGGGAACGACTACTGGCGGGAATATATGGACAATCCGCCCATCGTCGGTCTCGAGTGCCGGACCTGAACCGATGCGTGCTTTGCATACATTTGTCGAGGAATACGCCCACACGCGTCCGGACGCGATAGCGGTCAGCGACGAGCGTGAAGCGCTGACGTACGCCGAGCTGAATGCGCGCGCGAATCGTATTGCTCACGGTCTGTCAGAATCGAGCGATGAGGCCGGCCGCGTCGTCGCCATCAGCGCGACCGCCGGCGTTGATGCGGTTGCCGGCATCGTCGGCATCATGAAATCCGGCAGCGCCTATCTGCCGCTGGACCCGGCACTGCCGGCCGAGCGGCTGCGCCGTTTCGCGGACGTCGCTATGCCCGCGGCCGTTGTCGCGGACGCTGCGGGTCGGGCCGCTCTCGAGTCGCTCGACCTGCCGATCGTCAGCGCAAGTCCGGGGAGCGGTGGTGTCACGAACCCCGGCATCCGCGTCACGCGCGACAATCTCTGTTACGTGATGTTCACATCGGGCTCGAGCGGCGCGCCGAAAGGCGTCATGGTCACGCACGGCAACCTGGAAAATCTGTTCGACGATATCGGGGACGTCCTCGATATCGCGAGCGACGACGTGTGGACGCTGTTTCATACCTGCGCGTTCGGCTTCTCGGTCTGGGAGATATGGGGCGCGCTGCGGCACGGCGGCCACCTCGTCGTCGTGCCACCGGCGTTGCGCAACGACCCGCGCGGCTTCGCCCGGCTCGTCGCCGATCGCCGGGTAACGGTCGTCAGTCAGACGCCGTCCGCGTTTCGCCAGAATTTTCTTGCGGACGACGTGCGTCGCGCCGATTTTGGTGCAGCGCTGCGAGCCGTCGTGCTGAGCGGCGAGCCGGTCGTCGGTGCGGACGTGCGCGCCTGGTTCGCCGCCGCGGGAGATTCGCGGACTGCGCTTTTCAATACCTACGCGATTACCGAGACCAGCGGGCAACTGACGATCTTCGAGTACGTTCCCGAGCGGCTCGACGATGAAAACCTGCAGTCGCTCGGTCGACCGCTGCGGCAATTCGAACTCCTGGTGCTCGACGAACGACAGGTGCCGGTGCCGATGGGCGAGGTCGGTGAGTTGTACGTGGCCGGACCTGGTGTCGCTCGCGGCTATTTCGGCGACGATGCGTTGACGGCAGAGCGCTTCGTCGACCTTGCCATCGGCCCTGGCGCGCCGACCAGAGCCTACCGCACCGGAGACCTGGCGCGGCTGTCACCGTCGGGTGAACTGCAGTTCGCCGGGCGTGGCGACGAGCAGATAAAACTGCGTGGCTATCGGATCGAACCGGGCGAGGTCGAAAATGCGTTGCGCCGTCATGCCGGCGTGGCGGATGCGGCGGTTGCGTTACGCCAGGCGCAGAACGGCCGCCCCCGCCTGGTCGGCTACGTCGTCCCGCGCGAGGTCGGCGATGCGACGACGGAGCTGTGGCCGTCGATCGGGCCCTACCAGTTGTACGACGAGTTCCTGTACGACTTGATGAGCGCGGAGCACGAGCGTCTCGACCGGTATCGCGACGCGCTCGAGGCGACGGTGCGCGATCGTGTCGTTCTCGACATCGGCACCGGCGAGAACGCGGTGCTCGCGCGCATGTGTGCGGAGGCCGGGGCCCGCAAAGTCTATGCGGTCGAGGTGCTCGACGAAGCGGCCGAGAAGGCGCGGGCACTGGTCGCCGATCGGGGGCTCACCGACACGATAGAGGTCATCAGCGGCGACATGACGAGCCTGCGGTTGCCGGAATCCGTCGACGTCTGCACGCAGGGCATCATCGGGAATATCGGCGGTGCGGACGGCATCGCGACCGTCTGGAATTCTGCGCGACGGTTTTTCGCCGCGGGTTGCGTGCCGATTCCGGCGCGTTGCACCACGATGATTGCGGCTGTCGAATTGCCGCAATCGGTCGCTACGCAGCCGCGGTTCAGCCCGCTCGCGGCGGACTATGCGGAGCGGGTATTCGCCAAGTTTGGCCGGCGTTTCGACGTGCGTTTGTGCATACGCAATCTCCCGGCCGACGCAGTCGTGTCCGACACCCACGTATTCGAGGATCTGGATTTCGCCCGCGCGTTGCCGGTCGACTCGTCGGGCGGCGCCGAATTCGAAATACGTCGCGACGGGCGCGTCGACGGCTTCGTGCTGTGGACCGTGGTGACGACAACGGGCGATCAGTCGATCGACTATCTGCGGAATCAGCAGGCCTGGCTGCCCGCATTTTTTCCGCTCGGCGATACCGGTGAGCGCATCGGCGTGGACGTTGTCGCCGGGGACCTGCTGGCCAGCGAGTGGCTCGCGACCGCGAGCGACGGGGTGCACCCTGACTATCGCATCGCGACCGAGATTCGGCGCGTGGACGGGAATCGAGACAGTTATTCCTATGCGTCCGCGTATGCCGAGACGTCGACGGGGTCGACGCCGTTGCATCGGGCGTTGTCGTCAGCCCTGGACGGCGCGCGCGACATACGCGATTGGCTCGCGGGGCAGTTGCCCGACTACATGGTGCCGACGGATTGGGTCACGTTGCGCGAGATGCCGCGCCTGCCGAGCGGCAAACTCGACCGGCGCGCGTTGCCGGACCCGGTTCGCCGTCGCAATGAGGAGCTCCTGCCGCCCGACTATCAGAGCGCGCTCGAGCGTGATCTCGCGAACCTCTGGCAGGAAGTCCTGGCGCAAGATGCAATCGGCCGCACGGAGAATTTCTTCGACCTCGGCGGCGATTCGATCGCCGCAGTGCGTCTGACCAGCGCGATGCAACGCATGCTGGACGCGAATGTAATGCTCGTCGCGATATTCGATGCGCCGACGATTGCCGACCTCGCGGATTACCTGAGGGCAAATCATCGGCCGCAGGTCGATGCACGCTATGCGTCCGTCGCCGACGCGCAGGGTGCGGAGGTCGGCGCGGACGCGGCGATAAATCTGGCGTCGGCGCCGCTGTCGTATCCGCAGCAAAGTTTCTGGTTGCTCGAGCAGCTGTATCCGGGCGTCGGCGGTGGCAACGAGCAGTTCGTCATCCCGCTCGACGGGAATCTCGACGAGGCCGCATTGCGCCGGGCATGGTTTGCCGTTATCGAGCGTCACTCGATATTGCGTACCGTGTTTCGCGACGATGACGGGATCCGCCAGGTCGTGCAGTCGTCCAGCGGGCCCGAACTCGACATTATTCACGTTCGCGAGCACTCGCCGAGTCAGGCGATGATGCGAATTACCGCGGCTGCTTGCGCATCGCGAGACCGGGACTACGATCTGTCGACCGGGCCGCTCATCGTCGGGACGCTGTATCGAAGCGCATCCGACCGCGCCTTTCTCGTTGTCGACGCGCACCACATCATTGCCGACGGCCTGTCGATTCGGGTTTTGCGCGACGAACTCGCCGGCTTCTATGCGGGCGAACTGACCGGCGTCCCGGCCGCAGTGCCTGCAGCGATGCAGTACCACGACTTCGCGACCCGCCAGCGGGCGGATTTCGACGACGACGCGCTGGCGCGGCAGCTGCAATACTGGCGCGGTGCGCTGAGCGGCATCAGCGACACCGTGGGCTTGCCGCGGCACGCCGCCGAGCCGGCGGCAGGACGGCGCCAGCGACAACTGCCGGTATCGATCGACGCGATCCTTGCGGATCGATTACGTGCGCTGGCGCGCGAGTCGGGCGCGACGTTATTCATGACGCTGCTCGCCGCGACTCGCGGGTTGCTGTATCGCTATGCCGAGGAGGCCGATATCCCGATCGGTTCGCCGGTTACCTGCCGGGACGCGAACGCGACCCGGGACATCGTCGGCTGCATGGTCAACAACGTCGTGTTTCGAACCGGCGTCCCGCCGGGCGCGTCGTTCGGCGAGCTACTGCGCGCGGAGCGCGGGACGTCGCTGGCGGCGTTTCAAAACAGCACCGCGCCGTTCGAAAGCGTGGTCGAGGCGGTCGCTCCGCAGCGACGATTCGGTCGGCATCCGCTGTTTCAACTACTGTTCCTGTTCGAGTCCGGACGCCAGGCGGTGGTAAGCGGCGGTGACGTCGACTTCGGTCTGACGACGTGGCCCTCCGAGCGCGGATCTTACTGGGACCTCGAGCTGTCGCTATCCGATCTCGGGCAAGGCGCGCCGATCGACGGATACTTCGGTTACGCGTGCGGCCTGTTCGAGCGCGGCGTCGCCGACGCGTTTCCGGCGCAACTCACGCGCTGGCTGGATGTCGTAAGTCGACGACCGGACACGCCGATCGCGGACCTGCCGCTGCTGGACGACGACACTGCACGGCAGGTGCTCCGCGACTGGAACGACACCGCGGCGACGTATCCCGAGGATGCGACGCTGCATGCGCTGTTCGAGTCGCAGGCGCGGCGCACCCCGACAGCGATCGCCGTCGTCAGTGAGTGCGCGCCTGGCTCTGCCGATATACACGAGCTTAGCTACAGCGAACTGGATCGCCGCGCGGGTCGGCTGGCCGCGCATTTGCGCGATCTCGGTGTCGCGGCCGGGGACCTGGTCGGTGTTTCCGTTCCGCGCTCGCCGGAACTCGTCGTTTCGATGCTCGCGGTACTCAAAGCAGGCGCCGCATACGTACCACTCGATCCAGCGTATCCGGACACGCGTCTCGAATTCATCGCGCGCGACACGCGCATCGGCGTCTTGTTGACGATGGGCGAGGCTGCCGCGACGTTCGATTCCGATATCAGGATCGTGCGTCTCGACCGCTTCGACTTCGCGTCACATGGCGACGACACTTTTTCGACTCCCGGTCGTCCCGACGATCCCGCCTATGTGTTGTATACGTCCGGGTCGACGGGTCGACCCAAGGGCTCGATAGGCCTGCACCGCGGCGCCGTCAATCGTTGTGCGTGGATGTGGCAGGAATTCGAATTTGCCGCTGACGATTGTTTTGTGCTGAGGACGAGCCCGAATTTCGTCGACTCCGTCTGGGAGGTATTCGGCGCGCTGCTGCACGGCGCGGCCGTGAAGGTACTGTCCGAGGATACGCTGCGCGATCCGCAGCTGCTGATCGACGGTCTTGCGCACGGCAGGCGTGTCAGTCATGTCGTTGTCGTGCCGTCGCTGCTCGCCGCGCTGCTCGACACCGAACCGGAGCTCGGCACGCGACTGCCGGCGCTGAAGACATGGATTACCAGCGGTGAACCGCTGCAGCCGACGTTGCTGGAGCGCTTCAGGATCGCTGCACCCGGCGCGGCGTTGCTTAACACGTACGGTACGTCCGAGATCTGGGACGCGACCTGCTACGACACCCGTGATTGGGATCCAACCTTGACGCGCGTGCCGATCGGTCGGCCGATCGCAAACGTCCGCACACTAATTCTCGATACGGCAATGAACCCGGTTCCCCCGGGCGTTATCGGCGAGCTCTATGTCGGCGGTGTCGGTCTCGGCGCGGGTTACTGGGAGCGCGACGATCTGACCGCCGAAAAATTCGTGTCGGATCCGTTCATCGATGGTGAGACGCTTTATCGGACCGGTGATCTCGCGCGCTGGCGACCGGACGGCAACATCGAATGCCTTGGGCGGCTCGATCAGCAGATCAAGCTCCGCGGCTTCCGCATCGAGTTCGGCGAAGTTGAGAACGCGCTTGGTGCTCAACCGCAGATCGAGCGCGCGGCCGTTGATATTCGCGAAGATGAAGCCGGGACGCCGATGCTCGTCGCCTGGATCGTCGCCGACAGCGGGGATACGCGACCGGATGAGCTGCGCGCGGCGTTGCGTCGTGCGTTGCTTGCGGGGCTGCCGGATTTCATGGTGCCGAGCGGGTTTGTGCTGCTCGACGAAATGCCACTGACTCCGACCGGCAAGATCGACCGCCGACAGCTGCCGGCCCCGCAGCCCGAGGACTTGAGTGCGGTCGTGGTGGCGGGCGCCTACGCGCCGCCGCACGGAGACACGGAGCTGCGGGTCGCCGAAATCTGGTGCGAGGTCATCGGTCTCGAGCGCGTCGGCAGGGACGATGACTTTTTCGCGGCCGGCGGGCATTCCTTGTCTGCCGCTCGCCTGCTGGCGCGGCTGCGCATCGAGTTTCAAGTCGACATCGGGCTGCGAGACCTGTTCGACGAGCCCACGGTCGCGACGCTCGCTGCGAAAATCGACCGGTTGCGCGACGAGGCCGCGGCGGCGAAACGCGTTGCGACGACGATCCCGCGCGTCAATCGTGGCGAGGATGCACCGCTGTCATACGGACAGGAACGGCTGTGGTTCCTGAATGAACTCGATCCGGACAGTCCGGCATACAACATCGCCTTTACGATCGACCTGTCGGGTGATGTGGATGCCGGCATCATGCAGCGCGCGCTGGATCAACTCGTCGCCCGCCACGAGAGTTTGCGCACGACGTTTCCGTCACGCGGCGGCCAGCCGCGGCAGCGCGTCAGCAGCGACGCCGCGGTGGCAATCGTCGAGACGGACCGCACGGGACTCGGCGCTGATGCGCTGCGCGATGATTTGTGGCGGATCGCGGCCGAACCGTTCGATCTTGAGCAAGGACCTTTGTTGCGCGTGCACCTCGAGCACTACGCGCCCGGCAAAAGCCGGCTCGTGATCGTCGTTCACCATATCGTCAGCGACGGCGTGTCGAACGGCGTTCTGTTCGGGGAGCTCGCGGATCTGTATGGCGCGATCGCGGATCGTCGTGCGCCGGAGCTGCCGCCGCTCGAGCATCAATACGCGGATTTCGCGGCCTGGCAACGCGATCCCCGCCGGGACCGTGAACTCGCAACCGCGCTCGAATACTGGATGCGGCAACTGGCCGGTGCGCCACCGGCGCTCGAACTGCCGACCGACCGGCCGCGTGCCGCCGAGCAACGCTTTCGCGGCGGCTGGTTGTGGCGGCAGATCGACGGCCGGCAAACAGAGGCATTGAGAACGTTCGGTCGTTCGCGCGGCTGCACGCTGTTCATGGTCATGCTTGGCGCGTTCGACGTGTTGCTGCAACGCTATACCGGCGAGACAGATCTCCTGGTCGGCACGCCCGTCGCCGGCCGCGAGCGCCTCGAGTTCGACGGGCTGATCGGACTCTTTATAAACACGCTCGCGCTGCGTGTGGATCTGTCGGGCGACCCGACGTTCACGGAACTGCTGACGCGGGTGCGAAAAGTCACGCTCGATGCGCAGGCTCATCAGCAACTGCCGTTCGAGAAACTCGTTGAGGCGTTGAAGCCCGATCGAACGCTGAGTTATGCGCCGGTGTTCCAGGTCATGTTCAACATGACGCCGATCCCCGATCGACGCGCGGACGTCGGCGGCGTCGAGTTCGCGATGGGTCGGCTACTCGATCACGGCGTGTCGACGTTCGATTTGACGCTGTCGATCGGCGAGCATGCCGGCGGTCTCGAACTGGTATACGAATTCGACCGTGACCTGTTCGACCGTGCATCGATCGAGAGAATTGCAGCGCATTTCGAGCAGTTGCTGGCCTCGATACTCGACGAATCCGATTGCGCGCTGAGCCGACTGCCGATGCTGACCGGGGAAGAGGTGCGGCGGCTGACTTCGGCGCAGGTCGATGACGGGATCGCGCCGGGAATCCCGGTGCTCGAGCGCTTCGAAAATCACGCGGGCCGGTCGCCCGACGCCTGCGCGATTATCGACGACTCGAGTCGCGCAACATACGGTGAACTCGAGCGACGTGCGAATCGGCTGGCCAATCATCTGCTCGAGCACGGCCTGCGCGCAGGCGCGCGAGTTGCCGTGTGCATGGACAAGTCTATCGACGCCGTCGCATCGATGCTCGCGACACACAAGATTGGTTGCGCGTTTGTACCGATCGATCCCGATTATCCGCGCCGCAGGATCGCCGACATGCTCGACAGCGCGGTTCCCGATGCGGTCATGACTCGCACGCGATTCGCGGGCTTGTTCGATGGGTCGACAGCGACGGATATTGTTATCGTGAGGCTCGACGCCGACGTGGACGCGATTGCAGCGTGCCCCGAATCGCGACCGCCGCGGCGCTTGTCGCCAAGCCAGCCCGCGTACGTTTTATTTACTTCCGGCACGACGGGACGGCCGAAGGGCGCGATCGTGACACAGGCGAACCTCGCCAACGCGTTCGATGCCTGGGTAGACGTCTACGAACTCAGTCCGGATGATCGTCACCTGCAGATGGCGGGTCTTGCATTCGATGTGTTCACCGGCGACTGGGTCAGGGCGCTTGGTTCCGGTGCGCAGCTCGTCCTGTGTCAGAAAGAGACCCTGCTGGAGCCACCGGCGCTGCTGCGGTTGCTGCGCGATCAGCGCATATCGGTCGCGGAATTCGTGCCGGCGGTCGTTCGCGGACTGATGCGTCATGTTGTGGCGACCGGGGGCGACCTTAAATTCATGCGCCTGGTCATCGTCGGCTCGGACGACTGGTACGGGCACGAGTGTAACGAGCTCGTCGCGATGGTGGGCGAGCAGGGCCGCGTAATCAATTCCTACGGCACCGCCGAGACGGCGATCGACAGCACCTGGTTCGATGCGACCGCGGCTTGCGCGGACGCGCCGTTGGCAGCGAATGCGGTCGTGCCGATCGGCGCGCCGTTTGCAAACACACAAGTGTACGTTTGCGACGACTCGCTGCGGCCGACCCCGATCGGCGTGCCGGGCGAATTGTGCATCGGCGGCGCCGGCGTGGGCGCCGGGTATGTCGATGACGCGGCCGCGACCGAGCTGAGCTTCGTTCCGGATCCGTTTGCGCAACATGGCCGGCTATATCGCACCGGCGACCGCGCGCGCTGGCGCAATGACGGGTCGCTCGAACTGCTCGGCCGGCTCGACCGTCAGGTCAAGCTGCGCGGCTTCCGCATCGAGCTCGGCGAGATCGAGGCGGCACTCGCTAACGACGCCGGCGTCGTCGCGAGCGTCGTCGTCATGCAGGACGGTGCGTCAGGTAATCGTCGACTCGTCGCGTATATCGTTCCCGCGGACGACGCGCCGGACACGGCCAGGATCGTGCGCCGCCTCCGTACGCAATTACCCGACTATATGGTGCCGGCACTGATCGTGCCGCTGCCGGCGTTGCCGCTGACGCCGAACGGCAAGCTGGATCGGCGCGCGCTACCGGCGCCGGACTGGTCCGGTGCAGCAGCCGGCGGTGGCGTCGCGCCGCGCGACGCCACGGAGAGTGCGTTGGCCGGCCTGTTCGCGGAAGTGCTCGGCGTGCGTGTCGTCGGCGTCCATGACGACTTCTTTGACCTCGGCGGTCACTCGCTGCTTGCGACGCAGCTCGTCGCCCGCATTCGCGACGCGTTCGCGGTCGACCTGCCGCTGCGCGCGATGTTCGATGCGCCAAATGTGGCCGGCCTCGCGACGGTTGTTGCCGACGCGCTGCGCGATAGCAACGCTGCTGCGGTGCCGCAGTTGCGCGCCGAGCGGCGGCCGAACGACGTGCCCGTCGCATTTGCCCAGCAGCGCCTGTGGTTCCTCGATCAACTCCAACCCGACAACGCCGCGTACAACTTGCACTGGGTGGTGCGCACACACGGCGCCCTGAATGTCGATGCGCTGTCCTGTGCGATCGCCGCGCTCGTCGAACGTCATGAGTCGTTGCGGACCACTTTCGCCGACGTCGACGGCGCGCCGATGCAGATCGTGCACGACGGCTTCGTCGTGCCGGTCGAATTCGATCGTGCGGATGCCGATTCGTGGCGCGCCCGTGCCGCAGAACTGGTTGCGCGCCCGTTCGACCTTGCGACGGGTCCGCTGCTGCGGGTCCATGTATTGCAGCTGTCGGCGGACGAGCATGCGCTGGTGGTGGTGATGCATCACATCGTGTCGGATGGCTGGTCGATGGCGGTGCTGTTCCGCGAGCTGGCCGACGCGTACGCGGCGTACCTCGCGGGCCGGGCGCCGGTATTGCCGGCACTGGCGGTGCAGTACGCGGACTACGCGCTGTGGCAGCGCGAGTGGCTCGCCGGCGGTGAGCTGGAGCGGCAGCTGTGCTATTGGCGGCAGCAACTCGCCGGCGCGCCGCCACAGCTCGCGCTGCCGACCGACCGGCCGCGACCGCCGGTCATGTCGCAGCGGGCGGCCTGGTCGCGGGTTCGCTTGTCGCAGCGCGTAACCGGCGCGCTGGGCGCTATGGCAACCGCACACGGCTGCACGATGTTCATGGTTTTGCTGGCGGCGTTCGACGCGGTGCTGGCGCGGTACACGGGCGCGGCGGACATCGTCGTCGGCACACCGATCGCGGGCCGCGGGCGCACCGAGCTCGAGGGACTGATCGGGTTTTTCGTCAACACGCTGGTGCTGCGCACCGACGTCGGCGGCGAACCGCGCTTCGACGAATTGCTCGCGCGGGTCAAGCAGGTTGCGCTGGATGCATACGCGCACCAGGACGTGCCGTTCGAACGCATCGTCGAAACCGTGCGGCCCGAGCGCGATCGAGGTCGCAATCCGATCGTGCAGGTCATGCTGACCGTGCACAACCAGCCGTCACAGGCGCTCGAACTCACCGGCGTCGCCGTCGAACAGGAGGTGATCAACAGCGATGCGGCGAAGTTCGATCTCAACGTCCACGTCGGCGTGTACGAAGCCGAACTGGAGTTCGCATTCGCGTACGACCCTGACCTGTTCGACGCAGCGACGATGGTGTCGCTGGGTGATTATTACGTGCGGGTGCTGGAGTCGGTAGCGGCCGACCCGGGTTTGCGGCTGTCGGCAATACCGGCGGCGGCGGGCGCGGCGGCGTTGC
>JBPCXI010000059.1:0-3251 GCA_051008895.1 Gammaproteobacteria bacterium | reverse complement strand
GACACCGAGGAATTGGCGGCGGTGCGCGAAAAATACGTCGCCCATATCGAACGCATGTTCGCGCTGGCGGGCTGGCCGGACGGTGCGCAGGCTGCAGAAGCGATCGCGGACCTCGAGAAACGTATCGCCGAGCTGCACTGGACCCGCGTGCAGAACCGCGACCGGCAAAAGATCTATACCAATAAATTTAACCTGGACACCGCCGCCGAACTGAGCCCGGGCTTTGACTGGCCCTTGCTGCTGACCGCCGGCGGCTTCGGCGCACCCGATGAGTTCATCATCGCGCAGACAGACTACTTTGCCGCACTCGGCGACATCTTACGCACGACGCCGATCGAAACCTGGCAGACCTACGCCCGCTTCCGGACGCTAAAGGCTTTCGCCGGGTACCTGAACGAGGACATCGTGCTCGAGGACTTCGACTTCCAGCGCCGCACGCTGGCGGGGCAGGAGCAGATTCGCCCGCGCTGGAAACGCGGCGTCCGTCTCGTCAACGGCGGTGTCGGCGAACTGATCGGCAAGGCCTACGTCGCGCGCCATTTCCCGCCCGAATCCAAACAGCGCGTCGAAGAAATGATCGAGAACCTGCGCGCCGCGTTCGACGAGTCGATCGGTGAGCTCGACTGGATGAGCGAGGAGACGAAGGCACGGGCCCGGCGCAAGCTCGCGGCGTTCAACGCGAAGATCGGCTACCCGGACGTCTGGCGCGACTATTCGGGGCTCGAGATCGTCGCCGGCGACCTGGTCGACAACGTGCGTACCGTGCGGCAATTCGAACACGCCTGGCACGTCGGCAAGCTGGGCCGGCCGATCGACCGTAACGAATGGGGCATGACGCCGCAGACCGTCAATGCGTACTACCGGCCGACCTGGAACGAGATCGTGTTCCCGGCCGCGATCCTGCAACCGCCGTTCTTCGACCCGGACGTCGACGACGCGGTCAACTACGGCGCGATCGGCTCGGTGATCGGTCACGAGTTCAGTCACGGCTTCGACGACCAGGGACGCAAGTTCGACGGCGACGGCCGTCTTGCCGACTGGTGGACCGAAGCGGACGCAGAGCAGTACGAAGCGCGCGCGGCCGGGCTCGTGCGCCATTTCGATGCGTTCACGCCGCTGCCGGACCAGGCCATCAACGGCGAGCTGACGCTCGGCGAAAACATCGCGGACCTCGCGGGTACGGTCATGGCCTACCGGGCATGGCGCCTGTCGCTCGACGGCGAGGAACCGACGATCATCGACGGTTTTTCGGGCGACGAGCGGTTCTTTATCGGGTACGCGGCGACCTGGCGGTCGAAAATGCGCGACGAGTATCTGCGCAAGCAACTGATCAGCGGTCCGCACTCGCCGCCGAAGTACCGGGTCGACGGCATCGTGCCGCACATGCCGGAGTACTACGCGACGTTCGGCGTCGCCGAGGGCGACGGGATGTATCTCGCGCCCGACGAGCGCGTGAAGATCTGGTAGCGCTACTCCCGCGCGGCGAACTCCCGGCGACGAATCAGCGCGCGCTCCTCGAGCGCATCGAGCGTGTCTTTATAGAGGCCGGCCTGCGGCTGCGCGACCTCGCCGAGCACCATCGTCAGATCCGTGTCCGGCCGGTACTCCGGCCACTCGGGCAGGCCCGGGCCGTTCGGGTTGCCGGTCTTCGCGAAGTTCAGCCAGTAGGCCTGAAACCGATCGCCCCACTCGAGGTCCTCGGCCGACAGCTCGTTGCCGGCCGCTTCCTTCGGCCGCTGGTATTCCGGGTGGTCGCGCACGGTACCGAACATGAACGGCAGTTCGACGCCGTGACCGGCACCCGGCACCGTGCCACGGATGCTCGTCTGCACATAGGTGATGTGATAGATCCACGCGGGCGCACTCACGTTCGCCATCTGCTTGCCCAGATAGCGCGTTGACGCCAGGAACAAGCCCTCTGCGAACCAGCGTTGCGACAGCCCGATGCGCGTCCACTGATCGTCGAACATCGCGAGGTCTTCGTCGCCCAAGCCGTCGATCATCGCACCGCCCAGAAACCACTTGCCGATCAGCGGAATGCCGGCGATCTGGTTCCACTCCCAACTGTTCGCGCCGCCGATGTACGGTACGTCATGCTGCTCGCCGCGCTCGAACACCCGCGCGACGTGATCCGTGACGACGACGCCGTCGACGACCGGATTGAACGGGACCTGCTTCGCCTTCTGATATTCGGCCATCGGCTGCCACGGCAGCGCGCGCAGCTCGGTCAGCAGTTCGGCATCGGAACCAGCCTCGATGCCGAAGTGCTCGACGAAATCGCCGCCCATGTCCTCGCGCGACCTCTGCGCCGCACCACGTATGCCGCGCTCGAACGCGTGCTGCGTCCCGTCTATCAGGATGCCGCTGCCTTGCGCTATTGCTTTGTGAAACAAGCCAGCGCTCTGCGGGGTCGTCATCAGCACGTTGACCGACACACCGCCGGCGGAATGACCGAAGATCGTCACGTCGTCCGGATCGCCGCCGAACGACGCGATGTTGTTCTGCACCCACTCGAGCGCGGCAATCTGATCGAACACGCCATAGTTCGCCAGCGGTTCGCCGGCCTGCGCGCGGGTCATCGCCGGGTGCGCGAAGCGACCGAGATAGCCGATGCGGTAGTTGATCGTCACGACGACGACGCCCTGCGCCGCGAGGAAGCGGCCGTCATACATCGGGATCGAGCCGGCGCCGTACTGCATGTTGCCGCCGTGGATGTAGAACATCACCGGCAAAAGTTGATCGCCACCCGCGGCCGGCGTCCAGACGTTCAGCGTCAGGCAGTCCTCGTCGATGCCGACCTCATCGAGATGCGCGTCGACCCAAGGCGGATAGATGCCCTTGAGCTGGGGGCACGCGTGCCCGAACGCCGACGCGTCGCGGACGCCCTGCCAGTCCGCGGGCCGGCGCGGCGACCGCCAGCGCAGTTCGCCGACCGGTGGCGCGGCGTAAGGGATGCCACGAAACACCGCAATGCCGTGATCGACGACCCCCGCCAGTTCGCCGCTGTCGATCTTCGCGCGTGGACGGTCTGCTCCGAGTGCCGGCGCGGCCATGGCCATGGCGATCGAGATGGCTATGGCGCTGACCAGCGCCAGCGTCGCAGCGCAGTTTCGAAAAAGTCTAGTCATTGCCGGGCACCGCCGGGTTCGGTCACGGTGAGGCGGCTCTCGTCGAGCCGGTAACGGCGGATGACTTCGAGGCTCAATAACATCAACGCGCCGGGAATCAGCGCAACGGTGACGTAGATGCCT
>JBPCXI010000058.1:0-3642 GCA_051008895.1 Gammaproteobacteria bacterium | reverse complement strand
TCGTTGCGATCAAGATCCTGCACGAGGGGCTGACCGACGACGAAGAACTAATGTCGCGCTTCCTCGACGAGGCACGCCTGTTGAGGCGTATTCGCTCGCCCCACGTCGTCACCGTCCACGATATTGGCAGGCTCAACGATGGGTGTCCCTACTTCGTCATGGATTTCGCCGATCGGGGCACGCTCGAACCACGCCTGCGCAAGTACCAGGACTCAACCGCTCCCGACCCACAGAGCATCATGGCACTGGTGGATGCCCTGGCCGCCAGCCTGTCCGATCTGCACGAGGCAGGCGTCGTGCATCGCGACGTCAAACCAGCCAATATACTGTTCCAACTGGTTCGTCGCGGGGTGAGTGCAGACGATTTAACCGCGGCATCAACGATGTCCCAGGTCACCCTGGTTGGCAACGAAGAGCGCATCCTCGTGGGCGATCTCGGTATCGCCAAGGATCTCGCCAATCGTGGCGCCGATGCGACAGTGGTCGGGGGTACACCTCGCTACCAGGCGCCCGAGCAGGGCCTGGTTACTGCGGAGATCACGCCGGCTGCGGACATTTACGCCGCAACCGCGATGTTGTGGCACCTGGTCATGGGACAGCGCCCGCCACCGGCCGAGTCGCTCGAGCAGGAGTTGATCAAGCTGCCGTCGGGCTGGCATGACGTATTCGAGCGAGGCATGGCCTTCGAACCAGAGAATCGATTTCCTAGTATCGACGCCTGGCGTGCCGCCATTCACGAAACGCTTTCATCCGATACGCCGCCAACGCAAAACGGGGAGATCACGCAGGCGGCACCCTCCGCGGCAGCCTGCCCCTACAAGGGTCTGGCCGCCTACCAGATGGAGGATGCGCAATTCTTCTTTGGCCGCGAGGTATTAATCGACGATCTCGTGCGGCGCCTGCAAACGCACCAGGTGCTCACCGTTGGCGGGCCGTCCGGCAGCGGCAAATCTTCACTGGTGCGCGCGGGCCTGATCCCCGCGATCCGGGCCGGAGCACTACTAGGTCGCGAGAGCTGGCAGGTCGCCCTTTTTACGCCCGGTCGCGACCCGATGGCCGAGCTCTTTTTCCAGGTCACCGGCACGCCGTCAAGAGGAGGGCTTACGATTACCTTCGAAGACTTGCTGGAGCGCCCGACGATGGCCCGGCACCTCAGCTGGAAGGATGGCATCGAGCGCCCGCTGGTATTATGCATCGATCAGTTTGAGGAGCTTTTTACGCTGGCGACGGCAAAGCAGCGCAAACAGTTCATCAGCGCAGTCTCCTCCATGACCGACCCGGCCGACAGCAAGGTGCGGGTCGTCATCGCGGTGCGCGCCGATTTCTACGGTCAATGTGCGCAAATCCCGTGGCTGGCGGAACACATTACTCATAACCAGGTTCTGGTCGGACCGATGGCCGATGCGGAGCTTCGCCGCGCCATCGTCGAACCGGCACGCCGCTCCGGTCTGCACGTCGAAAACAGCCTGGTGGACGCCATCATCGACGAGGCCGGTCACGAAGCGGGGTCACTGCCACTGGTGGCCCATGCGCTGGTCGAAACCTGGTCGCGTCGGAGCGATAACGTTCTGACGCTGCAGGGATTTCACCAGGCGGGAGGTGTGGCCGGCGCGATCAGCCAGACTGCCGAGGCCACCTTAGAACAACGCTTCGACGACGCCGAGCGAGCCGCGACCCGTCGTCTGTTCCTGCGCTTGGTGACATCGGAATCGAGTGCATCCGACACCCGTCGCGTGATCGCCCGTACCGATATCGAGCAGGATTCCCAGTCCGAAGTCATGGACCGCGTCGTCGCCGGCCTGACCGAGGCACGGCTGCTGACCGTCGACGATAAAACTGTGCAGATCGCCCACGAGGCGTTGTTGCGCACCTGGCCGAGGTTACGCGGCTGGATCGAGGAGTCGCGCGACGATTTGCGCTTGCGCCAACGCATCAGCCACGCGGCGGCAGAATGGGAAACCGGCAACCGCGATCCTGACCTGCTCTATCGCGGCACGCCGCTGTTGACCGCGCTCGAATGGGCGGAAACGAATCCGGATCAGCTCGACGCCCTCGGGCGTGAATTCCTCGATACCTCCGCCGAAACCCGCGCCCGAGAGGAGGCCCGAGCCGCAGAGCGAGACCAAAGATCCCGCAGACTGCGACGTATCGCCATTGCTGCCCTGTCGATCCTGGCACTCGGTACTACCGTTGCCTCGGTAGTTGCGCTCATCGAATACCGCCAGGCCCGAAGCAACGAACAGCGCGCCGAGCTAGCGACCGCCGAGGCCCGGGATCGTTTTGCCGGCGCCCTCGGCGCGGTGGCCCACGGGCTTGTCGACAAGGACCCACTGCTGTCACTGGTCCTTGGGGCCGAGGCCGTCGCACGAGCGGAAACCACGCCACCGGCCTATGACGCGCGCGTTGCCATGATAGCGTCGCGTCGATTCCTGGAACGAGAAGGACCGTTTGTGGTCGGCAGCCCCATAGCCGTGGGCGACACGTTGGTCATCGCCCTCAGTCCCGATGGCTCACGGCTCGCCACCGGTCAGCGCGGTGGCACCGTCGAAATTTTCGATACCACGACCGGCGATCGTGTCGGCCCGAGTTTACTCGGCCACTCCGGCGGTATCTGGGATGTGGAATTCGGACCCAACGGCCGCTGGCTCGCGTCGGCCGGCGCCGACGGCGTCATTCGCCTGTGGAACCTCGACAGCCGGCAATCGACCAGGTTGGGAGAGATCGGCGACGTCGTCATGAGCATCTGTTTCAGCCCGAGCGGCGCCACCCTCGCCTCGGCTAATGGCGACGGTACCGTGCGTCTGTGGGACGTCGGGCGTGGCATTCCCATCGGCGAGCCGTTGGCCAGGCGCACCCTCGCCTTCAAGGTGGTCGAGTTTACCCCGGACGGACAGGGACTGGTGGCCGGCAATAACGACGGCAACATCTACGGCTGGGCGTTGCCGTCACGAGAGCCGTTATTCTCGCCAATTCGCGGCCCCGACACGAGTCACCTGTCGAAACTGGTGTTCAGTCCCGACGGCAGTCGCATGGTGGCTACCAGTACCGACGGCAAGTCCTTCGTACTCGATTATCCCGACGGACGCTCCCTAGGACAAGCCTACGGCACGGGCAGCCGCATCAGCGGGGTCGAATTCGCACCCGACGGTCTGACACTGATCGGTGGCAGCGGTGACGGATCGGTACGCCTGTGGGACGTCAATCGACGCCAACTGCTGAGAACGACACCGAGCGGGCATAGTCGAGCTATCATCGACGCCGAAGGGAGCAATGACGGGCGCCTGCTGGCGACCCTGGGGCAAGACCAACTGGTTCGCATGTGGCGTCTCGACAAAGCCTATCCAGCGGCGGCGGTGCACGAGGTTACCGGACCAAAAGCCAGGGGCCTGGCCCTGAGCAACGATGGACGCCTGCTGGCGGCGGGCGACACCGTCGGCATGGTACAGGTATGGGAGCCAGGGCGCGACCAGAGCCCTCGTCTGCTCGGCGGACACGCGCACGAGGTTTGGGCACTGGCGTTCTCGCCCAACAGCTCGCTAATGGCGTCGGCCGATCGCAGCGGCGAGCTACGCCTGTGGGACGCCGCCACAGGTGCGCTGCGCTGGTCGGTCTACGCCGAGTCGGGAGCCGTTTGGGCGGTCG
>JBPCXI010000057.1:0-12729 GCA_051008895.1 Gammaproteobacteria bacterium | reverse complement strand
CCGAGCCCGGTCACCACGACGGTCTCACCGAGTGTCGGCTCGACCAGCCGTATGCCCTGCAGCCCGATGGCTGCGAGTACGGTGAATGCGGCCGCGTCGTCGCTGACCGCATCCGGTACCTTCGCGCACAGGTTGATCGGCGACGTGATCATCTCGGCATGCTTGCCGTTCGACACGACGCGGTCGCCGACCTCGAAACCCGCGGGGTTGCCCCCATGCGCTGCAACCGTGCCGACGTTGCAGTAGCCGAGTGGCAGAGGCCGGTCGAGCTGATTCATCACGGCCTCGAACGTCGGCACGAGCCCGTCCGTCCGGATCTTCTGCAGCACCATGCGAACCTTGTCGGGTTGCTGGCGCGCCTTGCCCACCAGGCCGGCCTTGCCGAAATCAACGAGCATGCGTTCGGTGCCGGCGGAGATCAGTGTTCGCGAAGATGCAATCAGGAGTTCGCCGTCAGCCGGCACGGGGCACGGAATCTCGGTTACGACCGTCGAGCCGTCTTTCAGTGATTGTAAGAGTTGTTTCAACGAACGGCCCTCGCGCGTCTGGATCGGCCCCTAGCCGGTGGCGGTCGCGATGGCATCCTTCTCGTCGCGATCCGGGTAATTGATCAGTACCGCGCGGTATTTTCCCTTAAAAACGAACAAGCTCCCAGCCGCCGCGCCAATAACGCCATGGCGAGCGATCAGCTCGCGCAGGTCGTCCAGCGATCCGGCGCCCCCGAGGGCTGTCATCGGCAGCGACACGGCGTCGCGTACCTCGGCTATCAACCTGTGATCATACCCGGTCATCGCTCCGTCCTGATCGATCGAATTGACGACGATCTCGCCGGCGCCGAGATCCTCCATTTCTCGCGCGAACTCGGCCGGGGAGCGCCCGGAGCGGCGTGTGCCGTTGCGGGTGCAGATCTCGTGCTTGCGCATCAGGCCCGCCTTGCGCACGTCGAGGACGACGACGACGCTCTGCCGGCCGATTACCTCGGCGAGCCGGGTCACGATTTGCGGGTCCTCGACGGCCGCGGCGCTCAGCGCGACCTTCTCGACGCCCATCGAGATGATCTTTTTGGCCTGGTCGACCGACTTTACGCCGCCGCCGTAGCACAGCGGCATACGGCATTCGGCGGCCAGGTTCTCGATCATTGCGTAGTCGGGCTCCCGGCTGTCAGCGGTCGCGTCGATATCGAGCACGATGATCTCGTCCACTTCCTTCTCATTGAAGATTCGCACCGCGTTGATCGGATCGCCGACATACTTCGGGTCATCGAAGCCGACGGTCTTGACCAGGCCACCGTCTTTGACGAGCAAGCAAGGGATGATTCGGGGCCTGAGCATCGTTCAGAGTTCGGCGAAGTTCTTGAGCAGCTTAATGCCCCACTGGTGGCTCTTCTCGGGATGAAATTGCACGCCCCAGGCATTGCCGGACCGAACGCCCGAGGCGAACGAGTCGCCGTAACGGGTGCCGCACAGGACGCTCGAATCGTCCGTCGGCGCGAAGTAGTAGGAGTGCAGGAAATAGAATCTCGCGCCTGTGCCGAGCCCGTTGAACAGCGCCGAACCTTCGACCGGCGACACGTCGTTCCAACCCATATGCGGCAGTTGCATACCGTTGACGGCCGGTACGCGGTCGAGATTGCGGACCTCGCCATCGATCCAGCCGAGACCGGCGAGGTCGCCCTCGTCGCTGCGGTTCGCCATCATCTGCATGCCGACGCAGACGCCGAGTACCGGGCGATGATCTTCCAGCACCGCGTGATCCAGCGCGTCGCGCATGCCGGACTCGTTGAGGCGACGCATCGCCCAGTCGAATGCGCCGACGCCGGGCAGTATCAGGCGCTCGACCGATTCGAGTTCCTGCGCCTTGCCGATGACCGCGACGGGGATGGCAAGGCGGCGGTAGATGTTCTCGAACGCGCGAATGTTGCCAAGGCCGTAATCGACGAGTCCGATCACCTCTTGCCACCGCGTTGCATGCCGAGTGCCCGCATCGCGCGTGCGCCGATGTCATAGACGCGGCGCTGAGACCTGAAATTCCGATAAGTGCTTTTGGGCGCGTCCATGTAGCTCTGCAGCTCTTCGGTCGTGATCGACAGTTTTTTCGCGACGTACTCGAACTCCTGCCGCCTGGTGTCGTCGTCGAACGGCGGCTGCGCCAGCTTTTCGAGCGCCTCGTCGCGGGTCATCTGGCCGGTGACGATCAGGCTCGAATACTGGACGCGGCGCGTATCATAGCCGAACCGCTCCGGCAGCCAGTAGCTCTCATAGAATTTCGTAAACCTCGACTCGAAGTGCTTCTGCGGGTACGGCTGCCAGCCGAACCGGCTCTCCAGCAGCTTCATCGCTTCTGCCTTGTGATACGGCACATAGTTCAGCGGCGTTTCGACGCGAATGCCCTTGATATACGGTAGGTAGAGCTTGTGCCGCAGGATGCTTGTCGTCGGAAACGTATTTAGCGGCCGCGTACCGAATCGTTTGTGGATGTCGCGAAGCTGGATCGAATCCGACTGGTAGTACATCCACTCGATCGGGTTGCGAATGCACTCCGTGGAATAGTTCGCGCCGGTCAGGATGTGTTTCACATCGTGTTCGACCGCGAACTTGTACATCGTCGCGAAGAACGAGTGGTCCTGCGGCGTGTCGATGTGCGGCACGCCGGATTTGAAGAACGCGAGCTGGAGGTCGCGCATCTCTTCCCAGTTGATGACCTCGGTGTAAAGGTCGAGGCCGAGGGAGTCGATCAGCTTTTCGATGTTGTTGACTGCGATCTGAGAGTTCCAGCCCGCATCGACGTGAAATACAAGCGGCCTCAGATTGAATTTCTCCTTGGCGAGGTAGGTCAGGTAGGAACTGTCGATCCCGCCGCTCATGCCGATGATGCAGTCGAAGTCCCGACCCTTGCCCGCTTCCTGGATCAGGCCGATCAGCAGGTCGAGGGCCTCCTGGCCTTTCTGATCCGTGTGCCAGCTCGGTAGAATCTTGTCGTAAAACGTATTGCAGTGATCGCAGACGCCTTTCGCGTCAAACACGATTTTCGAGTCAGACGTGTCCATGACACAGTTGGTGCAAATCTGGTATTCGCGTGGCATCGGGTATCTCGTGCGGCGTGGTCTCGCCCGCTTCTCTAGCGCTTCAGTCCCAGCGCCGGCTTCTCGACCAGATTCCAGGACAGGAACGCGATCAGTAGCACCGAGAGCAGCGTCAATAAGACGTTCAGCAAGGCTGGCTCAGATCGAACGTAAAGCAGCAGGTTTATCGTCGGCATATGGTACAGATAGACGGCATAAGAAAGATCATTTTTTCTGACAAATTGGTTGAATCCGTAGGGCAGCCGGAGATCCATGTAGGCGAGCTTCATGATGCAGCCGGCGAGCAGCACGAATGAAATCGGATTGATCGCGTTCGACGCGTTAATAACGTACGGGCCGATGATATTCATCGACAGCACGTAAAAAATGATCCAGAACTTCAGATCGATGCGCTCGAATGTCGCGCGAAGACCATCGGTCGATGCGACGAACGCGCCGAAAAGGAACATGTATATCCACGGGATGAACGAAACATACAGAAGTCTCGCCAGCACATTGTCCCACTCCAGGTATTGTCGGACCAGTACGTTGACGATCATCGATGCGATAAGCATCGCCCAGGCCAACTTTTTCATGCGTGTAATCAGAAAATAGATCGCCGGCATCAGCAGGTAGAACTGGACCTCGACCGATATGGTCCAGAGCGCTCCGTTCAGCACGCCGACGCCGTAACCGCGCATGAAATCCGGGTTATAGAACTGCAGGATCGTCGACTGGGCGATGAGCCAAAGAGTGAATTCTCCAGCCGGGACGTCGATTCCGTCGAAGTAACCGATCAGGTAGACGGACAGTGCGGAAAGCAGAACGCAGGCGATGAGTGCTGGATATATCCTAAGGACGCGATTGCGAAAGAAGTTTGCCAGACCGCGTTGAATCGTGCGTTCGTATGAGTAGTAGATAAGATAGCCGCTGGTGAAGAAGAATGCGGGCACGCCGGGAACGACTTTGAGCGCCGTGACTAAAGGCCCCGTGATCTCGAAATGATTCGCTGAATGCACCAGCAATACCTGGGTCGCCGCGACGAGTCTGATCAGGTTGAAATTGTTCCGGTGCGCGATCCTCGCACTCATGCTGTTGAACTCACTGGGTGTCGGTTACCGAACCGTGCGCGCTCAGCGCGAAACAGGCCGCGAAGAAAAAGTAGTCGAACAACGTCGGAAATATAATCGGCTCCGTAAACGCGCGCAGGTATATGATGCCAAGCATGCTCAGCGCATATACGGTCCGGCCAAACTCGGCGTTCGCACGGACGAATAGCAGCGGGAACACCAGAACGGCAAGCAGATACGGTAAACCAAAAATGTGGTGCGCCCTGATGAACGCGTTGTGCGGGTTATCGTTGTAGTCGTACTCGATACTCGTAGCCCGGTAGTCGGCCCCGGTCAGTAGTGTGACTGCATCGATTTCGGCGAGGTAGTCCCGGATCATTCGTTCGCGATGGTAGTCGTAGAACCCGGCGCCGATCTTCGTATTCGCCGCGATGAAATCATTGATGGGCTCCGCGAACCTGATGGCACCAAACGTCATCGTTGCCGTGACGATCACCGCCATGGCCAGCGCGCGCCAGCCGTAGCGTAGCGAGATGAAGGACAGCGCATTTACGATAAGGATGATGCCGCTGGTCAGGATCGAGCCGCGGCCAACGCCGACGAGACATATCAGGAACGTCAGCGTCGGCGCGATGAATTGCGGCTTTCTGTAAACAAGGTAATGCACGGCGCTGTAGCTCGCCTGCAGCAGTACGAGTCCTGACGTGATTCCGTTGCTGCTCGAGTTCGGCAGGATACGGTCGAGTGGAAAAGACTCGACTCCATTAATCAATATGAAGCCGGCAACATAGACAATCGCCGACCACAACAGCCAGCGCAGCGCGCAGCAAAACGACGTCAGGTCGCGAGTCGTTACGAAAGCGCTGCCCAGAGTGAGTATCAGAACCGAGAAGTGCAGAATCGCGACCTCGCTGCGAACAATCGCTAGTGGCAGGATCGCGGCCATCGACGATGCGAAGACAAGTATGATCGTTACGTCGCGACCGGCGGCCTGGCCCCACAGCGGGAGGTGGGCCAGAATTACCCAAGCGGCCAGCGCGAGCGCGAGGCCACTGAGCGGGACTGATTTCAGTGCGAGCCCGAATACCATCAGTACCATCAGCGCAAATGTCACGACCGCTCCCGGTGGTCGATCCCGCTCCAGGAATACGCGATTCGGTATCGATTCGCTTACGCCGTGCATGTGGCCTCGTTGCCCGCCAGGAAGTTCAGCAGTCGATCGTAGCTGTCGTCATACGCGTCGAGCGATTCGGACGCTCGCTTGAGCCCGGTGCGATTCGCCGCCCATTGCTGAATTGACGCGGAACTCTCTTCGACGAGCTCGATGAGCCCGCCTTTGCGGTAGTCGGCGTAGTTGTCGACGGCGAATTCACCGCTCCGGAATCGCGGGTCGAGTTGCGCGGATGGAATGCCCATTTGCGTGGCCTCGATCGAGACCGAGCTGTTCCACGAGATGACGAGATCGCTGTGCGCCAGCACGACGGGCAGCGCTGAGCGAGTCGCTGCCTCCCATTCCGCGTGTCCGCGTAGTTGCTCGTTGAAATAGCCGATGAACCGCTTACCTTCATCGGATGCGAAGCCGGCAACCTGGTTCGGATGCAGTCGAATATGCCAGCGATAGCGATCCGACGTTGATCGAATCGCGTCGCGAAGGCCATCGACAATGAATCCGTTCGGGATGTTGACTTCGCCCCACGAGAGCGCCACGAGGATCGCGGGTCGCGAATCGGCCTCGCGCTCGCTACTCTCGAATTCTTCGTTGAGTCGGTTCACCAGTGCGTCCCGCGGGTCGAAATCGAGAAACCGCGCCAGCCAGCGATTGCCGATCGTTACCGTCGCCGCACCCTGCGCCCCTGCCCACGCGTCGATCACGGCGGCGCTGGTATTGTCCCAGCACAGAAATGCATCCGGCACCTGTGCCGGCGGATCCGCGCGGCGAAACTCCTCGCCGTACCACGGATGTGCTTCACCGATGATGCCGTGCTGGACGTCCGCTACCCAGATGCCACGCTGCTTGCAGACCGTGCACAACTCTCGCGACGGTTGGATGCCGAAGAGCTTCGTCGGACGCACCCGATCGACGATGCGTGCCCAGACGGACTCCTCCATGCGCGAGTACGGATAACCCCGCCGGGACAGTGCGGCCTTGACGCGTTTGCCTAAAAGCGCGCGCGCGAACTGGCCGTCCGGCGAATAGACCCGGCCGTGCGCGATCGCGCCCTTGATGCGGCTCGCGATCCGGGCCACGCTGACACACTCGATTCCCCGTGCCCGCAAGTCGTCCTCTATCGTGTCGATCAGCGGCGAGTACCATTTACCGTCGACCAGCAGGCTGCGATCGGTGTCGTGGGCAATCGTCAGAATATCCGATCGCGGATAGTCGATCGCATCCCACCGAAAGCAGTCGGCGGCAATCTTCCGAACGATGGCGGTGTCCATATCAAAGAGTATCGCAAACGCTATTTCGCCCGGCTAACGTTCGCTAGCCGATACTGTCGATGACATAGCCGGTGGCCAGCGCCCCACCCATGAGTAGTAGTGCGAGCGCTACGCCCGGCCACGCGAGCCGAATCCCCCAGCGGCGTGCGGACAGTACCATGACCCACGCCGAGCGCAAGCACATCTGCACCAGGAATCCGACGTAGATGCCGATGTCGCCGAGTACGACCATCAGCAAGACCCAGACGATCAGGCCGACGATGCTGGATGCAAAAACCGCGCGCATCAGCGCCGACCCTTTCCCGAACGCGAGGAAATAGTTTTGCGCGTGCCACCAGGGCACCGACACAGCATAGCCCGCGAACAGCAGAAACAGCTCGACCTCCAGTCCCTGGTAGGCGGAGAGATTGCCGCCGAAGTATTGCAGCGCCGGCGGCAGCGCCAGCAGCACTGCTGCGCCGGTAATGCCGAGCGCTCCGCCCTGCAGCACATAGAACCGGGCATTCCTGGCTTCCATATCCGCGCGATCGATGTCGTGTACGAGTCGGAAGAAACGCGGGCTCCAGACCTGGTTGGTCGATGTGGCGACCAGGTGCATGATCGATGACACGGTAAACAGGAATGTGAACCGGGCGACATCCTGTGACTGGAACAGTAATTTGACGATGTAGGTATTGCCGTAGCCGGCCAGCCACGAGAGCAGCGCGATGAAAAGGAAAGGCAGCAATCGGGCGCGAATCTTCGCGGTCGCGTCGATGCTGCCGTGAATGCCGTACGCACCCACGCCGGTAACGCGTAATACGAAGGCGCTCGCGAGTAGTCCGGATGCCATGCCGAAGAAGAACGCGTCGACACCGCCGAACTCGCGAAAAGCGAGGAACGCAAAAAGGAAACCGGTGAGCGGGCCAGCGATCACGAACAGCAACGAATCGCGGTGGCGCTCCTCAAGGCGCACGAGCGTTGCCTGATGCGTGAAATACGCGAGCAGTGCGCCGCCGCACAAGACTGCAGACAGCCCGAGGCCGACGGAACCGCGATCGTTGACTACGACCAGGTAGACCATGCTGGCAATCACGATCGTCAGCAGCGATAGTTGCAACAGCACGCCGTTCGCCTGACGAAACAGCCGCGCCCGGGCGTCCGGCGTCGCATTGCTCTGCAACAGGCCGATCACGCTGTCCAGGATGCCGGCGCCGGCCAGCATCGCGACGCCCGACTGCAACGCGAACATCAGCCCGAACTGCGCGTAGTCCTCGACCGGGAGTGCCTGCGCCAGCCAGAAGATCACGATGAAGCCGACGCCCTTTTGCGTCGCCGCCGCGCCCGCGTAGGCCATCGCATAGAACGCCAGCGGATTCATCCGCCGGCGCTCAGTCATCAAGCAAGTCCCAGCTCGTCGCGGTGCCACGGCTGACGTCGACCTTGACGCGTCGACCGATCAGTTCGTCGAAGTGCTTCGGCGGCAATCCCATTCCCGGCCGGATGCGGCGGATGTCCTGTTCCGTGATCGTCGAGCCGGCCGCGATGTCGCGAACGAAATATATCGAGCGTCGAAACCGTCGATTCTCTTCCTCCGCCTGCTGGCGCTGAAAGCCCACGTGGCCCCGCGCCGACCACGCATCCTTCGTGTCGCGACATAAACGGTCCAGTTCATCGGGTTCGATCGAGAACTCGCTGTCCGGACCCTTGTCCGCCCGGCTAAGCGTGAAATGTTTTTCGATCGCGCAGGCGCCCAGCGCCACCGCGGCGACCGCGGCTGTGGTGCCGAGTGTGTGATCGGACAAACCGGGAATTGCGTCGAAGCGCCGGCCGAGTTCGGTTACCTGCATCACGTTGGCCTGGTCCAACGGCGCCGGGTAGCTGCTTATGCAATGCAGGAGCACGAGTCCGCCACAGCCCGCTTCGCAGGCGGTAACGACCGCTTCTTCGATTTCATCTTCACTGGCCATCCCGGTCGACATGATCAGAGGTTTGTGGGTGCTCGCGGCATAGCGCACGAGCGGGAGATCGGTGAGTTCGAACGACGCGATTTTGTACGCGGGCGAATTCAGGTCTTCGAGCAGATCGACCGCCGATTCGTCGAACGGCGATGAGAACACCGTAATGCCGATCTTGCGCGCATGTTCGAACATCGCCTGATGCCACTCGAACGGCGTCTGGGCCTCTTTATACAAGTCATAAAGTGTGTAGCCGTCCCACAGACCGCCGGTGATGCGGAAATCGGGGCTGTCCGATTCGATCGTCATCGTGTCTGCCGTGTACGTCTGCAGCTTGATCGCGTCGGCGCCGCAGCGCTTCGCAGCGTCGATGGTGGCGAGCGCGCGACTCAACTCGCCGTTGTGGTTTGCCGAAAGCTCGGCAATCACGTACGGAGGGGAATCGGGCCCGATCTTTCGACCCGCGATCGTAACGGTCATATGCGCTCCATCAGACGCGGCCGTGCGGCCGCCCACTCCGGTTCCAGAATGCCGAGGCGATGCACGGCGTGGTACTCGTTTCCGTCGAAGAAAAAGTCTCTCAGCGTACCCTCGCGGACGAAACCGAGCTTTTCATGAAACTTCAGGCTCGACTCGTTGGCTGCGATAACCTCGGCATTGAGTTTGTGTAATTCGAGATCGGTAAACGCCGTATCGAGCGCATCCAGTCCCAGCCGCGACCCGGTGCCCGGCGGACTTCCGGGCGCGGCGTAGAAGCCCCAGAATGCGTCGGCCGCCCGCGGCTTGCAGTTCGTGAAGTTCACGACGCCGTCCGCCGCGCCTTCGTCGTTCAGGTGAATGAATGAATGAGACTGCGGGTTCTTGCTGACGGCCTCGAACCAGGCGCGATGTTCCTTCACCCGAATTTCGTGCTGCGAGAAACTCGCGCGACGAATCTCCGGTGCGTTGCGCCATTCGAGGACCGTCGCGAGGTCCTTTTCGGTCAAAGGTCGTAACGGCATCGTTCTGTTATACAACGGATGCCATTAGCCGCGATACTTCGGCCGCCCCGGCGCCGGACACGAGACGCTGACCCCGACGTCCGCGTTCGATGAGCGCGGATGGATCGGCGACAGCGCGGCGGATCGCATCCGCGATGTCCGTCGCCGATACGTCGTCGGCCGGGCCCAGGTAGTCGATGTAGCCGGCATCGTGCAGGGCGATATTGGTCGCGAACTGGTTCTCGGCCATGCCGAGCACGACCGCCGGCAACCCGAGACACAATCGTTGCCAACCCGTGCTCCCGCCGCCGCCAACCATCAGGTCCGACTGCGCCATCAGCGGGGCCAGCGTCGGCAGGTTCCGACGGATGGTCGTCGCCGGTCGTTTCGCCGCGACTCGCCCGATCGCGCCCGCATCCGGATGGTTCGGGCCGAGCACGATCGTCAATGCGAGGCTTCTGAGGTCCGGTTCCGAAAGTCCCTGCAACGCTCGGGCAGTATGATTCTGCGGGTCGCTGCCGCCGATGAACACGAGCACGTTTCGTACCTTGCCGTCCCGCTGCGCCATCGACTCGCGCAGCTCGGTGTACTCCGGCCCGAGCAGCGCGTAGGCCGGCCCGAGCAGACAGCGGCAATCTTCCGGCACGAGCCCGACGTAGCGAGTATCGGTGGCATCGCCGTACCAGTTCTGATCGAGTAGCAGCTCGCACGCATGACGGCGGTCGGCGATATCGTCGATCGTCAACAGGTGCCCGACCGACGGCGCGACCATCGATTCCCATCGAGCGTCGAGCGCGTAGTGATCGACGACGAGCCAGTCGGGCCGCGAACCGGCGACGCTGTTCGCGGTAAGCTCCGCATCCGTGCGCCAGTGAACTCCGAGAAATTCTGCATGCACCGGTAGCGGTTCATCGTCAACCGGTTTGTCCGGCGCGTCGGCGCGATCCGCCAATCGCACGACCGCATGTCCGCGTTGCTCGATGAGCGGGGACAGGTCACCGGGTTGAGTTCGGCACACGAAGCGACAGGTTGCGCCGTTCGATCGCAGCGCGTCCGCCAGCGTCAGGCAGCGCATCACATGTCCGGTGCCAATCCTCGTGGATGCATCGGTGCGAAAAACGACGTTCATCGCCACACTAGTTCAGGCGCTTGAAGCCCGCGTGACAGACGTCCCCTTGGAGCAGATCGTGAACGTCGCCGCCGTCTTCGCAGGTCGCGATCTTGCCGAATACGCCGTCGAGCGCGTCGAAATACGCGTCGACGATTTCGGGCGTGTGTTCGGTACAGACGTATACGCTGTTGCCGGCGAGAAATCCGGCGGACAGCATCTCTTGGGTGATCAGTGTCTTGTAGGCGCGGTCGTCTTCGCTGGCGAAGCTGAAGCCCGTGAGTGCCGGCAGCCCCCAGTTACGGATCGTCAATCCGTGGGCGTCCGCCAGTGCCTGCCAGCGTTCGCGAATCTGCATGCCCGTTTGCGTGATGCCTTCCCAGGACTTTACGCGCTCCATGATCTCGAGGGTCTTCAATGCAGCAGCCGGCCCGATGCGTTCGGTCCAGAAAGTACTGCTGATGAACGACGATTGCGCCGCCTCCATGACCTCGCGTCGCCCTATCGTTGCGGTCAACGCATAACCATTGCCGAGCGCCTTGCCGAAGACGGCCATGTCCGGCTCGACGCCGTAGTGCTTGTGTAGCCCGCCGAATGTCTGGCGAAATCCGGACGTGCACTCGTCGAAGATCAGCACGATGCCACGCTCGCTCGCAAGTCGCCGAACGCTTTCCAGGAAGCCTTCACGCGGCCCCTCATTGCGCGACACCTCCATCATGATTACGCCGACCTCGTGCTGATTCGCGATAGCTTCCAGCGTTTCGAAGTCGTTGTAGTCGAACGGCAGCACGGTGCCGCGGAGGTCCTGCGGCACGCCTTTCGGTTCCAGGCCCGGCAGGAGATGGCCCGCGAGCGTCTCGCTGTCGCCCAGGTTCGCCGACAGGTACCAGTCGTGCCAGCCGTGATAACCGCAGAACGCGACCTTGCTCTTGCCCGACGCGGCGCGCGCAATGCGAATTGCGATCGCGTCGGCCTCGCCGCCCGACCGCGCGAAGCGCGCCATGTCCGCCCACGGATGCAGCTCGACGAGTCGCTCGGCGAGATAGACTTCCTCCGGGCAATTGAACGTCGACAGGTTGCCGGCCGCGACGGCCGCACGCACCGCGTCGTCGACTTCGTCGTTCCCGTAGCCGAGTATGTTCGTGCCGACGCCCATGATCGACATGTCGATGTACTCATTGCCGTCGAGGTCACGGACCGTGCAGCCCTTCGCGTGGCTGAAATAGGCCGGCCACAGGTCCGGCAGAAACATCTCCGGACGCTTCGACAGCAGCATGTTGCCGCCCGGAATGACCCGCTTCGCGCGCTGCCACAAAGTCTGTCCGGTGCCGGCCGCGGTTGGCTTTCGTTTCGTCATAACCAGTTACACATCAGGATCAGGCCCTCGGGCCGCCCGTCGAGTATAAAGTGATCGCGGCGCGTCGCTTCAATTTCGAAGCCGGCTTTTTCGAATGCCTTGAGGCTACCGACGTTCGACTCGTAACAACCGGCCGTCAGCTTGCGCAGCGATAGCTGGTGCTTCGCGATCCGGCTGATTGCGCTGATCGCGTCCGACCCGATTCCCTTGCCCCATGCGGACCGTTCGCCGATCAGGACCCCGACCTCTCCGAGTCCGTGGGAACGGTCGATCGGCGAAATCTTGATGTTGCCCACGTGCTGCGCGTCGCCTTCGAGCATGCGAATGCCGAGAAACAGCGTCGCGGGATTCTCCAGGCAGCTCCGCACGAATTCGCGTGTCGACTCGACCGTATGCGTGACGAACCGGCCCTCGAGATACGCGTTGATCTCGGGATCGTTAAGCCAGCGCACATAGGCATCGCCGACGTGTTGCGGCTCGAGCAGGAACAGCTCGATCTTTTCGGTCTGCCAGTCGGGTGTCGGTTCGAGATGCATCAGGTTTCCATGCGAATCGGAATGCCGGCATTGCGGATATGCGCGCGCGTCTGCATCGGGTTCTGATCGCGAAATGCGAAGAACGTGCCCGCGGCGACGCCCTCGGCATGCGCGTGCTGAAAGCCGTCGACAAAGTGTTCGGCGCGCCCGCAACCACCGGACAATATCACCGGCACCGATACTGCGTCCGCAACGGCGCGCCCGATGTCGACATTCAGGCCGCCGCCCTCGCCGTCACGGT
>JBPCXI010000056.1:0-7200 GCA_051008895.1 Gammaproteobacteria bacterium | reverse complement strand
TTGCCGGTACCGGTAGATCCGGTCACCAGCACCATGCCCTGGTGGTGGTCGCACATGTCAGCCAGCGCGCTCGGCAGCTGCAGGCTGTCGAGCGATGGAATGTTCTGCGGAATGAAGCGGAAAGTCGCGCCGATCCCCGTCGCCTTGCGAAACACGTTGACGCGAAAGCGACCGCCGTCCTCGGAAACGTAGGAGAAATCGATATCGTGGCCGTCCGCGAACCGGATGTTCTGATTCTTCGTCAGGATCTCTTCGACATAGCTCTCGAGCTCGGAGTCGCCGAGCTCGCGAAACTTGATCGGCATCAGGTCGCCGTGCATCCGCAGCATCGGTGGGACGCCGACGGCCAGGTGCACGTCGGAACAGCCTTGCGCCAGGCCAAGCTTCAGAAAGGCATCGATTCTCGACATGCGTGGATTCTAGGCGAAAAACGCGGCGAAAGCGTGTTCCGACCGCAAGAATCTGCGACTTATAGCTCGGAGAGCACCTCGCGCACTTCCTCCATCGTGCTATACCGTTTGACCTTGTCGACTTCCATGGTCTTCTTGACGATGGCGGCGATCGGCGGCGGGATGTCCGGATTGAGTTCCTCGCACAGTTTCGCCTTGCCCTGTACATGCTGGTACATCACCGACATGTGATCGCCTTTCGTATACGGCGGCGTGCCGGTGAGCATCTCGTACATCAGTACGCCGAGGCTGTAGATATCTGCGCGAAAATCGACCTTTTTCCCGAGAATCTGCTCCGGGGCCATGTATTTCGGCGAACCGATGACGTAGCCCGTCTTCGTCAGCTGCGTATCGCCCGAACTCGCGGCCGCGGCGACGCCGAAATCCACGATCTTCAGCAAGCCTTCCTCGTCGATCAGGATGTTGGCGGGCTTGAGATCGCGATGGACGATGCCGACCTGGTGCGCGACCGTCATCCCCGTCGCAATGTCCATACTCCAGCTGATCGCTTTGTCGACAGGCATCGGCTTCTGCCGGGCAATTTCCGCGCCGAGCGTGTGCGACGGGAAGTACTCCATCGAGATCGCGTAGTTGCCGCCGAGGCTGACGAAATCGTAGATACGAATAACGTTCTTGTGCGTAATCTTGCGCGAGTAACGCAGCTCGTGCACGAATCGCTGCATCATTTCCTCGTCCTGACTCACGTTCGCGTTCAGGAACTTGAGGATCAGGCGTTCGTCGACGACGACGTCCTCGACCAGCAGCACCGTGCCGAACGCACCCTTGCCGATCTTTTCGATGAACTTGTAGCGGCCTTCGATGACGTCGCCTGCCTTCAGCTTCGAAATATCGAGATGCGGCCCCTTCGACAGTTCCTCGACGACCTGGCTGACGTCGTCGGATTCGATCAGCAGCGTGTGCGCCGGTTCCGCCATCTTGTCCGCTTTTTCGCCGGCCTCGCGTGACGTCGTCGAGTAGCGGTTGTCGATGCGCACAACCGCGTCCGCTGCGATTCGCGCCAGTGTTTCGTCGGCGCCGGTCGTCAGCGGCTTAAGTTTCGCCTTGATGGTTGTTGCGAGTTGGCCGTCCGCAAGCTTCGCCAGCGCGTTGACAGCTTCGACGCGAATTTCTTTCTCGTTGCGCTCGAGCATCGGCATGATCTTGGACGCGACGTCGGCTTTACCGAGCCGGCCGAGCGCGCGGAGCGCCGCCGGCACGGAACGCGCGTCACCGGTCAGCATGTTCACGAGTACGGGCACCGCCTGTGTATCGCCGATCTCACCGAGCGCATCGGCCGCGCGTTCGCGTACCCACCAGTCGTCGTCCTGGACGGCTTCCATTAAATGGCTGACGGCCTTTTCGTCCTTCGTCTGATTCAGAATTTCTATGGCCGCGCGCCTGACGTGCTCGCTCTCGTCGCGAATCAACTCGAGTACCGCGTTCATGACTTTCGGCCCGCCGATCGCCGCCAGCGCGTCCGATGCGCGCGAACGCACCCACCAGTCCTCGTCTTCGATCGCCTGCAGCAAATGGCGGATCGTTGACGGGTCGGCGATCTCGTTCAGCACCTCTACCGCGGAGCGGCGCGCGTACTCCGACTCGTCTTTCAGCACTTCGACGAGATGATTCATCGTCGCCGGGTCGCGCATTTTGACGAGCAGGTCGACCGCCTTGTTCTGCACTTCCATGTCCGGGTCGGTCAGCAGTTTCGCGATCGGCTCGACATCGTATGTGCCCTCCATGCGATGCAGCGCGATGAGCGCGGCCTGGCGAACCGACTTGTGCGAGTCACGTAGCTGACCCTGGATGGCGCTGATGACGTCCGGGCGGCTGAACTGCGACAGCACGTCGATCAAGTGAATTCGCACGGCCGTGTCCTTGCCCTCGATTCGCGACAGCAGGTCCGGCACTGATGCGTCGGTCGCGACGTCGGCGATGATCTTGAACAGTGCGGCCTTCTCGCGCGGCTCCAGTTCATAAGCGCTGCGCAATAGTGACGCGACGCTTAGTCGTTCTTTCTTCGCGCGCAGCACGTCGATAACGGCGGGCTTGGATACGCCTTCGTCGCCGAGCAGCTCGATCAGGCGGTTCGGGTTGTAGCCGGTCGAATGCGACAGCGCCCACGCGACGCCGTTGACGCAGCGCTGGTCCGAGTGCCCCAGACCGGCGGCGTACTGGCGGAACGTGTCGTCATTCAGATTCCCGCCGAGCGCATCGACGAGGACCGCGGTCTGATTCTGGTCGGCGGTTGCGAGCGCGTCGATAACCGGCGCGATCGCGCCGGGGCCCATCTTCTTCAGGCTCGCTGCGGCTTTTTTCGCGACCGGCGCATCGACGTCGCTCTCGCCCAGAAATTGTGCGATCGACCGCTCTGCCCGAATTGAGCTGAGAAACTTCATATAAAACGCAACTCGACAATATCCGTCGCAACGGTGCGCGACCACGCGGTCGTGCCCCGTTCGCCAAACCCGAACCGGTAGTTGGATCCCTCTTCAGCGCCCGCGTGCATTATGCCACACGCGCTGCAACACGCTGCCGTGCGGACTTGAGGGAACTCCGGCATCTTCAGGTAGAATGTCGCGCTTCAACGGGTCTACATACTGTTAAACGCGTCACGAATCATGCGACCGAATCGGCAGGTCACGCCGCAGACAGGGTAACGGCCAGTAACTATTCCAAATACGGGCGTTTATATGAGCATCAAGTCTGATCGCTGGATACGCCGGATGGCGGCGGAGCACGGCATGATCGAGCCGTTCGAGGCCGGCCAGGTCCGGTCGAACGGGGACGGACGCGTCGTGTCGTTCGGCACGTCGAGCTACGGCTACGACGTCAGGTGTGCGGCGGACTTCAAGGTCTTCACCAACATCAACTCGGCGATTGTTGATCCCAAGGCGTTCGACGAGAACAGCTTCGTCGACATGGAATGCGACGTTTGCATCGTGCCGCCGAACTCATTCGCGCTCGCGCGCACGGTCGAATACTTTCGCATTCCGCGCAACGTCTTGACGGTTTGTCTCGGCAAGTCGACCTATGCCCGTTGCGGCATCATCGTCAACGTGACGCCGCTGGAGCCCGAGTGGGAAGGGCATGTGACCCTGGAGTTCTCCAATACGACGCCGCTCCCGGCGAAGATATACGCTAACGAAGGCGTTGCGCAGATGCTGTTCTTCGAGTCTGACGAAGTTTGTGAGACGTCGTACAAAGATCGGGCGGGGAAATACCAGGGGCAGCAGGGGGTTACGCTGCCGAAAGCCTAGGTCGCTGTGCCCGTCACTGCTCGTCGATGACGACGGGTTCAGATAAGGGGAGGCCGTCGAGCCAGACCTCGCCGTCGCGCAGGCGCAGCCGACCTGCGCCAAACCAGCCGACCGCGCGCGGATATATCAGGTACTCGCCCTGTTGCACGCGGGCCTGCAGGCTCGTCACGGTCTCGTCGGGATGCACGGCTACCCGGTACTGAATGATCGACGGGCCGGCGTCGAGTTCCGGAATCACGAAGTGCACGGTCGTTCCGTGCCAGCGCTCGCCGGCATCGACCGCGCGCCGATACGTGTTCAGGCCGCGAAATTTAGGCAACAGGGAAGGGTGGATGTTCAGCATTCTGCCGGTGAAGGCCTCGACGATTGCTGTCGGCAATATGCGCATGAAACCGGCCAGCACGACGAGTTCCGGGTCGATGTCCCGCAGGCATTCGGCAAGGCGCCGCTCGGCGCGATCACGGTCGTCGATATCGGCGTAGTCCACGACATGGGTCGGAATGCCGGCGCGCTCCGCGCGCTCGAGTCCGAGCACGCCGGCGCGGTCACAGACGACAGCGCACAGGTTGATCGGCACCTCACCGGCCTCGACCTCGTTGATTATCGCCTGCAGATTCGTGCCGCCGCCGGAAATCATGACGACGGTGCGCGGGCCCGTGCCGATGCCGTCGGGCGATGCCGTCATCGTCAGCCGATCCGGACCTGGCCAGAGCCGTCGACGATGCGGCCGATCGAATACACCGTTTCCCCGCCGGCTTCGAGTGTCGCGCGCGCCCGGTCCTCGTCGTTCGCGCCGACCACGACGATCATGCCGATGCCGCAGTTGAAGGTCCGCAGCATTTCCGCGTCCTCGATGTTGCCGTGCCGCTGTAACCAGTCGAACAAGTCGGACCGCTCCCAACTCGCGGTCTGGACCTCGGCGTCGACGCCGTCCGGCAAGATTCGCGCGAGATTCTCGACGAGCCCGCCACCGGTAATGTGTGCGATGCCGCCGACCGCGCACGCGTCGAGTAACGACAGGATCGAACGCACGTAGATTCGGGTCGGCGCGAGCAGCGCCTCGCCCACCGGCCGGCCGTGCCAGTCGGTCGCGCCGCCGTCCGGAAGTTCCTGCAGTATCCGGCGAATGAGCGAGTAGCCGTTGGAATGCAGTCCGGACGACGCGAGCCCGAGCAGCCGGTCACCGGGCCGCACGGCGCTGCCGTCGAGCAGACGATCGCGTTCCACGACGCCGACGGTGAACCCGGCCAGGTCGAAGTCGCCGGCGGCGTACATGCCCGGCATCTCGGCGGTTTCACCACCGAGCAGCGCCGCGCCGGCCTGCCGGCAACCCTCGGCGATGCCGCTGACGACCGCCGCACCGGTGTCGACGTCGAGCGCGCCGGTCGCAAAGTAGTCGAGGAAAAACAGCGGTTCGGCGCCCTGTACGATGATGTCGTTGACGCACATCGCCACGAGGTCGATGCCGACCGTATCGTAGCGGCCGAGCTCGATCGCCAGCTTGAGCTTGGTCCCGACGCCGTCGGTGCCGGATACCAGCACCGGCTGTCGATACTTCGCGAGGTCCAGTTCGAATAATCCGCCGAAACCGCCGATGCCGCCGAGAACGCCCGCTCGTGCGGTGGTGGCGACCAGCGGCTTGATGCGTTCGACCAGCGCGTTGCCCGCATCGATGTCGACGCCGGCGTCCTTGTACGTCAGGGATTTGTCGGGAGACATGGTTCTCGCCTGTGCGGGATTTGCGGACGGTATAATAGTGCAAATGAACCCGTTACAGATAAGAACCCTCGCTTTATCACTCGTCGCAATTTGCGGCTTGTGCTCCGTCGCCTCGGCGGCTCGCGTCGATAATCTATATTCCGCCGTCGTACCGCTGAGTGCCGGGGATTCCGGCCTGCAACAGTCTTTCAAGGCTGCGCTCGGCCAGGTGCTCGTCAAGGTGACCGGCCGCCGGGACGCCGCCGGCGACATGGTCGTACTCGAGCAATTCGGCGACGCCGGGCGCCTGGTCCAGCAGTACCGGATCAATCCGGGTGACGAGGTCTGGGTGCGCTTCGACGAGGTCGCGCTGCGGCGTGAGCTCGATCGCGTGGGCGAGTCGATCTGGGGCTCCGAGCGGCCGACGACGCTGGTCTGGCTCGTCGTCGATGACACGCGTGGCCGTCGCCGCCTGCTCGGCAGCGTGCCCGAAGACGGACCGGCCGGCGGACCCGACGGGACGCCGGTGACAGAGAGTGAGCAGACGCAGCTCGTGCGCGAGGAACTGCTGGCGGCGGCGGATGCGCGCGGCCTGCCGCTGCTGCTGCCGCTGAATGACTCGCAGGAAATGATGTCGGTATCGCTCAGCGATATCTGGGGCGGTTTCAATGAGCCCGTCATCGAGGCATCGCGCCGGTACCGACCGGACGCCGTGCTGGTCGGCCGCGCGCGCGCGGCGTCCTTCGGCGGGGCCGCCGTTCGCTGGACGCTGCTGCTCGACGACGGCGAGCGTTTCGACTGGGAAGGCGACCTCGCCAGCGGTCCCAACGACGTGGCAGATTTTTTCGCCGCGCGGCTCGCGTCAGCGGTCGGCTCGGCCAACCGGGTGTTGCTCAGCGTCGACAACGTCGACAGTCTCGACGCGTACGGTCGCCTCAGCGCGTACCTGACCAAGCTCGACCTGATCGAGGAACTCGCAGTCGACCGGGTCAGCGGCGACAATGTCGTGTTCAGTCTGAATATTCGGGGCGACGCGGACCGGCTGATGCGCAGCATCGCCCTGCAGCGGGTGCTGCAGCCGGTCGACGGCATGCAGCGGTCACCGGACAACGACCCGTTCAGGACGCCCGGCGGGCCGCAGGACCTGCACTATCGGCTGATGGCCGGACCCTGACGCTCGCGCTGTCGACGATCGATGCTGCGACCTTCGCATATTCCGAACCTGATCTGTGTGCTGCGCATTATTCTCGTGGCGCCGATCGTCGCGAGCCTGCTGTCCGGCGATTTTCGCCTCGCGCTGCTGCTGATTTTCGTCGCCGGAGGCTCGGACGGGCTCGACGGCTACCTCGCGAAGCGTTTCGACTGGCGCACCCGGCTCGGCGGGCTGCTCGATCCGCTCGCCGATAAATTCCTGATGTTCGCGGTGTTCGTCACGCTGTCCTACATCGGCCTGACACCGATCTGGCTGACCGCGATCGTGATCGGGCGTGACGTGATCATCGTATCCGGCGCGACGGCCTACAATGCGCTGATCGGCCAGGTCAGCGGCGAGCCGTCGCTGATCAGCAAGGTCAATACCGCGTATCAGCTCATCTACATGCTCATGGTCATCTCGCAGCAGGCGTTCGGCTGGCCGCTCGACAGCGGGATCCTGATCTTCGGCGCCGGCGTGCTGTTCACCGGCGTCGTCAGCGGTCTCGACTACGTGCTGCGCTGGAGTGCGAAGGCCGTCGCCGAGCGCCGCGTCTGACTGCGTCTGCGCCGCGGACCATGCAGCAATTGCCCCTGGAAAT
>JBPCXI010000055.1:0-8964 GCA_051008895.1 Gammaproteobacteria bacterium | reverse complement strand
GGTTCACCGACAGGTCGCCTGACTTTCGCCGCTTCACTATCGGCCCGCACAGTCGGAGTCGGCAGCCCCGTCAATGCTGCGGCTCCCGCTAGTCCGGTATTGCGCAGGAAGCCACGGCGGCTGAGTGTGGCTTTGGTATCCATGGCATTGCCCCTTTGCTTGGCGCCTTCAGCGCAGGTCAGCCGCCAATATGTCGGATAGCAGCAGGGTTTTCTAGCGGTCCAGGCCGAAATTATTCTGACCAGGCGAACACAGTGCTTGATGCGATTCGCGGGCTGGTGCAGGGCGACGCAAATGAGCGTGCCGATAGCTATGCCTTGGGGAGGCTGAGACGGAAGAATCGCGAGGGGCGAATCACTCGATTGCGCTGCGGCGACCAGTTGAATGGACCAACCAAAACGGACGTTCAGACATGGGTCGATTACGTTCAATTCAGCGATTGGTCGCCACGCGTCTTGTAGAATACTCTTCAATGATTTCGTCGGCGCAAACGGGGGGGGCATATGCCGAAGGTCTTAGTTCTCGCACTCATCGCCATGTCGCTGATATCGGCCGCGGAGGCCGCGCCAGTAACCTGGACTTTGCAGAACGTAGTGTTTAAGTCTGGGGGCACAGCGACAGGGTCGTTTGTCTATGATGTCGACACGTCAACTTATTCGTCGATCAGCATTACGACAAGTCCGTTTATGCTTCTTGGAACGACGTATACCGAGATTGCCGAGAATCCATTGAGCGACGCGAGTTTTCTGCTCTCACACCGGTTTGACGTTCGTCAGCCCGGCGACCTCATGGTATTTTTCTTGGATTTCGAAAGCGATCTGACGAATGCGGGTGGCACCGTTGGTTTGTCGACCTCAGTTGCAACTGAGGCTTATTGCTTCGACGCGAGCGTGCTTCCATGCCTCACGGAAACTGGTCGAATAATTGACCCTATTGCCAACGCCTCGGTTTTCGCGTTGGTACCTATCCCCGCCGCCGCGTGGTTGTTCGGCTCTGCCCTCGGCCTGCTTGGCTGGGCAAGGTGCAAGAAAGCCTGATTAGCGACTCAGTTCGCAGGAATAACCCGGCCGCGTGCCGGGTTTTCTTTGTCCGGCGAATGTCTGCTTCTGGCCGAAGACGGTCATTCAATTCCAGGCTGTTGCAGGGCCGCAGCGAACGTCTGTTGTCGACCCAAGACGATCATTCGCGATCATGCGCAGCTAGCGTGTAGCCAACACTGCCATTGCCGTTGGCAATGGTCTTGCCATACGCAGGTTTTCGGCGCCCACAGGTTGACAACGCGGCTTCCAAACCCAATGTATCCGGTACTGCATGGCCGTGAAGGAAGCAAAAATGCGTGGATTATTGTCACTGCTGGGATTACTGGCGGTGGCGCCGGCAACGTCGGAGGAGTTGTTTCCCAACGATCGCCGCGGCTCGTATTTGGGTGGCGGGGTGACCGTCACCAACGTGTATGCCGAGGATGCAGATGTAGCGGCCGGCAGTTTCGAGCGCGGTGACAGCGATTATGGCTTCACGATCAGCGCTGGTTATCGATTTAACCCGATTATTTCGGTTGAATTGAGTTACCTCGACGGCGGTATGCCGGAGTTCAATGCCAGTGCGTTTGGCTCGCGGGTAGACGCGGATGTAGACCTGACTGCCTGGCAGTTTGCGGGCATTGGTACGCTGCCTTTCGGAACGCGCTGGGAACTGTATCTAAAGCTCGGTCTGTCGGCCTGGGACGCGAACAGCGACCAGGTTCTGACACCGGTCACAGGGCCTGTGCAATTTCGTCGTGAAGATCGCAGCGGTATTGGTGTTTTAATCGGCGTCGGCTTGGGGGTCACAATCGTGGAAAACTTGTTCGCGCGCCTCGAATACCAGACTTTCGGTATCGATGACGAGTTGCTCGCACTGGACGTCATCGATACCATCGAAGACGATGCGTCTTTCGACAGTTTGAACCTCGAGTTACATTACCGCTTCGGCGGGAAAAAGAAATCCAAACGTTTGGTTAGACCGGAATAGCGCTACCGATGAAAGCGTCCCAGTGGCCATGAAGCCGAGATTCTGGATCGCATTGATTGCGGCCGCTATATGGGCGGCGGCGTTCAACCTGTTTCCCGGCGTTTTCACTCCGCCGGAAAAGACAGCGCAAGCGGAGCTCCGGAGGTTGTCCTTCTCACTGGCCAACGCCGCATCGTTCGCAGCAGACTGCGAGCGCCGCTTCGCTGACAGGGATAAACCCGGTAGCTATCTCCGTCGCCAGGACATCGCAGCGTGTGAGGCCGGGTTTCAGAGGTTCATTGAAGCGTTCGAGAGTAGTCCGGCTGAGGTGGTGGCAAAGATCTGCGCCCCGCAGGGTTATCTCTCGTTGAAGAGCAAGGATGCTCCGATCTTCGCCAGGGCGTGTCAGTCTCGCAGCGGACGGTAACTCACGACCGACAGGATGCGCTACCATACGTCGTGAGTACGCCGCGCCCGTAGCTCAGCTGGATAGAGTACCTGGCTTCGAACCAGGTGGTCGGGAGTTCGAATCTCTCCGGGCGCGCCAAATTCCCATAAGGCCTGCATTGTCCGGGCCGGTAGCAAAGTAACGGCACTGCGATGAACAATAAGTCGGCGCCGCATGACGGGCGGCGCAACTGGGCGCCGCTCGAAGAGTTGCGGGCCCTGCACGAACAGAAGATCCGTGCCGAGAAGCTGCCCGATTACGTCGCGGCCGGTTTTGCCGGTTTCTTCGAGAAGCTCTGCGCCGACGAGACCGGCATCTTGCGCGAACACGACATTCGCCCCGTCGAACCGTCGGCGCTGCGTTCGTTCGACGACCTGGCCGAGTATGTTGAAGCTGGCACCGCGGCGCTCGGCCGATGCTCGATCGCGAAGCTCAACGGCGGCCTCGGCACGAGTATGGGCCTGGAGAAAGCGAAATCGTTGCTGCCCGTGACCGACGGGCTGAGCTTCCTCGATATCATCGTCCGGCAGGTCGAGCATTTTCGGCAGCACAGCGGCGTCGCCCTGCCGCTGCTGTTCATGAATTCGTTCAATACCGAAAACGACACGCGCGCCGCGCTGTCCGGCTTTGCCGGCAACGCCGGCGGCATTCCGCTGACGTTTCTGCAGAACCGGTTCCCGAAGGTGCTCGCGGCCACTGGCGAGCCGGCCGCGTGGCCCGCGAACCCGCAGCTCGAATGGAATCCGCCGGGGCACGGCGAGTTTTATTCCGCGCTGACCCACTCCGGCACGTTGCGCGCGCTGCTCGATGCCGGCATCGAGTACCTGTTCGTGTCCAACGCCGACAATTTGGGCGCGACCCTGTCGCTCGAGATACTCGGCCTGATGGCGGCGCACGACGTGCCGTTCATCATGGAGGTCGCCGACCGCACGCCGAACGACCGCAAGGGCGGCCACCTCGCTGTCGCCGCCGACGGCCGGCTGACGCTGCGCGAATCCGCCCAGTGTCATGCCGCGGACGTCGACAGTTTCCAGGACATCGCCCGGCATCGCTATTTCAATACGAACAACCTGTGGGTCAACGTCCGCGCGCTCGAAGCAGCACAGAAGACGTCAGCCGACGGCATACTCGACTTGCCGATGATCAGAAACGAAAAACGACTGGATCCGCAGGACGAGCAAAGTCCTGCCGTCTATCAAATTGAATCTGCCATGGGTGCGGCGATCTCCCTGTTCGACAACGCGCAGGCCGTCGTCGTGCCGCGCTCCCGCTTTCTGCCGGTCAAGAAGACGAACGACCTGGTTCTGCTGCGCTCCGATTGCTACACGCTGAACGACGACTTTACGATCAGCGAGAACCGGCCCGACGGGTTGGGACCGTGCGTCGTCGATCTCGACCCGCGTTACTACGGCACGATCGCCGGATTCGACGCGCGCTTCGCCGCGGGTGCACCGTCACTGCTCGGGTGCACGTCTCTGACCATAAAGGGTGACGTGGCGTTCGGTGGCGGCGTCCGTTGTGCGGGCGACGTGGCGATTCAGAATTCTTCCGGCGAACAAGCGAGAGTCGCCGATGGGGCGCATCTCGACGGCAGCGTGCACTTCTGACGCCCGCCCGGCGTCTTGAAATCTCGCTCTGCGCCCCCATCATTTGACGTAACGCGAATCAGTCGTATTCGCCGCCGCACAGGAGGGGATCATGGACCGCAGCACGCATCCGCGCGGGTCTCGATCGGGGCCCCCGAATCCCGGTTGTCTTTCGGCGGAGAGGCACCTAATATCAATAGCTTGCAATAACTCATTGTCGCTTTGTCGCATGAGCCAAGAACAACAAAAGCAAACACTCCGGGCACGGACCCTGGGTTTCGCCGCCGTCGTGACGGCCGCAGCAATCTGCATCAGCACCGTCGCCGTCGCGCAATCACCATTGACACCGTCGTCGATCACGGAATTCGTCGACAGCGAGGAGCAGGTCAGCGGTGGGTCGACGGTCGGGGCCGTGTTTTTCAGTTCCGGCGACAACATTGTGCCCGAAGCGCTATGGGCGTATTTTCGCGACCCGACCGCAGGCGACCTGACGCTGACCGTCAGCAGTATCGACGGCCGTTACTCGGGCGAAATCGGCTATAAGCTCGATTCGCCGGTTACGGGCTGGGTGCAGCTCGGATTTCCGACGAAGCATTCGACCTTCGTGAAACAGTATTCGATCGACGAATTCGCCGGCCTGTTGACATCCGTTGATGCGGAGGAGTTTTATCCGTTGCGCTGGGGCAGCGCCGCGAACACCGACCAGGTGCGCATTTACGTCAATTCGGAACGTGCGCGGACGTTCTATTACCGGGAAGAGAACGGAGGGCGCAAGATTACCTATTGCGATTCACCGTCGAATTCGTCCGGTTTCAAGTTCAACAGCATCTGCGACGTGCCCGTCACGCAGATTACCTCCAGCGACAGCTTCAAGATTCACCGCAAGTTCGGCATTCGCACGGTCGACCCGATCAACGTCAACCTGCTGATGCCGGCGACGTCAGGCGCGGCCAGTGGAGGAGAGTAAACCCCAACGCGATTGGCGTCTGAGGTTCAATCAGACCGGCGTCTTCATCATCATCGCGTGCGGGTTACTTGCGATCCTGCCGAGCGTGTTCTCCTATTCAGTCGGCGCGATCGTCACGCTGTCCGTGACGGCGACCACCGAATCGATCGAGCTCGAATTAAAACCGGAACGCAAATATTCCTGGCGCCTGCCGCCGGGCGCATTCGCGCTGCTGTCCGGCGGCGGTGACGGTTGCAGCGGAGAGGAGCCGGATATCCTGTGCGAATTTACGCATAACACGACGGTGCGCGTATCCGGCGGACCGACGCTGACGCTCGAAACGCTGCCCGACGGCAGTTTCGTCGCGTCCCTGGTTCCGGTCGCCGATCGTCCGGTTATTGTCGAGGTGGTCGGGCCAGACGGCGACGAGCTTGCCAGCACGACGGAGCTCGCGTTTTTCGAGTCGGTCCCCGGCGCCCCGGAACTCCGGTTACCGATGATCGTCGACAGCGCGACGCTCGGCTCGCTTTTGCATGAGAGCGCGGGTGACATGGGGCCGACCGATTCGATCTGGCAGCCGATGCTGCGGGAAGGGGAATACTCGGTATTCGCGAGCGTCGGCGAGAACCGGGATCGATTTCGCCTGCTCGACGGCGAATTCGACCCCGGCGATGTGATCGAGATGCAGTCGCGGCCCGGGGACAAACAAGGCGGTGACGCGGCGATCTGGGGGCATGTGTCCGTGGTGCCGTCAGAGGAAGGCGCGTCGGTTCTGCGGGCCAATTTGCACACGCCGCACGCGGAGCTGGCGGTGCGGCGATTCGGGGCGCCGGATGGCTACACGATCAAGACACCCCCCTGGCAGGTGTTATCGCAGCTGCCGGCCTGGCAGTCGTCCTGGGTTATTTTTGTGTCCTTGCTGTTGATATACGATGTGTATTGCGCGGCATCGGAGCGAAATCATCGGTGGAACCGCCAATTGCTGGCGCGGCGACGGTCCGAGGCGAGGAGGAAGGCTGAAAAAGGTGTGCAGACGGATTCAGAAGCGGATGCGGAGGCCGGTGAGCGCCATGCGTAACGCTGTCGCGGCACTGTCGCTGGCCGTGACGTCGACGGCGCTCGCGTTGCCGGTGCACGTGCAGGTCGACCGCGCCGGTGCCACCGAGTACGGCGCCGGCATGAGCGTCGGTCGCGGCTCGGAGTGCTTCATCGTTACGCCGTTTCACGTGGTTGAAGGTGCGGACGAAAGCCAGATCACGATTACCGATGCCAAGGGGCGCCGCGCGAAAGCCGGCATGGTCAAGTTCATTCAGGACTTCGACGCCGCGCTGCTGAAGGTGTCGGGTAGTGTCGAAATCGATTGTCCGTCCGACTGGGACGACGGCGACGGCGTGAGCGGCAATATCGAAGGCGCGATGTTCCTGGTGGCGAAGAAAGTCAACAGCAACGGGCGTACCGAACAGAATCGGCTGTTCGTGTCGGGGATCTCGGCCGAGATGATCGATCTCGAGCCGTTCGACGAACGCAACACGCTGCAGGAAGGCGATAGCGGCAGCTCGGTCTATGCCGGCAACCGACTGGTCGGGATGGTCGTATCCGTCGATACGGCGACCGGCGGCGTAGTCGCCGTCACACAGAGCCAGATTCACGGGCTGTTCGGCGCGGACGTGCTCGAGCAGGGGCAGCGGACCGCGCTGGTGTACCCGTTCGTCTACAATCGCGCCGAGAATGTGTATGCGACGATGGCCGCATACGACTATGTCGGCCAGCGCACGCCGCTCGCGGTGGTCGAGTCCGGACCGCTGACGCCGCAACAGATTTCTACGGGCGCGATGCCGGCGATACCGACCGGTGTCGATTTTGCGGTGTCGGGGAGAGTCTTGGAGCTCACGACGGCCCGCGTCGCGAATCCGCATTACAAGCGGCCCGACGGCAAGAAAAAGAGTTTCGGCGATATTTTCGTCGACTCGCTGAAACAATCGGTCACGAAGCGCAACGAAGACGCCCAGTACCTGCGGACATTTAATATCGACGTCGAAGTGACGGTGATCGATGTCAACGACAACAGTCGCGCGCGGAACCTCGAGCGTCGTTCGTACCAGTTGCCGGAGGACGGCACGGATGTGCGTGAGCTGGAAAAGACCGCGATACGCACGGCGGTCATCGAGAGTCTCGAGCTGACGTTTCGCAAGTACAATCTGCCGCTGGTCGGCGGCTGACGCTGGTCTGCGGCTGACGCTGGCGACTGGTTGACCGATCGAGAAGGTCGCTTTCTTGAGGATTAAATGAAGGAATTCAATATGCTTGGATCGGTAAAGGAATTGTCGCGTTGCTGCGCGCTGCTGTTGGTGCTGCTGGTTGGCGTAACGCAGGCCGACGGGCTCGACGACGTTCTGGAACGCGGAGCCTTGCGCGTCGGCGTCTCGCCCTTCGCTCCATGGATGATCGAGAACGAGTCCGGAGCGTTGTCGGGATTCGAGATCGACGTCGGTAACAAAATCGCCCAGGATATGGGCGTGAAAGCCGAATTCCTGAACTACAAGTGGGAGGACATCATTCCGGCGCTGGTCCGTGGAGAGATCGATATCATTGCGGCAGGCATGGCCATCACACCTGGCCGGGCACTGAAGGTCAGCTTTTCGCAGGGTTACTCGGACGCGGGTATCTCGCTCGCCACCAACACGCCGATGACGCGTCAGATCGCGAACCTCAAGCAACTTAACAGCGACGGCATGGTCATCGCTGTGGTCAAGGACACCGTGTCGGTTGGTGTCGCGCAGCGATTGTTCGACGCGGCCGAAACGAGAACCTTCGAATCCGTCGACGCCGCTCAGCAGGCGGTGCTGGATGACGAGGCACATGCTTATGTCGGGGCTACGCCCCTGCCGAAGTTTCTCGCACTACAGCATCCGGACAAGGTCGATATGCCGCTGCAGAAACCGCTGCTGGAGTTCAAGACCGGCATGGCGGTGCAGAGAGGAGAACAGGAGCTGCTTAATTTCCTGAACGCCTGGATCACCGCGCGGCAGGCCGACAGCTGGCTGGCCGCAACGCACCGCTACTGGTTCGACAGTCTGGACTGGCGCGGCGAGCAGCAACCGTAGTGTACCTTCACGCGATCAGGCCGTTCGCTCCCGCAACCGGGGTTCGTCTGACGGGGCCGCTGGTTCTGCTGGTGTCCGCGGTGGTGCTCGCGCAAACTGCGGATCAAGCGGACGTGTCGATTATGCTCGATGACCTGCAGAAACAGGAGATCCTTGAATCCGCCGGCGACTGGCGCACGGCCAAGACGGAAACCGAAATCGACGACGAATGGCGGCAGCCGAAGCCGAAGCCGCAGCCCGTCGAGAGGAGTCGTATAAAAGTCGGCTACGAGTCGATCTACGACGACCCACAGATCCGACGTGATCAGACCACGACCACGCTCGATCTGGAGCTGGAGAAAAGAAAGCCGAGTTCAGCGTTTAAGATAAAGTTCTGATTCGGCGACCGGTCTAGCGCACGGGTCCGACGCTGACGTTACGAATCGCCCGCGCGATGATCTTCTCCACGAGTCCCGCTAGCGCATTGGAGACGGGATTTACCGGCGCATCGACGTAGTAGGAGTTTTCCAGCCAGCCATTCTCATGCCAGTGGTTCCGGTCGTATGGTGATTCGTCCCCGGTCCGCACGACGACCGAGCGCCAGACGCGAAACCCGATCAGTTCCGCGATCCCCGGCGGCTTCACCGAGCCGCGCTGCCAGGCCTGGCGCAGCGTCCGGTTCAGGCGATCCGTGTGGCGTGACAGCTTCCGGCGGTACTTGTCTTCTGCGAAGAATCCCGCGTGTGTGCCGAGTCGGCCCGTCACCTCGAAACCCCATGTCGAGACGGTCCTGGCGAGATAATTCAATACGCCGCGCTGACCGGCGCCTGCGCCGGCCGCGACGACGATCGCCTGCTTGCCGAAGAACGACGGCCGGTGCATCTGGAACACGAATAGGTCGATCAGTTGCTT
>JBPCXI010000054.1:0-7842 GCA_051008895.1 Gammaproteobacteria bacterium | reverse complement strand
CCCCCCCCCCCCCCCCCCCCCCCGCGGCCGGCGCGATCGGCGGTGGGGCGCGATCCGCGCAGATCGGCGAGCGCGAGAAGTCCAGGGTCGTCAAGAACTGCATGCGTTACCGGGGTTACCGCGTGCTGAATTGAGCCGCCGGCCGGTCCGGACGGGGTAGAATATCCGGAAACGCGAACCCGGAGCCTCCGCCATGCAACCGGTCGATTACTACCTCGACGAATACGGCAAAGACCACCAGAACCCGGTCAACAAGAACCTGCACAGGATCTGCGTGCCGGCGATCCTGGTAAGCCTGTTAGGCCTGCTGTGGGCATTACCGGTACCCGACCTGTTTGCCGGCGTCGGCCGATTCATGAACTGGGCGACACTATTCATCGCGCTAGCAATGGTCTACTACACGGTGCTGTCGCCTCGTCTCGCACTCGGCATGCTGCCGGTCGTCGTGATCAGCCTTTACCTCGTCGATGCGATGAGCCGCCTGCCGTGGCCGTTGTGGCAGACGTCGATCGCAATCTTCGTCGTCGCCTGGATCGGGCAGTTCATCGGCCACGCGGTCGAAGGCAAGCGCCCTTCGTTCTTCCGCGACCTGCAGTTCCTGCTGATCGGACCACTGTGGCTGCTCGCCGACGTGTTCCGGCGACTCGGTATACCGGTTGCAACTTCCGTATCCCGGAACTAGTATTTTTCCGCTAGAACAACGAATAAACGCGCAGCCCGACCGCGGGTCGCCGCGTCGACAACTGGGGAGAAGACCATGACCGTCACGTCCGTCCGGCACGTATGCAGGGTGCTCACCATTTTGATTGCCATCGCACTCACACAGGGTTGCCAAACGGTCACGGAAGGTTTCACGCCCCAGGAGCGCACCGAGATCACGCCGTTCGCGCAGAAGACGGTCGAGGTCATCGCGGTCGACAACATCCAGTTGCGCGACGATGAGCTGCTGTACCTCCGCCAATACGTCGACGACACGTTCACCGAACTCGATCGGCTGCAGGATCTGCTGAAGCGCGTCGACGTATTCCGCGACCGGATCATCACCTATTCGGTCGAACTGGTCCGGGTCAGCGAACTCTACCAGACCGATGCCGAGAGGGTTGCGGCGTACGCCGACAGCCTCGACGTCAACTTCCGCGATCAGGTCATCAACAATCTCGAGGTCTCCGAGCAAGAATGGAATGCCGTGCTCGCCGATGTTCGTGAGCAGCAAGACCTGCTCGGCGCGCTGCGCGCGGTGCAGCCGATCCTTACCAAGGCCACCGAGTACTACGACCGGCTGATGACGGACATCGAGACGACGGTGCTGTTCGGCGTGCGCGCCGAATTCGATCTCCGGATCCAGGCGGAGTACGCGGAGCTGCTCGAATTCACCGAGCGGTACTATCGGTACCGCGACGAGACGCTCGACGCGATCAACATGCTCGACGACTACGAGCGCGGCGACGAGGATGCCTATCGTCGACTTCGCGAGAAGAACTACGTCATCGGCAAGATCCTCGTCGACACGGACACACCGAGCCAGAAACAGATCGACACGATGTGGCGGACGCTGCAGGAAGAGCTGACCACCAACACCGAATTCGGCCGGAATTTCGACAAGGACCTCGACGACTATGTCGCCACGCGGTCGGAACTGGATCGCAAGGAGGCCGAAGTGCTCGCCGATCTCAGCGTCGCACGGCTGCAATTCGTGACCTGGGCGCGCGCCCACCAGGCGCTGGCCAACGGCGTCAAGGAGCCGGGCAAGTGGATGGAGCTGTCGATCAAAGCCGCGCAGCTGGTCAAGGAAGCGGCGTTCTAGACGAGGCGCCCTCACAGTAGACGCCGCTTCTGAACGAAGCCGCAGCACTCAGCAACAGGAAAATCCATGGACTGGCGTTCGCTGCTGACCGATGAACAGACACTGTCGAACTTCGCGTTCTTCATCGTCCTCGTGCTCGGCTACCTGCTGGGCCGTATCGGCATCGGCTCATTCAGACTGGGCCCGGTGCCCGGCGTATTGCTCGCCGGACTCGTGTTCGGCCACTTCGGCCTGACCATGGCCAACTCGGCGCAGGAATTCGGCTTCTCGCTGTTTATATTTTCGGTCGGCTATCAGGCCGGTCCACGCTTCGTCGACGTCGTACGACGCGATGGTATGCGCTTCTTTTTGCTAGCTCTTGTTATAGCGGTGACGGGTTTCGCGCTCGCCATCGGTTTGACGAAATACTTCGAACTCGAGTTCGGTTCTGCCGCCGGTATCCTCGGCGGGGCGATGACGACGACGCCGGTTCTCGCCGCAGCCGAGGGTGCGGTGCGCAATGGCAGCGTGACGCTACCGGACGGCGTCACGATGCTCGAGGCGACGACCAATATCACGACGAGTTATGCCGTGACCTACCTGTTTGGCGTGATCGGGCTGATCCTGCTGATCAAGCTCTGGCCGCGAATCCTCGGCATCGATCTCGTCGCCGAGGCCGCCAAACTCGAAGGCAGTCAGCCCGCACATGCAAGCGACTCGCCGGCGCTGTCGATTCGCGCGTATCGGCTCGAGGCGGACGACCCCGACGACGAGACCGTGCTCGAGGCCGAGAATGCGTACCTTGGGCGCGCGCTGTTGCTGCGATTGCAGCGTGACGGTGAGTTGATCGAAGTCGACAAGGACACCCGGGTGATGCTTGGCGACGAATTTGTCGTGATGGGTGACCAGCGTTTCTTCGCCGAGATCGACAAATCCCTGGTTCGGGAAATCTACGACAAGGAGCTGTTGAACGTGCGCACCGAAGTTGCGCGCATCGCCGTGACGAATAACGACTTCATCGGCGAACGCTATGCGGAATTGCGTAAGGTGACGCGCCTCGGCGGACTAACGACCGGCGTCAGGCGCATGGGTGTCGATCTGCCGATCGACGATCACCTCGTGCTCAAGCGCGGCGACGTGCTGACCTGGGTTGCGCCCTCCGAGATCATCGACCGCTGGGCCGCAACGATCGGCGTCGTCGAGCGCGGCGTGGACGAGACGGACCTGATGACGTTCGCTTTAGGCGTCGCGAGCGGCATTTTGCTCGGCAAGCTGTCGATCGACGTGTTCGGGATATCACTGAGCCTGGGCGCTGCCGGCGGTCTGCTGGTCTCCGGCCTCGTAATCGGGTATTTGCGCTCGCTGCACCCGATATTCGGCCGAGTGCCGAGCGCGTCGCGCTGGCTGCTGATGGAACTCGGCATGCTGATGTTCATGGCCGGCGTCGGCCTGAAGGCCGGTGCCGGTGTCGTCGAAACCCTCGTCGAGGCCGGCCCGCAGCTCATGGTGGCCGGCATGATAATCACGACGGTCCCGTTCCTCGCTGGCTGGTTCTTCGGCAGCAAGGTCCTTGGCATGAACCCCGCGTTCCTGCTCGGTGGCATCGCCGGCGCGATGACGAGCGGCTCCGCGCTCAAGGTCGTCACCGAGGCCGCGAAAAGCGAGAGTCCGGCACTTGGCTACACCGGCGCCTATGCGTTCGCAAACATCATCCTGACGATGGCCGGCAGCCTCATTCTCTATTTCACGCTCTGATCGAACCGCGTCACGACTCGCTCCTGGCGTGCCCTCCGGCATCTATCGCGCAATTTTGCGGCGCAATCAATACATTCCTTCGCGAGGCCCGTATCATACGGCCTTTACTGACGACCGGATGGTTACAGGATGAAAGTGCACATCATGCGTTACGCGCTGGCGGCCGCCGCGACAACTCTTTTGTTGGCGACGACCCCGGGAATGGCCGACGACAAGGCCGCGGCTGAAAAAGCCGATACGAACGCGAAGTACGCGGAGGCGTTCAAGAAGTTCAGCGAGACCCCGCCGATCGCGAGCATGATCGCCGAGTCCTACGGCTGGGCATTGTTCCCGACGATCGGCAAGGGCGGATTCTTCGTCGGCGGCGCGTTCGGCAAAGGCCGCGTCTACGCGGGCGGCATTCACGTCGGTAACTCGTCGATGGCACAAGCGACGATAGGGTTCCAGCTAGGCGGTACCGCGTTCAGCCAGCTCGTGCTGTTCAAGAACCGTGATGCGTTCGAGGAGTTCACCAGCGGCAAGTTCACGTTCGGCGCCGAAGCGTCCGCGGTCGCGATCAATGCGGGCGCGCAAGCCCGTGCGAACACGGCGGGCACGTCGACGTCGGCGAGCGACCCGGCGCCGGGTGGCGCGGCCCAGGGCAGCTGGACCGGCGGCATGGCGACGTTCGTATTCGCGAAGGGCGGTTTGATGTACGAGGCCAGCATCGGCGGACAGGCTTTTGACTATGAACCGCTCGTCGCGGACAAAGGTCCGGGCTAAAGCCAAGGTCCAATGGGGTCAGATCTAAAGAACTGACCCCGATCTGGCGCGCGCTATAAAAAAAAGAGGGGTCAGGCACCTGCGGTACCTGACCCCGGGGGTGGGCCCTGCGGCCCTGGGGGGATGCCCTGGCGAGGGGCTTGCGCACTCAGTAGCGGAGATAGTCTCCGCGTTGAATCGGGAAGTCGCCCTCGACCTGCGCGACCGCGTACAAGTCCGTGACGGACTGCACCTTGACCGTACCCATGCGCCGCTCGATGCGGCCGAGCACGACGCCGCTGGCAGGGTCGACGAGTTCCTTCGCGATACTCGTAACCGTGAATTCGTCACCCACCTTGACGCCCGAATTCGCGCCGGCGTTCAGGAAGATCTGCGCGCCTTCCGCGGTAATCACCTGGCCCGACCAGTCGACCTCCTTCAGGTTCTCGACGATATAGCCGGCCGACTCCGTTGCCGCGCCGCGTACGGCCTTGCCGAACGGGGTCTTCGAGAAGTGGTCGGTACCGATGCTGCCCTTGTCGTAGTCGACGCCGAGCGCGAGTCCGTAGTTCTTGGCCTCGGAAGATATCGTCTCGGAGAACAGGATCTCGCCGGTCGACGCATCGATCAGCCGTAAATCGATCGCGATGTGCGCGACATTACGATTGCCGCCGAGGCGAAGGCCGAGCGGGATGTTGGAGAAGCCGAAGCCGAGATTCAGGCCATTGCCTTTCTTGCCGGTCTCGAATTCGGTGATCTCACCTTTGATAAGGACCTGCGCGCCGATCAGTCGGCCGGCCTGCGATGCCGTGTCGCCGTCGACGACGCCGGCGAGCCCGAGTTCCTGCTCGCGCAGCACTTCGGACAGAACCATGCGGTCGGCGATCACGAAACAGTCGGTCTCCTCGAGCGCGGTCGCCAGCTGACCGGCGATCGCTTCGCCGACGTCCCAACCCTCATAGGCACCGTATTTGCCGGTACCGCCGAAGCGCAGGATTGCGACCCGCTTCTTCGGGCCGATGCAGGGCTTATCGGAGTTCGCGGAATTTTCCGCGGTCACGGCCTCTGCGCCGTCGACTGCTGCCGTCGTCGCCTCGTCGGCGGTCGGCGCGGAGGAACATGCCGACAGGCCGATCGCGACCGTGCCCGCCAGAATGCTGAGTATGTTGCGTAAGTTCATTGGTCATCCCCTCGTAAAAAGTGTCGATACATTCAGTGAGTCACAGACACGGCGGGCGCGGTTCACTCACCTTCCGCCGGCGGCTCGGCTTCCGCCTGCGCGGCCGCCGCTTCCTCGGCAGCCTGCCGACGCCGCAACTCATCGAGGTAGCGAATCTGAATCTCCTCGATGTTCCGCTTGTCCATAACGTAAGGAACGTAGAGGTTCGTAATCTGCGCGCCGAGCGGCAGCGCCTGAATCTGCTGGCGCACCAGAAGATGCTGCACAAACGGATCGAAGCGGTCGTCGGGCACCAGATTGAAACTCGTGCAGACGACCGGCTGCGGTGTGCAGATCACATGCGCTCCGCCGTTCGCGGCCGCGTGACCGCCGGTCAGCAGGGCCAGCAGGCCCAGCGCCATCGTCGAGGTGCTAATTGACGGAATCTTCATTGCTCTTGCTCCTCTGTCGGCGGTGCCGGCAGGTAGATGTTCGTCGAATTGTCTTCGCTGAGATCAATGCTGTCGTCGAACTCGAAATTGTCATTGTTCGCGGTACCGACGTTGTCGCCGCAAATCAGGATGGCCTGGCCGTCGTCGACGTCGATGTTGGCGCCCAGGCACGGAAACATGTTTTCGACGCGCTCGAAGGATTGATTCATCTCCTGCCGCATCTGCGAAATACTCATGACCTCTGTGCTCGCGACGGCCGGATCGGACCCGGCGCCGCCGGTGAACAACCCGATGACCGATCCCCGCGCCTTGGCTTCTGCCTCCGCGCTCGACTGCTCCATCAGGATGCGCATGTCGTGTACACCCTGGTGAAGTCGCTCGCGCTCCTCGGGCGTCTGGGACAGCGCGTCCCAGGAAACGAACAGCAGGATCAGGTAGACGAAGTAATTCATGTCAGTCTCTCCGGTAGAAGCAAAGGGCGGCGACCGATCCGTGGCCGCCGCCCTGTTGCGAGGGGCATTACTGCGTGCTGGTCGTAGAAGACTTCGTCGCCGTGTTGTTGACGTTGTCGACTGCGTTAGCAGCGTTATTGCCGGACTTGAACTGGTCGTTCTTCATGAGCTGGGCCTGATCGCCCGCCGAGAAGGCCTGCTTGTTGCCGAAATCGTTGCCGATGGCGCTACGATTCGGGCCAAACACCAGATCACGTCCCTGGTTCACAACGTTCGTGTTGGAAACCGCGCCGAGGTTCGGGCCGTAGACAGCGATTTCCTGGTCGTTGCGGAACTTGCGCTTGTCAGCGCCGCCGTAACCGTACTCGGAACCACCGCCGTAGCCGCCGCCGTATGAAGGCGCATCGTTGCCGATACCGCCGACGTCGACGCCACCCTGGTGACCGGCCTGCGTGTGGCCGCTCAGGTAGCCTTCGTTCGAGCCCTTCTGGATGTCGCCAGACGACACCTGCTTCATCGACTTCGTCAGCTGGCTGACTTCCATCTGGTCGGTGATCGCAGCTTCGCGCTGGTTGTTCCACGTGTTGTAGCTGTCGTTGACGCTCTCGTCGGTGTTGTAGCTATCCTTCGCATGACGGCTCTTGTCGGTGTTGTAGCTATCCGCAGCGTACTTGCTGTTGTCGGTGTTGTAGCTGTCCTTCATGCGACGGCTGGCATCGACGTCAATGGCAAGTTCGTTCGTGCGGTTGAAGCTGTCATCAGCGTGCTTGCTGTTGTCAGTGTTGTAGCTGTCATCCATACGCTTGCTGGCATCGAGGTTGAGCTCTGCGCTGCGACGGCTCTTGTCGATGTTGGCCGTGTTGTAGCTGTCGTCCGTGCTCTTGTCGACATCAACGTCAACGCTACGGCGGCTCTTGTCGATGTCCGTCGTGTTGTAGCTGTCGTCGGTAGACGTGTTCGTCGTCTTTTCCTTGTCGTACTTGCGGACGTCGATATCGTTGTAACTCTTCGAGATCGGCATCTGCGTGACGGTGGAACGATAGTCCTGCCACGACGGCTGGTGCGAATCCGCAACCGCAGCGCCGGCGCCGACTACCGTCGACGCGACCAGCGTCGCGATGATGGTCTTGGTCGAAACTTTCATCTGAATCTCCTACTTGTGTGTAATGGGCGAAATGCCCTGCTCAACAGGTAAGGCACGGTCACGGGAAAAACGGTTCAACGCCGACAAAAAAAGAAAGCCCGAGCCAGTTGAACTGACCCGGGCCGGGGAGAGCACCTGGGGGAGTGCCGGGGCCGGAAATTTGCGGCGGCGCCTAGTCGAGTTGCAGCCGGTCAGGCTGACCTTCGAAGCACACGCGGCGCGACAACAACATGTGGCGGATTACGTGCACCGTCTCTTCGGTGCTGCTGGTGTAACCGTCGACGGCTTCCACGAGCTGCATCAGCGTGGTCGTCTCGGGGTCGTTACGGTCAGAATCATTTTCGTGGTAAGTGTTC
>JBPCXI010000053.1:0-8620 GCA_051008895.1 Gammaproteobacteria bacterium | reverse complement strand
TCGAGGCGATGGGCGTCGCGACGGACGTCTGGAGCGTAACGAGCTACAACGAGCTGAGCCGCGACGGGCTCGAGGTCGAACGGCGCGCGTTGTTCGAACCCGAAAATCGTCGCCAGCCTTACGTCCGGGAGCTGCTCGAACAGGAGCAGGGTATTTTCGTCGCCGCGTCGGACTACATGAAAGCGCTGCCGCTCAGCATCGCCCGCTGGGTGCCGGGGTCCTATGTCGTGCTCGGCACCGACGGTTACGGTCTCAGCGAATCGCGACCGGATCTGCGCGCCTATTTCGAGGTCAGCGCCGAATACATCGCGTGGGCGGCATTGTCGTCACTCGCCGAGACCGGCCTCGTGTCGGCGGACGAACTGGAAACGGCGGCGGAACGCTTCGCGATCCGGCGCGACAAGCCGAATGCGGCCACATCGGGGCCGACGGACTATCAGTAACGGCAAGCCGGGGTCAGACTTCAGTCTGACCCCTCAAGAGGCAACCTGACCCCGCAAGGGGGCAACCTGACCCTCAAGGGGCGAACAGAGTTGCGCTCGACAAGGCCGGTTGCCGCTCGAGGGGTCAGACTGAAAGTCTGACCCCGGTACGTCAGATCTTCAGTCTGACCCCGGTACGTCATGCGTCGCGCTCCGAATTCAGTTTCTGCACGAATTCCAGGTCGATTTCCGCAACGCCGCGCTTCTTTGCCTCGGCCACGATTCCCTGCAGCGCCTGGCGCAGGAACGCGCGGGGAATACCGGTCAGCTGCTCACAGGCTTCGTTGGTGAAACTGACTTCCGTGTCGATCCGGTTGGCCTCGTAGATCACGACTTCCGACTTGGGTCCAAGATCCGGAATCGGCAGCCAGTACGGCTCGTTGCGCTCCCCGAACCAGAACTTCGATGCGCCGCGGAAGCCGTAGGTCAGCGCCACCTCGGGCATCGTCGTGCCGCCATCCTCGAGATTGTCCTTCCACTTCTTCTTCAACAGGATGTTGTCGACGTTCAGCAGCAGATGCGACGAGTGCGAGTCGCGCAGGATCGGATTCTGTTCGATGCGCTCCACGTCGAGCGTGCATTCATAGACCTCGTACGCGTCAGCAATAATCTGCGGATGGCGGTCGTCCGGCTCGCGACCCGGCGTCGGGCTGTCGATCAATTCGAAGCAGTTGTAGGCCATTTTCTCGGCCGGCTCCTGCCCCGGGTAACCGAACTTCAGCACCGTCTCGATATGGTCCTTGTCGTACTCGATGAAGTGCAGCGCGCATTTGTGCGTGCGCTTGACGTGGCGGTCCGTGTTCGAGCCCGGCCGGCTGACGACCATCCACGAGCGACGCGAGCCGACGACCTCGAACGGGAAGCTGAGCTGGTAGGGACCGATGCTGGTGCTGCCATCCTCGGCGACCGTTGTGATCAACGCGAACGAAGATGCGTAGTACGAACTGGCCTGGTACCAGTTGTCATGGATCTCGCTGACGACGAATTCATCGCTGCCTTTTGTCATTGTGATGCTCTATCTTTTCTATTAAAATTAAATGCTTACAAATTCTTTCTAAGAATATATTTACGCAGGATCCCCGCCCCGCATGTCGAGTCTCTACGCCACGTTCGCGGCCCGCTTCCCCGCCGACCGTTCGCGCCTTATGGTCCGCACGATCGACGGCGACAGGTTCAGCTATGCGGACGCGGAACGCGAGTCGGCTCGAATCGCCCGTTTCCTCAGTGAACAGGGCTTATCGCCGGGGGACCGGGTCACGGTGCAGGCGCCGAAGTCGCCGGCGCTTATCTGGCTGTATCTCGGCTGCCTGCGCGCCGGTATCGTCTACCACCCGCTCAACGATGCCTACCAGGCGGCCGAACTCGAATTCTTCGTGCACGATGCACGACCGACGTTAGCGGTGTGCTCGCCCGAGCGCCATTCGGAATTTACGCAGTTGACGGCCAACGTCGGCACCCGCGTGCTGACCCTTGCGGCTGACGGAACAGGCAGCCTCACGGACGCCGCCGCGGGCTGCGCCGCGGAATTCGCCGATCCGCCCTGCGCTGCCGATGCGACCGCGGTGCTGCTGTATTCGTCTGGCACCACCGGGCAGCCGAAAGGCGCGATGCTGTCGCACGCGAACCTCGCTGCGAACACCGCGACGCTGATCGAGGCCTGGGGGTTCAGTGCCGACGACCACCTGCTTCACGCGCTGCCCCTCTATCACGCTCACGGCCTGTTCGTCGCGCTCGGCTGCGTGCTGATGAGCGGCTGCAGCATGTCGTTGTTGCCGAAGTTCGAGCCCGGGGCCGTGATCGCCGCTCTGCGCGAGTCGACGGTCATGATGGGTATTCCCACGTTCTACACCCGGCTGCTGAACGAGCCCGATTTCGCCGCCGCGTGCTGCGCGGGCATGCGGCTGTTCATCTCCGGATCGGCGCCACTGCGCGCCGACACGCACCGCGAATTCGAGGCGCGCACCGGTCACCGGATACTCGAGCGCTATGGCATGACCGAAACGTCGATGCTCAGCTCGAATCCGCTGCACGGCGAGCGACGGGCCGGCAGCGTCGGCCCTGCTCTGCCCGGCGTCTCGATCCGGGTGGTCGACGATGAATCCCGGCCGGTCGCGGCAGGCACGATCGGCGCGGTGCAGGTCCGCGGCCCGAACGTGTTTACGGGCTACTGGCAGCTGCCGGACAAGACCGCGCGGGAATTTACCGCGGACGGCTATTTTCGGACCGGCGATCAGGGCGTGCTCGGCGCCGACGGTTACCTGACTATTGTTGGCCGCGACAAGGACATGGTCATCAGCGGCGGCCTGAACGTGTATCCGAAGGAGGTCGAAGCCGTCCTCGACGCGCTCGACACTATCCTCGAATCCGCGGTGGTCGGCGTGCCGCACGCGGATTTCGGCGAGGGTGTGATAGCCGTGGTCGTGCCGAATCCGGGGCATGACGCGAGCGAGTCCGATATCATCGCGGCCTTGCGCCGGCAGCTTGCCAACTTCAAGCTGCCGAAGCGGGTCTTCGTCGTCGACGAGCTGCCGCGCAATGCGATGGGCAAGGTGCAGAAGAACGAATTACGTGATCAATATGCGAACGCACTGTCATGACTGAGCGGATCCGGCCACGCCGCTCGGCGCTGTTCATGCCGGGTTCGAATCCGCGCGCGCTCGAAAAAGCGCGCACGCTGCCGGCAGACACGCTGATCCTCGACCTCGAAGATGCGGTGGCTCCGGAGGCCAAGGATGCGGCGCGGGCGCGGGTCGTCGATGCGGTGCAGGCCGGCGGTTACGGGCGCCGCGAGGTCGTGATCCGCGTCAACGCGTATGGCACGGCCTGGTGGGACGCGGACATGAAGGCGACCGCGACGAGCGGCGCCGACGCGATGCTCGTACCCAAGGTCGACTCGGCCGATCAGGTCAGCAAATTCGGGGATCTGATGACGATCAACGGGGCCCCGGACGACATGCAGCTGTGGGTCATGGCCGAGACGCCGGACGCGGTTCTCAATATTCGCGCGATTGCGACTGCGGATCCGCGACTGGCCGTCATCGTGATGGGCACGTCGGACCTCGGCACGGCGCTCCGGCTGCCCGCGGATCCGGACCGCACCGGCCTCCAGCTGGCCCTTGGCACCTGCCTGCTGGCGGCCCGGGCACACGGTATTGATATACTTGACGGCGTCTTCGGCGACCTGGAGGACGCCGAGGCTTTCGCTCGGTCGTGCGACCAGGGCAAAAGACTGGGGTTCGACGGCAAGACCCTCATTCACCCGGCGCAGGTCGACACCGCCAATGAGGTGTTCGGCGTGTCGAGTGATGAGGCGGCGCATGCTGCCGAGGTCCTGCGGGCCTGGGAGGCCGCCGCGGCCGGGGGCAAAGGCATCGCGGTGCTGGACGGTCAGATGATAGAAAACCTGCACGCGGATGCCGCGCGGCGGACGCTCGCGCTCGCGGCAGCCATTAAGGTCGCCAGCGAGGCCGCGGAGCGGGAATAAGGAATAAGAAGAGGAACGGGGAATGACCAAATTCCGCAAGCCGGGCATCGAGGACTGGCAGGCGCTGGCCGATAAGGAAGGCCGTGGCCGCACGCACCAGGACCTCGCCTGGGAAACGCCGGAGGGCATCGTCGTGAAGCCGCTTTATTCGGCCGACGACCTCGCCGACGTCGAGCACGTCGGCGGACTCCCGGGATTCGCGCCGTTCGTCGGCGGGCCGCGGGCGACGATGTACGCCGGCCGGCCGTGGACCGTGCGTCAGTACGCCGGCTTCTCGACGGCTGAGGAATCCAACGCGTTCTATCGCAAGAATCTGGCCGCCGGGCAGACCGGACTGTCCGTCGCATTCGACCTGGCAACACACCGCGGCTACGACTCGGATCATCCGCGCGTCGTCGGCGACGTCGGCAAGGCCGGCGTGGCGATCGACACGGTCGAAGACATGAAGATCCTGTTCGACGAGATTCCGCTGGACAAGATGTCGGTATCGATGACGATGAATGGCGCCGTGCTGCCGATCATGGCGATGTACGTCGTCGCGGCCGAGGAACAGGGCGTCGGGCCCGAACAGCTTGCCGGCACGTTGCAGAACGACATCCTGAAAGAATTCATGGTCCGCAACACGTATATCTATCCGCCCTCGCCGTCGATGCGGATCGTCGCCGACATCATCGGCTATACCGCGCATAACATGCCCCGCTATAACTCGATTTCGATCTCCGGGTATCACATGCAGGAAGCCGGCGCGACCGCGGTGCAGGAACTCGGCTTTACGATCGCGGACGGCATCGAGTATGTGCGGGCCGCACTCGCGAGCGGTCTCGAAGTCGACCAGTTCGCGCCGCGGCTGTCGTTCTTCTTCGGCATCGGCATGAACATTTTCATGGAAGCCGCGAAGCTGCGTGCGGCGCGGCTACTGTGGGCCGAGCTGATGCAGGAACTGTTCGATCCGCAGACCGCGAAGTCGCTGATGCTGCGCACGCATTGCCAGACTTCGGGCGTCAGCCTGACCGGCCAGGATCCCTACAACAACATTATCCGCACGACCGTCGAAGCGCTCGCGGCCGCGCTCGGCGGCACCCAGTCGCTGCATACGAATTCGTTCGACGAAGCGCTGGCGCTGCCGACCGAGTTCTCCGCGCATATTGCCCGCAACACGCAGCTGATCCTGCAGGAAGAGACCGGCGTGACGAAGGTCGTCGACCCGTTGGCCGGCTCCTACTACGTCGAGTCGCTGACGGCCGAACTCGCCGCCGCGGCACGCAAGCTCATCGCCGAAGTCGAGGAGCTCGGCGGCATGACGAAGGCCGTCGAGTCCGGCATGCCGAAAATGCGTATCGAACAGGCCGCCGCGTTACGACAGGCACGCATCGACCGCGGCGACGAGGTGATCGTCGGCGTCAACAAGTTCCAGCGCGATGATGAACCGGACATCGAAATTCTCGACATCGACAACACGGCAGTGCGTGAGGCGCAGATCCGGCGGCTGGACGACGTGCGCGCAAGCCGCGATGACGCGGCCTGCAAATCCGCGCTGGACGCGCTGACCACCGCCGCGAACGATACGACGCAGAACCTGCTCGCGCTGGCGATTGACGCGGCACGCGCGCGCGCGACGGGCGGTGAGATATCGGACGCACTCGAGAAAGTCTATGGGAGGCACCGCGCAGTGATTCATTCAATCAGCGGCGTGTATGGTTCTGCTTACGAAGGCGACGAAGACTTCGCGAAAATTCAGAGCGAGGTCGAGGCGTTCGCGCAAGCGGAAGGCCGCCGCCCTCGCCTGCTGGTCGTCAAGCTCGGCCAGGACGGCCACGACCGCGGCGCGAAAGTCATCGCGACCGCGTTCGCCGACATCGGCTTCGACGTCGACATCGGCCCACTGTTCCAGACCCCCGACGAAGCGGCGCGCCACGGGATCGAGAACGACGTACATGTGGTCGGCGTGTCATCGCAGGCCGCCGGCCACAAGACGCTGGTGCCGCAACTGATCGAGGCACTGAAGCAGCAGGGTGCCGGCGATATCCTCGTGGTCTGCGGCGGCGTGATTCCCCCGCAGGACTACGAGGAGCTAATGAACGCCGGTGTCGCCGCCGTGTTCGGTCCGGGGACAAACATTCCGGTCGCGGCCAGCGAGGTTCTGAACTTGATTCGAGAGCGGCGCAAGGCGGCCTGATCGATGAACCGATTCCCGTCACCCGTCGAGAATACCGTCTGTGAATCCGTTTGGAGAGAATACTACTCCGGGGTGCGGAAGGTATCCCCGACGAAATGGCTCGCTACGCTGCGCTTTATTTTCGCCGGGGATACCTTCCACACCCTGGTGCCGCTTTCCGTGTCACACACGCGCGGCTGGGATGGCACGGCGGTCGAGCACGCGGGCGGGATGTCTTCTGGCGCAAATAAAGCGCAGCGCAGCGAGCCATTGCGCCAGAAGACATGCCGGCCGCGGGCTGGGCGGAGCGAGACCGACGCAGCAGGCTCTAACCCGAATCAGCGGTTGAATTAGGAGACAAGATGCAGGACATCATTCAAAGACTCGACGCGAAGCGCGAGGCCGCGAAGCTTGGCGGCGGGCAGCGCCGCATCGACGCGCAGCACTCCAAGGGCAAGCTGACGGCCCGCGAGCGCATCGAGTTGCTGCTCGACGAGGGTAGCTTCGAAGAGTGGGACATGTTCGTCGAACACCGCTGCACGGACTTCGGCATGGACAAGGCCGAGAAAATTCCCGGCGACGGCGTGGTGACGGGTTACGGCACCATCAACGGCCGGCTCGTATTCGTGTTCAGCCAGGACTTCACGGTGTTCGGCGGCTCGCTGTCCGAAACTCACGCGCTGAAGATCTGCAAGATCATGGACCAGGCGATGAAGGTCGGCGTACCGGTGATCGGGCTCAACGATTCCGGCGGCGCACGCATTCAGGAAGGCGTCGCGTCCCTCGGCGGCTATGCGGACGTGTTTCAGAAGAACGTGCTGGCGTCGGGGGTCGTGCCGCAGATCTCGGTGATCATGGGCCCGTGCGCCGGCGGCGCGGTCTACTCGCCGGCGATGACCGACTTCATCTTCATGGTCAAGGACAGTTCGTACATGTTCGTGACGGGACCCGACGTCGTGAAGACCGTCACCCACGAAGAGGTCACGGCCGAGGAACTCGGTGGCGCGGTTACGCACAGCTCGAAGTCCGGTGTTGCGGACCTCGCACTCGAGAACGACGTCGAAGCGCTGCTGACGACGCGGCGCCTGATGAATTTCATTCCGGCGAACAATCGCGAGAAACCGCCCGTCTGGCCGACGGAGGATCCGGCGGGCCGGCGCGAGATGTCGCTCGACACGCTCGTCCCCGACGACCCGCTGAAGCCATACGATATCAAAGAGTTGATCCACAAGGTCGCGGACGAAGGCGACTTCTTCGAGATTCAGCCCGGCTATGCGCAGAACATCGTCATCGGCTTCATCCGCCTCGAGGGCTCGCCGGTCGGCGTTGTCGCGAACCAGCCGCTGGTCCTCGCCGGTTGCCTCGACATCGACTCGTCGAAAAAGGGCGGCCGTTTCGTGCGCTTCTGCGACGCGTTCAACATCCCGATCCTGACATTTGTCGACGTACCGGGCTTCATGCCAGGCACGTCGCAAGAGTACGGCGGCATCATCAAGCAGGGCGCGAAGCTGTTGTACGCATACGCCGAGGCGACCGTGCCGAAAGTCACGTTGATCACGCGCAAGGCCTACGGCGGCGCGTACGACGTGATGGCGTCGAAGCACCTGCGCGGCGACGTAAACCTCGCGTGGCCGAGCGCGGAGATTGCGGTCATGGGCTCGAAGGGCGCAGTGGAGATCATTTTTCGCAAGGACATCGGCGATGCGGACAAGATTGCCGCCCGCACCGCCGAGTACCAGGAGAAGTTCGCCAACCCGTTCGTGGCCGGCGCGCGAGGCTACATCGACGACGTCGTGATGCCGCACGCGACGCGCAAGCGTGTGTGCCGCTCCTTTGCGATGCTGAAAGACAAGAAACTCGAGAACCCGTGGCGCAAACACGGCAATATTCCGCTGTAAGCGACACACAATGAAGCAAGAAATTCGAGCCGCGCGCTGCGGCGAGCAAAGGCACGATGTTTGAAAAAATCCTGATCGCGAACCGTGGCGAGATTGCCTGCCGCGTCATCAAGACCGCCCGCAAGATGGGTATCGCGACCGTTGCCGTGTATTCGGATGCGGATCGCAATGCGCTGCATGTGAGTATGGCCGACGAGGCCGTGCACATTGGCCCGTCGGCGTCGGCGGAGAGTTACCTGGTGATCGACAAGATCGTCGCGGCGTGCAAGGAGACCGGGGCACAGGCCGTGCATCCGGGCTACGGGTTCCTGTCGGAGAACGCCGACTTCGCCGATGCGCTCGATGCGGCGGGTATTGCTTTCATCGGTCCCGCCAAGCACGCGATAACCAGCATGGGCGACAAGATAACGTCGAAACTGCTGGCAAAGGACGCCGGCGTCAACACGATTCCGGGCTACACGGATGTCATCGACGGCCCCGATCACGCGGTGAAGATCGCGGCTGAGATCGGCTATCCGGTCATGCTGAAGGCCTCCGCCGGCGGTGGTGGCAAGGGTATGCGCGTCGTCTGGAACGATGACGAGTGTCGCGACGGCTTCGA
>JBPCXI010000052.1:0-47304 GCA_051008895.1 Gammaproteobacteria bacterium | reverse complement strand
CAATCAGATAGACCAGCACGTAGGCGAGTACCGCGACCGCGAGCACGATGATCCATATAAATAGATCGAAGCCCAGCACGACGACGGGCGGCACGTTTCGACGCAGTGCTTCGATGGTCTCGGGGTAGCCGTAGGCTGCGTAGAGTTCCGGTATCAGCGACACCGTGGCATTGGATACCTTCCAGATATAAACGCCGTCGCCTCGCGGTACCCGCTGCATCAGCAGCCGGACTTCCTTGCCTTTGTGGACCACGACTCCGATCGAATCCCGGTAGGAGGGCAGGTTGTCGCTGTCGCGGCCGGCCGGATCGTCGACCAGTTCGTCAACGTCGGCAAACTCGGCCCGCTTGGCGATGACGTCCAGACGGCGGGCAAGCTGGGCGCCCGTCAACTGAGTTGCTTCACCGAAGAGGTTGCGAAGGTCGAGGTATTCGGCCGCGGTCTCGTAGTCGCCTTTGTCCGCCGTCGCGAGAAATCCTGCCGCGGTCCGCAGCGGCGTTCCGCGATCGAATTCGTCGTCGGGGATTGCCGGTAATGCCGGGCTTTCCGCGCCAGTTTCATTCGCGTCCTGCGCATTGATCTGCAGCGAGATCAGCAGCAGCGACAGGAACAGGGCTCTTAAAAAATTCATTTTATCTTTTCACCTATCTTTTCACCTATCCTGTCACGCTCGGGTTCGAATACTCAATTCGCGCCGCTCGCTTTCATTTCCTCGTCGGCCTTCGCGACTTCCAGGCCGCAGGGATCCTTCGGCGAAAAGAACCGGCTCTTGACCTTCTTGGCAATCCACGACGTACCCAGCGTCGCCGCGGTCTGGGCGCCCCGCGCGACCGCTTCCTCGGTATCGAAAGCCAGTTTCGGACTGGCCATCGTACCGCCGATCTTCGTGTACGGCGTAACGAAGTCCGCTGCGCCGATACCGAGACCCTTGCGCGCTGCCGTCTCGATCTTGACGTCGATCTTCTCGGTCTTGAGGTCGACGTACGCGACGCCGACGATGTTCAGTTTGTCGGTCTGGAGCAAGACTGCCGGCACGCCATCCACCTGGCCGTCGACAGACCTCAGCAGGATCGTGACGCACTGTATACGCGTGAATCCCTCTTGCTTGCTGAACGGATTCACTTTGTCGAACACCTCGGCGGTGGCGTCACGCAGGAACCACGCGGGAAATCCCTTGACCTGGCCGCTGCCGCCAACGAGCCGCACGGTGCCGTCCAGCGATCCCGCCAGTTCGCGGTAGGTCGCGCCACTCGCGGCGAGTTTCACCTGCACGTCATAGTGGGGTAGCAGGTCGAGTGCGCCCGGAGCGATGGGTGTCAGTCCCAGCGTCATTTCCGCACCGTCGATATTAGCAGTGATCCGAGAACCCGCCGGGTCGGGCAGCACTTGCAGTTCGCCGGCCAGCGTCCCGCGGTCGCCGGTCAGGGAAAAGCGTTCGATGCGCAACGACCCGTCCTGCAGCGACCCGTCGAGCAGCAGGTCTTTCACCGCGCCGTTCGGCAGCACCAGCTCGCCGATTGACACGTTGGCGTGGGCGTTCAGCTCGCGCAGCGCTTCGGCCGGGATCGGCGTGTCCGGTATCAAGCGGCCATCGTCCGCAGGTGCCGCCGCGGCCGGCGCGGTCTCCGCGTCATCCGGCGGCAGGAACGGTGTCGGGTCGAGGAAACGCGACGTCAGGTCCACGTCGACGCGCGGCTGGTCGCCGCTCGTGTCGTAAGTCGCGGTGCCCGCGAGGTCGCTTGGTCCCGCCGTTAGCCTGAAATCGCTCAGCGTCAGTGCCCTGGGGGATCCGTCAAGTCGTGCGGACAACGTAAGCGGCTGGTCGGGCAGTTCCATGCCGGCTATCCGGCCCAGGTTGCTGATGCTGGTGATCTGCGCATCTAGATCGAAATCCGTCTTCGAGAACTCCTCGATGTCGACCTCGCCGTTCGCCGCAATTCGCCCCTTCGCGAGTTCGAGGACGAGCCGGTCGACGGTCAGATGCTCGTCGTGCCAGCGTACCGCCCCGGTCAGGTCGAACGGCGCGTCGGCAGGCACGAACTCGGCGAATCTCGGCACCCACTCCGAAATGTTCGGCCCGTTGGCCGCGACGCTGACGCTGCCCGACCCGAGCATCGGCGACATGCCGATCGACGCGTCCCCGTCGAGCCGGCCCTGGCCGATGCGCAACTTGAGGCCGGCGAGATCCAGCTGATCTTTGGCGATGCGAACTTTGCTCGCGACGGAGAACGGCACATCCTCGAAGCGGAAACCGCTGATCTCCGGCGCGACTCCGGCCAGGCTGTCGCCGTCGATCTCGACATCGATGTCGGTGCCGCTGAAGTCCGTCAGGTTGCCGAGCCGACCGGCCAGTTTCGCGCGCGTCCCGCCGAGGCGCGCCGTGATGCCGTCAAGTGCGAAATGGTCGGGCCGTCGCCGGATTCGGCCGGCGGTTTCGAAACTGCCAGCCGGCAACAGTTCGACTTCGATGCCGCCCGCTTTCAGCGTCGCGACCAGGTCCGGGCCGGCAGCCCGGAACTGCAGGTCGGTATCTTTCTCCAGCGGCGCATTGCCGACCAGGCCGTCGATAAACAGCGCGTCTTTGCCGACCCGAACCTCGCCACCGTCGACGCCGAAGCCCGCCGCGCGTCTGTCGACCGTGCCACTGACGCTGAACGCCGCTGCGGGCAGACCTGACACGCCGGCGATTGCCGCGATCTCCGCCACGCTCGGGCCTTTGGCGCTGACCTGCGCGCTACTGCCCTCGAATTCCGGCGCGTCGGTTACGAGGCCGTCGACCTGCACACGGTATTGCTGCTTCGCACCGAGCGTCGCGATGAGATCTTCGATCTCGAAGCCGGCATCTTCACGGTGGACCCTGCCATCGATTCTGTAGCTGCGCGCGGGCACGGACCCCAATTCGACCGGTAGCATCGCCAGGGTCTTGCGCAGGTCCGGCCCGGTCGCCGCGACGGTGATGTCTGTGTCGCTCTCCAGCGGCGCGTTGCCGACGAGGCCTGCTATCGTGATGACATCGTTTCCGAGCTTCGCGATGCCGTCGTCTATGGCAACACCGCGGTTGACGCGCGAAACGTCGGCGGACACGTCGAATGGCGCCGCGGGAACGTCCGGGATGTCCAGCGCGTCGGCAATCACGGACAGGTTGTCGCCTTTGATGCTCAGCGCGAGTTCGGTGCCAACGAAATCGGTCGCGGTAGACACCTCGCCATCGACCGTTACTTGAATATCCTGCGCATTAGCGGCAATCGCGACCAGCTCCTTGCCGTCCGGGGACTGGCTGAGATCTGCGGTCAGGCTGAATGGCCCCGTCAGCTTGCCCGGCAGGCCGAGCAGCTTGTTGAAGCGACCGAATTCCGGACCGTCGACCCGCAGACTCAACACGGCTCCGTCGATGACCGGGAACTCGGCGATGGTTGCGTTGAGGTCGAACTCCGTATCGCCGATCTGGATGGCGACGTTACCAGCGATGGCGGTCTCGCCCTCGCCACGCACGGCGCCGCGAATGGAATATGGGTCTGCGGGAATGCCGTCGAGGCCGGTCAGTCCGCCGAACGTGGCCGCATCGGGTCCTGCTGCATTGAAATCGATACTGACGTCATCGAATTCCTGCAGATCAGAGAACGAGCCGACCACATCAATTTCGAATTCGCCGTAATCTCCCTGAACTTGCAGGGCCATCTGGTCCGCGACCGTTTCCAGCGTGGCGACGAGATTCAACGGTCCCCGGGTGACCGGTTCGATGCCGAGGATATCGGTCAGATATTCTGCATTCGGGCCGCTGATCGCGAGCTGCCCGACTGGTTTCCTGGGTTCGGCCAGGCTGTCGATCCGGGCGTTGCTGCTGATACTGATCTCGCCAAGCCCGCCGCTTAGCTCGTAATGCACCTCGCCCGCGGCGAGAATATCCGCGAAGGTGCCGGCGGTCGCGTCCAGTGTGACCGGCGTGCCGTTGAGGTCTCCATCGAGCGTGAGTTCGACGTCTCCCGAATCCAGCTGAACCTGATCGATCGACGCCGCCTTGAAGCGAAGCGGCGAATCGCGCGCCGGATCGACATACGTGACGGCAAGATCGCGAATCCGGGCCTGGCGGATCAGCAGATCCAGCGGCGACGCAGGCTCGTCGGCTGCGACCGTTTCCTCGTCCGTATCCGTCTCGAACAACGTCCAGTTGTTGGCTCCGTCGGCGCTCTGCTCGAGGGCGATGACGATCCCGTCGAGCTCGACGTTGTTCAGCAGATAGCGGAGGGACAGCAGCGCGCGTGTATCCAGTGACACGTCGATCCGCTTCGCACGCAGCAATGCGTCGCCGTCGGCCCAGTCCGGATTGTCGATGCGAACGCCCTCGGCGACGACGCGGATCTCCCGACCGAGCGACGGCTCGAAGATGCCGTCGATGTGAATCCGGCGGCCGAGCAGGTCGCTGGCAAATTCCTCCGCCAGCGGCTTGAAGCGGCCCAGATCTAGCGTGAAGAGCAACACGACGACGATGACGATCGCCGCGAGTAGCGCTCCCGCAAAGATCAGGCCGATTCGTATCCAGCGCATGGAACGACTGACCCCCGTTTATTGTTGTATTATTGGGTAAGTACCGGGTTAGTCTAAACTCAACCCAAGAACGCAGCAATGCATTTGCGTGGCCGCTTTACCTTCTCGAATAGCCGGCGCGGTCGTGCCGAACAAGAAAAGCGCGCGAGTTGGAGTATTCCCGTGCCGATACAGTCTGTTCCCATGCAAGGCCTGATAATTTCGTCATTTGCCGCGTTGCTGCTGAGCGCATGCGCGACTGCGCCTTACTCGCCCGCGGAGCTCGATTCGGTGCCGTTCCGCGATCGCGCACAAACCGAGGTTGAGGGACCGGTCACGGTAACCGCCGCGGTACCCGGTCCCGAAGAAACGCGCGCGTTGTTCGACTTGCCCCTGTACGATCGCGGCATTCAGCCCGTCTGGCTCGAGGTCCGCAACGGCACGGATTCGCAGATCCGCTACGCGCCCGTCGGCACCGATCCCGATTACTTCGCGCCGCAGGAGGTCGCCTACGTCCACCGCGGCGGTTTCAACAGTGACGGCAAGAAGCAGATGAATCGCTACTTCTACGACATGGCGATGCCGCGCAGGATAGCCCCCGGTGAGACCCGCTCGGGATTCGTCTTTACTCATGCCTACCCGGGCACCAAGGCGTTCAATGTAGACTTGTTCGGCCCAAGCCGGGACAACGACCTGTCGTTTACGTTCTTCATCGACGTCCCCGGATTCGCGCCGGATCATTCCGACGTTTATTTCGAAGAGCTTTACACCGCGGAACAGCTGCGCGAGTTCACACTGGACGAGTTCCGGGCTGAGATCGCCGCGATGGATTGCCAGACCTGCGATGCGCCGGGGGAGAGGCAGGGCGCGCCAATCAATGCCGTCGTTGTCGGCGAACCCGGGGAAGTTCTGCAAGCGCTGATCCGATCGAGCTGGGTCGAGACTCCGCGCAGCCCCGCCGACATGGCCGCAGAGACGAGCTACTTTTTCGACCGTCCGGCGGATGTGGTGTTCAGGAAGAATCAGGCGGAGAGCGGGGAACGAAACGAATTGCGCTTCTGGCTGAGCCCGATGCGTGTGGACGGTGCGCCGGTCTGGCTGACGCAGGTCACGCATCATATCGGCGAGGGCAAGGGTCGGTCGCAGCTCGATCCGGATCTTGATGACGCCGCCGCCTTTTTCGTGCAGGACATCTGGTATGGGCAGGGCCTGGCGCGTTTCGGCTGGGTCCGGGGGTCGGAGCGCGTACCGTACGGGAGCCCGAAGCAGACCTCGGCCGGCGAGACGTATTTCACGACGGGCAATATCGTCGTCATGTGGCTCTCGGGTTCCGCCATGTCGATGCTGGACGCGGAGGTTCTGGACTGGGACCCGGGTCCGTCGAGGGATGCTCAATGATCGATAATGCGCGCTATGCGGTCGCGGTAGTCTTGGTCGTGGCGTGCAACGCAGTCGCGCAGATTCCGGATCCGTCCGCGCAACCCACGTTTCTGGAGCGCGCGGAAAGCCAGCAGGAAGCAGGCATAACGATCTCGGTCGCGGTGCCGAGTGCCGATGAGACCCGGACTTTCTTCGGGGTGCCGCTGTATCGGCGCAAGATCCAGCCCGTCTGGCTCGAGATTGTTAACGATCGTGAGGCGCCGATCATGTTCCTTCCGGTCGGCATGGATCCGCGTTACTTCACGTCGATCGAGAGCGCGTTCCTCGGGGCGGGCGGCGCGAAGAAAGCCGACGCCGCGATGAGGAAATCGTTCCTGGACCGCAAGATCGACATGCCGATTCAGCCGGGCGAGAGGCGCTCCGGGTTCATGTTCACGCAGCTCGAGCAGGGCACCAAATCCTTCAATGTCGACATCCGGACCAATGACGATCAGATCGTCGGGTTCACGTTTTTCGTGCCGGTGCCAGGCCTGCGGCTCGATCATCAGGATGTGGACTGGGACACCCTCTACCCCGCGGACGAGCTGCAGGATCTCGACCGGGCGGAACTGATCGAAGCGCTGCGCAACATGCCCTGCTGCACGACGGACAAGAAGACCAAGGGTTCCGGCGATCCGCTGAACCTGGTCGTAATCGGCGACGTCGACGATGTGTACTACTCGTTCATCCGCGCGGGCTGGGATGAGACCGAGGTCATCAGCGCCGCCTCACTGACGAAGATGGCCGGGGCATTCGTCAGGCGCAGCGAATACAAGACCTCGCCGGTCAGCGGGTTGTACGTGTTCGGACGCACGCAGGACGTGGCCCTGCAGAAGGCTCGGGACAACATTGATGAGCGCAATCACCTGCGGCTGTGGATGTCGCCGCTGCGCTACGAGGGCGTGCCGGTCTGGATCGGGCAGATCAGCCGCGACATCGGCGTGCGTCTGACGAAGAAGACGATCACGACTCACAAGATCGACCCGGACGTCGACGAGACGCGCGAGTACCTGGTGGAGAACCTGGCCTATTCGCAATCGCTGGCCAAGCTGGGCTATGTGGCAGGGGTCGGCGCCGCGCCGATCGACGCCCCCCGTGCGAACCTGACCGGCGACCCGTATATCACCGATGGTCTGCGGGTCGTGCTGTGGGTCGCGTCACAGCCGACCGACATCGGCGATATCGAGGATCTCGACTGGGGTTCCCGGCCGGTCCGATAGGACCAAAGTCCAATGTCGCTGCGGTGACTGTTCGATTTAACTTACGCTAATATCGACCGTCCCGCGACGAGGCTCTGTCGCACAAATTCGCCAAGAAACTCAATTCAACCAAGGAGCGAGTGATGCCAAGAACAACATTCCGCGGAGGGCGCATGCTGCTGGCTGCCGTGCTGATGGTGACTGCAAGTTTCGCTGCGGCACAGGACAAGCCGAACATCTTGATCATCTGGGGCGACGACATCGGCCCGTTCAATGTCAGCGCGTACAACATGGGGATGATGGGCTACAAGACGCCCAACATCGACAGCATCGCCCGGGACGGCATCGTGTTCACAGATTCCTACGGCGAGAACAGCTGCACCGCGGGGCGCGCCGCGTTCATCACCGGCCAGAGTCCGTTCCGGACCGGCCTGCTGAAGGTCGGGCTGCCGGGCGCGAAGGAGGGTCTCAGCGAGCAGGACCCGACCCTCGGTGGCTTGCTCAAGGACGAGGGCTACGTGACCGCCCAGTTCGGCAAGAACCACCTCGGCGACCTCGACGAGCACCTGCCGACGAACCACGGCTTCGACGAGTTCTTCGGCAACCTGTATCACCTGAATGCCGAGGAGGAGCCGGAGAACGAAGACTACCCCGCGGACAGGTTGATGGATGACGGGCGCACCTTCAAGGAGACCTTCGGGCCGCGCGGCGTCATTCATTCGATCGCCGGCGGCAAGATCGAGGACACGGGCCCGCTGACGCGCAAGCGGATGGAGACGATCGACGAGGAGGTGCTGACGCGCACGCTGGGGTTCATGGACAAGGCGCAGGCGGAAGACAAGCCGTTCTTCATCTGGTTCAACACGACGCGCATGCATGTCTGGACACGCCTGAAAGAAGAGTCGAAGGGCGTGACGGGCCTGGGTGTCTACGCCGACGGCATGGTCGAGCATGACGGCCATGTCGGGCAGCTGCTGGCCAAGCTCGACGAGCTCGGCATCGCAGATAACACGATCGTCATGTACTCGACCGACAACGGCGCCGAGACATTCACCTGGCCGGACGGCGGCACGACAATATTCAAGGGCGAAAAGAACACGACCTGGGAGGGCGGTTTCCGCGTGCCCGCCGCCGTGCGCTGGCCCGGCAAGATCAAGCCGGGACAGATCTCGAACGAGATCATCTCGCACCAGGACTGGGTGCCGACGCTGATGGCGGCCGTCGGCCAACCCGACGTCAAGGACGAACTGCTGAAAGGACGCAAGGTCAATGGCCGCAAGGTCAAGGTGCACCTCGACGGCTATAACTTCCTGCCGTATTTCCTCGGCGAGGAGGAGAAGGGACCGAGGGAGGAGTTCTTCTACTTCACCGACGACGGTTCGGTGTCGGCGCTGCGGTTCAATAACTGGAAGGTGCAGTTCACCGAGCAGCGCGGGCACGGCGGCGACGTCTGGATGGAGCCGTACACCACGCTGCGCATGCCTCAGTTTACGAACCTGCGCATGGATCCGTTAGAGCGGGCCGCGCACGAGGCGATGGACTATACACGGTGGAAATTCGAACGCATGTTCGTGATGGTTCCGGCGCAGGTCGTCGTGCGCGAATTCCTGACGACGTTCGGCGAGTTTCCACCGCGCCAGAAACCCGGCAGCTTCTCACTGGACAGGGTGCTCGAGGAATTGCAGCAAGGTCAGCCCAAGTAGCCTGGTAACCGTCGAATATCCAAAAAATCGTAATCGCAAAGGGGGGCGCCAGAAAATGCGCAGATCGGTATTCGTATCCACGATTCATACTCACATTTCATTGCGGACCATTTTCACGCTCGCGCTGCTGTGCGCGTCCGGGGCCGCATCCGCCGAAGGCGCGTTTCCGGGCCTGTCGCCGCAGGGCGATACCGACTCCGTCCGGTCGTCGGTCAAGGAGCCGGGCTACTCGCCGTACGCGGGCCGTAATTTTCCGACCGAGGTGTACTGGGGCGACACGCACGTGCACACCGACAACTCGCTGGACGCGAACGGCTTCGGTGCGCGCATCGGCCCCGAGGAGGCGTTCCGCTTCGCGCGCGGCGAAGAGGTCATGTCGTCGAGCGGCGTGCCGATGAAGCTGAGCCGGCCGCTGGACTGGCTCGTCGTCGCCGACCACTCTGACGGCATGGGCGCGATGAAGGAGATCCGCAAGGGCAACCCGCGCTTGCTCGCCGACCCGCAGGTTCGCGAGTGGTACAACCAGTTCAACGAGGGCGGCGAGACCGCGTTCAAAGCCACGATGGACGTGATCAACGCGTTCTCGCAGGGCACGACGCCCGAGGTCGTACTCGATCGCGAGTTCCAGCAGACCGTCTGGGACGAGTACATCGACATTGCCGAGAGCTTCAACGAGCCGGGCCGCTTCACCGCGATGATCGGCTACGAGTGGACGTCGACCGAGGACGGCATCAACCTGCACCGCAACGTGCTGTACCGGGACGACGGCGACGTGGCCCGGCGCATCGTGCCGTACACGACCGCCGAGAGCTTCAACCCGGAGGACCTGTGGACGTGGATGGAACGCTACGAGGAAACCACCGGCGGCAAGGTCCTGGCGCTCGCACACAACGGCAACATGTCGAACGGCATCATGTTCCCGTACGAGATCAACCCGGCCACCGGCAAGCGCCTGGACGGCTCTTACGCGCAGCGGCGAGCGCGCTGGGAACCGCTGTACGAAGTCACGCAGATCAAGGGTGACGGCGAGACGCACCCGCTGATGTCGCCGGAAGACGAGTTCGCCGACTTCGAGACGCTGGCGCTCGGCAACCTGAACCTGACCGTCGTCAAGACGGACGACATGATTCGGACCGAGTACGCGCGCCAGGCGCTGCGCGACGGCCTGATGATGGAAGAAAAGCTCGGCACGAATCCATACAAGTTCGGCATGGTCGGTTCGTCGGACACCCACACGGCGATTGCCGGCGTCGAGGAAGAGAACTACATCGGCAAGCACGCGGGCACCGAACCCGAGGCCGGGCGCTGGGATCACCCGATGGCCGCATTCGCCGGGCGCCAATACGACGGCTGGGCGATGTCCGCGTCCGGCTATGCGGCCGTCTGGGCCACCGACAACACGCGCAAAGCGCTGTGGGACGCGATGCAACGCAAGGAAGTCTACGCGACGACCGGACCGCGCATGCTCGTGCGCTTCTGGGGCGGCTGGGAGTTCGAGGACCAGGATGCGCTGAGCCGCCTGCCGGCGGAGATCGGTTATACGAAGGGCGTGCCGATGGGCGGCAACCTGAGCAACGCGCCCGCTGGCAAGTCGCCGACCTTCCTGGTCGCGGCGTTGAAGGACCAGTTGAGTGGCAACCTGGATCGGATCCAGATCGTCAAGGGCTGGCTCGGCAAGGGCGGCAAGACCTACGAGAAGGTCTACAACGTCGCGTGGGGCGACGCCGACAGGCGCAGCCTCGATGCGAACGGCAAGCTGCCGCCGGTCGGCAACACGGTCAACGTACAAGAGGCGACGTGGACGAATACCATCGGCGATCCCGAACTGATGTCAGTCTGGAGCGATCCGGACTTCGATCCGCAGCAGTCCGCGTTTTACTACCTGCGTGTGCTCGAGATCCCGACGCCGCGGTGGACTGCGTATGACGCGAAGCGCTTCGGTGTGACGATGGATGCGAAGGTCCCGATGTACCTGCAGGAGCGCGCGTACACGTCGCCGATCTGGTATACGCCCTAGCCGAAAAGTTATTCCACCGGGCAGTAGTACTCGCGAAACCCATACTCGGCCGACACGCCATAGATACACGGTGGGTCGATGTAAGTCGTGCTTTCTTCGTAAACGCGCAGGATCTCGTTCCACTCCCGCGTGACGATGTAGTCGTCCGTCACCTCGAGGACTTCGTAGGGGCGGGGGCCGCTGTCGTAGTCGGAATTGTCGAACCAGGCCCGCACCGTGTCGGTGCGGTATTCGATGAACAGGTGGCCGAAGTAATCTTTGGCGAGCGCGGCGCGGACTTCAGCCGAGATACTGTCGACCTCATCCATCGCGTTGATGGTGCGGGCCGCGTCGGATTTCCATACGCCGACGATGGCGGAGTGATGGACCTCGCCGTCGTGCGCGCAGGCTGATTGCGCGACCATCAGCAGGGCCGCCAACAAAAAACCCCCGCGACCGTCAAGTCGCGGGGGCGTTCTTTTTTTGGCCTGGCGCGTCAGGTGCTCGATGCGTCGTAGATCGACTGGATCGACGAATCGAGCAGGTCGTTGAACTCATCGTCGGTTTGCTGCGCCGACAGGCCCTGAGTCAGCGCCCGCGAGAAGCTGGCGATCATGCCGTGATTCTCGGACACGCGACGGTTCGCTTCGTCGCGCGGATAGCCACCGGACAGCGCGACGACCTTCAGGCAGTTCGGGTGGTCGATGCAGGCCTTGTAGAAGTTCGCCTGCTCGGGCGGCGTCAGCTTGAGCATGACAAGCTGGCCGTCTGCCAGGGAATTCAGCTGCTCGAGGATATTGTCGCGCAAGATGACTTCGGCCTCGGCCTTGTCGGGCGCGTTGATGTCGACCTCGGGCTCGATGATCGGCACGAGTCCCGCGGCAACGATCTGCTTGCCGATCTCGAACTGCTGCGCCACGTTCGCGGCGATGCCGTCCGCATTCGCGCTCTTGATGACGGAGCGCATCTTCGTGCCGAATACGTTGCGCGCCTTGGCCTTGTCGAGCAGATCGCCGAGATTGGGAATTGGCTTCATCAGCTGCACGCCGTTGGCCTCGTCTGCGAGGCCCTTGTCGACCTTCAGAATCGGCACGACGTTCTTTTCTTCCCACAGGTAGGCCGCCGAATTCTTGCCGGCGATGTCGCGATCGAGCGTGTTCTCGAACAGGATAGCGCACAGAATCCGATCGCCGTTGAAAGACGGGCTCGTGACGATGCGGGTGCGCATCGCATGCACGGCTGCGAACATCTCCTCGTCGTTGCTGTAGGCGTCTTCGCCGACGCCATAGATCTTCAGTGCCTTCGGCGTGCTGCCACCGCTCTGGTCGAGCGCGGCGACGAAACCTTTCTGGGTGCGGACTTTGTCGAGCTGGTCTTCGAATATGGACATGGCGGCCTCGAAGCTCCTTATATATAGAGTTATGGGTGGAACCGGGACGCGAGAGTCTAGCACACCGCCCCGGGACCGGGGCGGTGTGCAGAATTGCCATCAGTTCAGCAGCTTGGCAGCTTCTTCGACGCGATCGGCCCGCGGGACATCGGTGTCCGTCGCGGCCGGGTCGAGGCTCCGGTCGCCGGCCTCTACCAGCAACAGCTGGCCGGCCTCGTCCGCAGGCTGCGGTCTGCCGAGCAGGAAGCCCTGCGCGATGTCGCACTGTCGCTTGCGCAGGAACTTGAGCTGTTCCTCGGTCTCGACACCCTCGGCAACCACGCTCGCGCCGAGCAGCTTCGCCATCGCGATCGTCGCGCCGACGACCGCCGCGTCGCGCTTGTCGCGCGTCACGTCGCGAATGAACGACTTGTCGATCTTCAGCTTGTCGACGACGAAATACTTGAGGTGACTCAGCGAAGAGTAGCCGGTGCCGAAATCATCAATTGCGACGTGTACGCCGAGGTCGCGGACTTTCTCCAGCGCGCGTTGGGCGTGCTGCACGTCATCCATCAGGACCGTCTCGGTAACTTCGAGTTCTACGCAGTCGGGCTCGACGCCGGTTGCGTCGAGGATTCCCCGGACTTGTTTCTCCAGCGAGTCCGAGCGCAGCTGCATGGCCGACAGGTTTATCGCGACGCGCACGCCGCGCACACCTTGATCCGTCCACGCTTTCATCTGCGCGCACGCGGTCGTCATGACCCAGTCACCGAGCTTGCCGATGAAGCCGGTATGCTCGGCAATCGGAATGAAATCCTGCGGGCCGAGCATGCCCAGCTCGGGGTGCTGCCAGCGAATCAGTGCCTCAAGTCCGACGATACGTCCGCTACCGACATCGAACGCGGGCTGATAGTAAAGCTCGAACTCGTCGTTCTCGATGGCCTGGCGCATCTGCGCCTCGAGCTTGATCTGCTCATACGAGCGCTCGTTCATTTCCTGGGCGAAGAACATGTATTTGTGCCGGCCCGCGCCCACCTTCGCATGGTGCCGCGCGGTGCTGGCATGCCGGATCAGGGTCTCGACATCGTTGCCGTCGTTCGGGTACAGGCTGATGCCGATGGTGCAATTCGCGAAAACCGATGTGTCGCCAACCTCGATCGGCTCGGACAGCGAGTCGAACAGTCGCTGCACGATCCACGTGACCGCCTCGGTGCTGCCGAGATTGCTCAGTGACACGCCGAACTCGTTGTTGGCGAGGCGGGAGATCGTCACGTTCTCGACCACGCCGTCGAGGTTCGTCACCGTGTCACTGTCGCGCAAGACCGTTGCCAGGCGCTTCGTCGCCGCCTTGAGCAGGTTGTCGTCGGTTATGGTTTCCTGCGCGTCTTTGATCTGGCGCACCAGCACGATGTCGAGGTATAGCGCGGCGACAACCCTGCCGTCGCGTCGCGCGCCGGCGAGTGCCTGTGCGACACGATCGTAAAACAGGATTCGGTTCGGCAGCCCCGTGAGTTCATCGAAGCCGTGTTTGCGATGCAGTTCGAGGGACTTTTCCTCGATCATCGCGTCGAGCTCGACAACTTTATCGTTGAGCTTCTGTACCTGCAGCGTCTGGGTAAAGTCTTCCAGCTTCTCGACCAGCATGCTCTGATCGGGTATTGCGGCCGTGAGGTTCGTCGAGTCCGCCGCCAGCGCGCTCACCTCCGGATCGTCCCAGCGCACCGCTCGGTTGCGACCATGAGCTTTGGCAGCGTAAAGCGCCTGGTCCGAACGATTCAGCAGTTCCATCGCCGACTCTTCGCCGTGCTTGTAGCCGGCGATGCCGAGGCTAACCGTCAGCTCCCGTTTGGACGAAAACTTGGTGCGAAAATCGTTGTAGATCATTTCGCGTAACCGTTCGGCGAAGTGTGATGCATCGTCGACGTCGATACCCGGTAAGATCAGGCAGAACTCCTCGCCGCCGTAGCGCGCGACGATATCCTCGACGCGCGCGGCCTCGCGCAAGGACTTCGCGACAAACTTGATGACCTTGTCGCCTGCCGTATGTCCATAGCGATCATTGATCTTCTTGAAGTGATCGATGTCGACCATGATGCAGCTGAGCGGGCTGCCGCTCTCGGACACTTCTTCGAGCAGGTTCTGAAAGCGCTCGAATGCGGCGCGCCGATTCAGGCAGCCGGTCAGCGGGTCGCGCGTCGCCAGGAATTTCAGCTCTTCGTTCTGGCGTTTGACCTCGGCCCGCGACTTCGACAGCCGATCCAGCGTGTCGCGTAGTTCGGTATTGCGTTTCTCGAGATCGGTTACGTCGTCGAACGTCGCCAGCGCACCACGCGACTTGCCCTTGCCGTCGAGTATCGGCGCGGAATTGACCATGAGTGTCCGGATTCCTCCCTCGTCCGACGGCATCAGCAGCGGAACGCCGACCTGTGTCGACCGGTCCTCAATCGCCAGCTGCCAGGGCAGGATCGTTGCCTGTTCGCCTTCGCGGGAGATCAGCCAGTCGAGGTCGGACGCTTTGACGCCAGTCAGTGCGATCGGTTTCCGGCCCGTCATCTTGCCGAAAGACTCGTTGGCGAGGACGACGCGCTCCTTCTCGTCGACGATGATGACGCCTTCGGCGAGTGCGTCGAAAGCGGCTTTGACGCGCTCCGGAATAACTGCTGACGGATCGAGTTCTTTCAGTGCGCGTTGCAGGAACAGGAAATAGAAACCGAAGCCGAACAACCCGACGAAGATCAGTACGCTGAACGAAGATTGTGTGATCGCGGCCATGCCCGTTGCGGCATTGAGCGGCTTGAAGCTCAGCTCGACCGTGCCCCAGCGCTCGTCGTCCTGGTGAATCGGTACCTGCACGTGAGTCGAGGTTGACATGTCATCGGTGCGCGGGATCCAGTGGGTTTCGTGATCGCCCGCAATCGCCATTTCGCCATTGCGCTCGCTGCGAAACGCCGCAGACAGAAGTTCGTCGTCGCGCTCGACGACCGATTCGAGCGTATTCTGAATGCCGCGGAGGTCGTTGCGCATTGCGTCCCAGGACAACTGCACCGCGAGTGTCTCGCAGAATTTTTGCCGGGCCTCGAGTGCGAGCAGCGTTCGATCGGGAAAGAAGCCGAAAAACTCGGCGGCCAGCAGCAGGCTGATCGTTAGCGATACGATCCCGAGCGTTACGCGCATTGTCGGCGTCATGATCTTATTCATGACCGGTGATCCTCATCGCCGCCTTCCTCGGGTTCTTCTTCCGTTGCGGCCTCGATCGTCTGCTCGGACTCCTGCTCCTGGTTGAAGAACATGCGCTCGGCGGCAATCGCATCCGACCAGTTGTCCTGGTTGTCGCCATTCTCGTTCTCATCGTCGTCTTCCGACTTTTTCCTGCGTGCGGCCAGCAGCGGCAGCGGATCGAATCCTTTCCATACCGGCATCGTCGACAGCAGCGTCGTCGCCAGTGCGCCGCCGCGAATGACCCAACTGACGAAGCCGGCGCTCAGCGCGACGCTGGTGCCGACAGCGACCTGCGTGACGACCGCCGCGAAACGCTCGTCGCTGTTCGCGGCCAGGCCGCTCATCTCGCGCTTCATCGTGTCCAGCGCCTGAAACAAGACGTCGTGATTCAGGTTCACGTCCTTGAGGCCGAAGCCCTCGAACTCGAAGCCCGTGGCCAGTGTGCTGAGCCTGTCGTACAGGAATTTCGCCGGTGCCGGCGCATCGTTGCGCGTGTCGCTGCCCTCGGCCTGAATCGGTGTGCCCGAGCCTACGAGGTGGACGTTCGCCATTCCGAGATTGATCGTTGTTGGAACCGGACCGCCGACCACCGGGTTCGCGGATAGTTGCGTCGGCGCTTCCGGATCCGCGGCGGGTTCATCATCCGGCGCCGGCGAATCGGGATCCGGATCCGATGACTCGTCGCCGGGCGGAGTGGTCGGGTTATCGGTCGGCGGCAGCGGCGCGCCGGCCACGTCGACGAAGACGAAAGCCGTCGCTGTCCCGCCGCTCGCATCGGCAACGGTATAGGAAAAGCTGTCGGTACCCTGAAAGCCGGCTCCCGGCGTGTAGATATAGTTGCCGTTGCCGTCGTCGGACAGCGTACCGAACGAAGGCGTTGAAACCGAAACAATCGTCAGGGCTTCGCCTTCAATGTCGGTATCGTTCGCAAGCATGCTTGCAGCCGTAAACGACAGCGGCAGATCGTCTGACACCAGCAGGTTGTCCTGGATCGCGGCCGGCATGTCGTTCACGCTGGTCACGTTGATGTTGACGTTGGCCTGGGCGGTTCCGCCGTTACCGTCGTTGACTTCGTAAACGAAGCTGTCGCTGCCGAAGAAATTCGCATCCGGCGAATAGGTGAATGAGCCGTCCGCGGCGAGCACGAGCATGCCGTTGGTCGGGCCGACGACCGCGGTCGTATTCGCGGTCAACGAATCGCCGTCCGTGTCGGTGTCGTTGTCGAGCACGCCGGCTGCGGCGCCGATCACGAGGCTGCCATCCTCGGCGATGGTGTAGCCGTCCGCGTTTGCGCTCGGCGCATTGTTGACCGGCGTTACGGTAATCGTGACCGTCGCTTGTGCCAGGCCGCCGCGGCCGTCCGAGATTTCATAGACAAACGAGTCGCTGCCGCTGAAGTTCAGGTCCGGTGTATAGGTGAACGTGCCGTCGGCGTTCAGGACGAGCGTGCCGTCGCTCGGCCCGGATACGGGCGTCGTATTGACGATGAGCGGGTCGAAATTCGCATCAGTATCGTTCTGCAGTACGTCGTTGATGCCGGCAACCGTCGCCAGCGTGCCGTTTTCTGCGACCGTATACGCGTCGTCGTTCGCGACCGGAGTGATGTTCGTGTCGATGGTCAGCTCGTTGACCGTAATATCGGTGCCGGCGTTCGTCGCCGCGTCGGTCGCGGTCGCGGATACGTCGTAGGTGCCGTCAGCCAGGGCCGGCGCGATCGTGTTATCGGCCAGCGTCCAGGTGCCGTCGCCGTTGTTCGTCGCGGCATAGCTGTTGCCGCCGACCGTGACCTGGATCGTCGCGAGCGGGTCGTCGACGGTGCCGGTCAGCTGCGGCGTCGGGTCGTTAGTCGTCAGGGGATTCACGGTCACGACCGGAGCCGTCGTATCGACAGTAAGCTCGTTGATGGATGCGTCGGTGCCGACGTTGCTCGTCGCGTCGGTTGCGGTGACCGCGACGTCGTAGGTGCCGTCCGCCAGCGCCGGCGCGATCGTGTCATCGGCCAGCGTCCACGTGCCGTCGCCATTGTTCGTCGCGGCATACGTGTTGCCGCCGACCGTGACCTGGATCGTCGCGGCCGGATCGCTGACCGTGCCGGTCAGCTGCGGCGTCGAATCGTTGGTGATCAGGGTGTTGACTGTTACGGCCGGTGCGTTGGTGTCGATCACAAGTTCGTTGATCGACGCGTCGGTACCGGCGTTCGTTGCCGCGTCGGTCGCGGTGACCGCGACGTCGTAGGTGCCGTCCGCCAGTGCCGGCGCAATCGTGTTGTCGGCCAGCGTCCACGTGCCGTCGCCATTGTTGGTCGCGGCATAGCTGTTGCCGCCGACCGTGACCTGGATGGTCGCGGCCGGGTCGCTGACCGTGCCGTTAAGCTGCGGCGTCGAATCGTTCGTGGTCAACGGATTCACGGTCACTGTCGGTGCCGTGGTATCGATCACGAGTTCGTTGATCGACGCGTCGGTACCGGCGTTCGTCGCTGCATCGGTCGCAGTGACCGCGACATCGTAGGTGCCGTCGGTGAGCGCGGGGGCGATCGTGTCGTCGGCCAGCGTCCAGGTGCCGTCGCCGTTGTTGGTCGCGGCGTAGGTATTGCCGTTCACGGTGACCTGGATCGTCGCCGCGGGATCGTTGACGGTGCCGGTCAGCTGAGGCGTTGCGTCATTGGTCGTCAGCGAATTGACCGTGACTGTGGGTGCCGCCGTGTCGATGACGAGCTCGTTGACCGAACCGTCGGTGCCGGCATTCAGGGACGGATCAGTGGCCGTGACCGCGACGTCGTAGGTGCCGTCGGCCAGTGCCGGCGCGATCGTGTCATCGGCCAGCGTCCAGGTGCCGTCGCCGTTATTGGTCGCGGCATAGGTGTTGCCGTTCACGGTCACCTGTATGGTCGCGGCCGGGTCGCTGACGGTGCCAGTCAGCTGCGGCGTCGTATCGTTCGTGGTCAGGTTGTTCACAGTCACGGTCGGCGCCGCGGTATCGATGACCAACTCGTTTATAGATGCATCCGTGCCCGCATTCGTGGCCGCATCCGTCGCGGTCACGGCAACATCGTAGGTGCCGTCGACCAGCGCCGGCGCGATCGTGTTGTCCGCCAGCGTCCAGGTGCCGTCACCGTTATTGGTCGCGGCATAGGTGTTGCCGTTTACGGTGACCTGGATCGTCGCCGCGGGATCGCTGACGGTACCGGTCAGCTGCGGCGTCGTGTCATTGGTCGTCAGCGAATTAACCGTGACCGTGGGCGCCGCGGTGTCGATGACGAGTTCATTCACCGAACCGTCGGTGCCGGCATTCGTCGCCGCGTCGGTCGCGGTCACGGCAACATCGTAGGTGCCGTCGGCCAGCGCCGGCGCGATCGAATCGTCGGCCAGGGTCCAGGTGCCGTCGCCATTATTGGTCGCGGCATAGGTGTTGCCGTTCACGGTGACCTGGATCGTCGCGGTCGGATCGCTGATCGTGCCGGTCAGCTGCGGCGTCGTGTCGTTCGTGGTCAGGTTGTTCACGGTCACGGTCGGCGCCGCGGTGTCAATGACCAGCTCATTGACCGAGCCGTCGGTGCCGGCATTCAGGGACGGATCCGTGGCCGTGACCGCGACGTCGTAGGTGCCGTCCGCCAACGCCGGTGCGATTGTGTCGTCGGCCAGCGCCCAGGTCCCGTCGCCGTTGTTGGTCGCGGCGTAGCTGTTGCCGCCGACCGTCACCTGGATCGTCGCCAGCGGGTCGTCGACCGTACCTGTCAGTTGCGGCGTACTGTCGTTCGTGGTCAGCGCGTTCACGGTGACGATGGGCGCCGTAACGTCGACGCCGACGATGGTGATCGTCACCGTCGCGACGTTCGAGTCGCCGGTGCCGTCATTCGCCGTATACGAGAACGTGTCCGTCGCGATCTGGCCCGGCAGCAGGAAATTGAACTGGCCGTTCGGATCGTAGGTAAAGCTGCCGTCCGCATTCAGCGTGACGAGGCCGAGTGTGCTCGACGTGTCGAGGTTCGTGGCGGTCAGCGTATCGCCCTCGGCGTCGAGGTCGTTTGCCAATACGCCGGTACCCGCGGGAACGTTGAGCACCACGTTCATGTCCGTCGAGTAACCATCCCAGGTCGGCTCGGCTGCCGGCCCGATCGCGCCGCCGAGCGTGCCGTCGTTGCCGGAACTCGACTGATCCGTCGCTATGGTGCCGCTGGCCTCGTCGAGCCGCCAGTTGCCGACCAGCCCGGGCTCGGCGCCGGTCAGCAGGCCGTCCATGTTGATCTTGATATCCGCTTCGGTCCGCGTGACGTTCCAGATCCGCACCTCGTCGATCAGACCTTCGAAGTGCTGGTCATTGGCATTCTCTCTCGTGCCGATGCGAAACTCGTTGAATCCGGCGTACGCGTCGCCGATCGCGCCGGATTGGCTGAACGTGTCTACGAGCATTCCGTTGACGTAGGTATGGACCTCGCCGGCGACGCCGTCGTACGTCACTGCGATGTGATTCCATTCACCCGGTGTCACGAATACGCCGGTGTCGCGCCAGAACCAGCTGTCAAGCGAGTCCGCGATCGCCCACTTGATCTCGCCCGTGTCCGCCGTGATGCCGAGTTCGTATTCGCCTTCCTTGTTCAGAATGATTTGCGAACCGGTGCCGTTGCCGCTGTGGTTGATCCAGGCTTCCATCGTCAGGTTGTTCGCCATGACGAGGCTCGGATCGTTCGCGACGAGGACGAAATCGTCGACGCCGTCGAACGACAGGCCGACGCGATCGTCCTGCGCCTCGGGCCGCACGTTCTCGGGGACCAGCGCGATCGCATAGACGCGCTCGTTGCCGTCGAGGTTCACGTCGCTGCCGTCCATGAACATCTCGGCCGTCGCCGCCGTGGTGCCGGTCTCCGGCTCCGCGGCGGTTACGTTGAGCACGAAGATATCGTTCGTTGCCGTGTTGAGCCCGTTCGCACCAACGGCCGGGTCGTCGAAGTCCAGCGTCACGAGAATGCTGCCCGCCGCAAGCGAGTGCCCGCCTATTGTTGTCGCAGTTTCGGCGATATCGAGCCCGCGCACACGGTGGCCGGGAAATGCGATGTCGATGTCTGCGCCGTCGATCAGCGTAATCGTCGTGCCGGCGGAAGGCGACTTGCCGGCCGAGGTCGCCGTGAAGTGATAAATGTTGTTCGGTGCCGCACCGGCCTGCTCCGAGAAGATGAAGGTGCCGGCCGCCAGCGGGGTCGAGCCGACCACCGTGTCCTGCTCGATCAGCGATATCGCGTTCAGATTGGTGATCGGCACGCCGACCGTGTCCGGAATGTCGTTCAGCAACATGTAGAAATGGCCCGCGCTGAAGTCGCCGGCGGTCGTCGGGCGAAACACCAGCAGGTCGCCGCGACCGACGAGCGTATCGACGCCGGTCTCGTAATACGCGCCGAGGATCGTTTCGTCCTGGTTGAATGACACGAGCACGTCGCCGATTTCCAGATCGACCCGATTGGCGCCGGTGCCGATCGTCATGTTGCGGCCGACGAAATGCAGTGCACCGACATCGACGGCATCCAGAGTGAATAGATCGAAATCAATTGCCGATGAGAAATCGCCGTCGGTACCGGCGCCCAGCTGCAGGTCGGGGCCCCCGAAGTTCAGCACCTCGCCCTCGTTCCAGCCGCCGGGCAGGCCGTCGGCGCCGGGCGCGCCGACGTTGCCGTCCGTCGAGATCCACACCGAGTTGGCAGGCGCGATGGCGGGGGCGACGGTTATCGTCACCGTCGTCAGGCCGGAATCCAGTGTGCCGTCGTTCGCGCGATAAGTGAACGTGTCGGTGCCGACGAAGCCGACGTTCGGCGTGTAGTCGAACGAGCCGTCCGCGTTCAGCGTGAACGACGCGGCGTTGGCCGGCGGCGCGCCGACCAGCGCGGCGGTCAGCGGGTCGCCGTCCGCGTCGTAGTCGGTTGCGAGTACGCCGGCTTGCGCCGATATGTTCAGCGTGTTTCCTTCGACGACCGTGTAGTCCTGGAAAGCAGCTCCGTACAGTTGTCGAATCTGTTCCGGCGTCAACTCCTGACCCAGCATCGCGACTTCGTCGATCCGACCGTCGAAGTGTCTTCCCGTCGGGGTCGCGACGAGGTCGCCGCTAACGTCCGAACTGGCACCGATGACGATAGGCTCGAAGTTGCCCGCGCCACCGGACGACGTTCCCAGGCCACCGGTGTACGCGTCGGAATCGGCCAGCTGTCCGTCGACGTACAGTTGCAGGCCACCGCTCCCGAAGGTGAGCACGACGTGATGCCAGTCATTGGCGGTCAGCGCCGTCGTCGACTCGACGACGTAATCCGTCGTCGCGCTCTGCATACGAACCTGGACATGCGACGTCGGCGTGACGTTGATCTGCAGGTGGCCGCCGGTGTCAAAGCCGGTCGAATCCTTGGACCACAACGCTGCATCCTGGGTGACGTCCGCGGTGTTGAACCACAGCTGGATCGATCCCTCGTCGACCAGGTAGCTCGCGTCGTGCGCGATCTCGACGTAGTCGCCGGTGTCGTTGTTGACCGCGCCGTCGAACGTAACGGCCGTGTTGCCGTCGCCGGCAAGGGCGCCCGCGCTGCCCAGGGTCGGAGAATTCAGGTAGGTACCGTCGTTCCCGTTCGCAGAATCCGCCACGGTCGTGCCCGCCGCGTCACCGAGGCGCCAGTAGCCCAACGGTGAATACGCGTCGATCGCGGAATTGAAATTGATCGGGTCGCCGCTCGCAGTCGGCGCTGCGCCCGGTAGTATCGCGTTGAATGCAGCCTGGCCGCGCTCGCTGATCGCGACGCGCGAGTCGATGTCGCCGAACTGGTATTCGAGTTGCCAGTCGCCACCGAGCGCCGCCGCGCCGGTGGAGTCGTCGCTGGCCGCGACGTCGGTGTCGGTCAGCCTTGCCAGTGCGCCGACGAATGCACGGCCGTCGGGTCCGGCGGCAAGGTTGCAACCGTAGATCAGGATGTCGCCGTCCGCGCCGAAAGCATCGCTCCAGCCCTGGATTGCGGCCGCGCGTGTCACGAGTTCGTCGTGATCGACGACGGTATCGCCGAGGAACACGCTGCCGTCGCGGCCGTGCGAAATGATATGCAGCGCACCGAGGTCGGAGCGATCCGCGAGGAGTTCGCCGATCTGTTCGATGCCGTCGCGACTCGCGTCGAGAACTGCGACTTCAAGGATTCGGCCGTCGCTTGCTTGCGACAACAGATCTGCGAGTAGCACGTCGGCGCCCGGCGTCGCCGCATCGACGACGATCAGTTCGCGGCTGCGTTGTGATTCGGCGGCGGCCTGCTGCGCGCCGCTGGCGAACCGATTGGCCACGACGCCCGCATCGGAATCGCGAATCAGCGGGTCGTTGACAAGATCGCCCGCGATGCTCGCGCCCGGCAAATCCGCCGACAGCAACACGCGGCCTTCGAGCTCGAGCATGAGCTCGCCGCCATCGTAGTTCCGAGGTTTGCGTCGCTTCCACATAAGGTCGGAAATGTTAGAGATTCCAACGAGATAACGCCGTTCGGTGCGTCACAGTTCGGTGCCGCGGCGGGCCGGACGTGGTGTTTTTATCGCCCGCTGCAGCCGTTCGTCGGTATATGGTCTGGAATGACCGAATTTCGCGCAGCTGGTCGGGTCAGTCGCTCGCGGTCAGGGTCTTCGTGCAGGCGACGGATTCGATCGTAACGCCTGCAAATTCGGGTTCGTCGGCCAGCGCGATTCGCGCGGCGTCCCCGGCCAGCTCGACGTCGAGCCAGTATTGCGCGCTGCGTGAACCGCGCTCGCGGATCTCCGCGGCGAAACCTTGCTCGGCGATGACATGCTGACGATTCTTCGCCTCACTTTCATCGCGATACAGGCCGAGCGACACGAAACCTTCTTTCGGTCCCGGGCCGAACACGAACAGGTCGTCGATGCCGGCCGTCTGCATTTTTTCCGCCAGCGCCTTGGCGCCGGTGATCGATTCCTGGCGCTCCGACAGGATCATGAAGCTGCTCTTCGTCGTCGCGGTTGTCGCTCGCCTGTTCAATTTCGCGACGCCCGGTTCCAGCGCAGCGGCAAGTCGATCGGCGACAGATTCATTGGCCAGTGGGCCTATAGTTCTGCATTGGCGTTTCGTTTCGTCCGCCGTCATCCGCTGCGCGACGGGCACGACATTGCCGCCGACGGGTTCGGATATGTCCGGTCCGGGTATCGGCGCGGCCAACTGCGTGTCCGGCGTGTCGTCTTGCGGCAGGAAACGCACGCGGCATTTCAATCCGCTCGGCAGCGAGTAGTCCGGATTCGGCATGCTGAGGCGCACTCGGAACGTGCCGCTCGCCGCGTCGGCAACCTTGTCGACGATTGTGACTGTCGCCGGGTACTCGCCTTCTTTCGGCGCCTCCGGGAATACGATCGCACTCTGACCTGTCTCCAGCTCGCCGAATGCGGAAACCGGAACGATGACTTCGACGCGCAGCGGATCGACCTGCGCGATGCGCATGACGGCCTGGTCTTTCGTCGATTCGCCGGGCGACAGGTAGCGTTGAACGACAACGCCATCGACCGGGCTGCGTAGCGTGTGGCGATTCAGTACCTCGATCGACTGCCGTAACTCGAGTTGCGCGATGCGCCGATTCTCCTCTGCCTGCTGCAACTGCAGCCGCGTCAGGTCGGACTCGGTCGCAATCTCATCCATCTGATCGCCGGATACCGCTTTTTCGTTATACAGCGTTTGCAACCGGTTGCGCCGCCGCGTTGCGAATTCAACGCTGACGTTGTTCGCTTTTAGCTCGGCGTTGGCTGATGCGCGCATGCGCGCGGCCGCGACGGCTGCCTGCTCGACGCCTGAGTCCAGCTTCACGAGGATCTGTTCGGCGGTGACGACATCGCCGCGCTCGACCTCGATGGACTGGACAATGCCGTCCACGCGGCTGGCGAGATCGACGACCATATGTGGTTCGATGACGCAGTCGAGCGCGCCGAGGTCTTCCGCGGCGCGCGCGAAACTCGACATCGCCGACAAAGCGACGATACAGACGATTGTTGATCCCTTGCCCGGTCTCATCATGATCCGAGAATCACTCCATTGGTCCGCTGAACCCAAATACTTCGTCAAGCCTTTGGTCCTGCTGCAATAGCCGGCGTCGCAGGCGGGTATTCCGCCGTTCCGTGTACCACTGAACGAGGCGAATCAGCAGCATTCCGGGTCCTCGCTTGCGCGAGTGCCCGAATATTATGTTCTTCGCCAGCCATTTGACCGGACGGGGTGCACATTTCACGAAAGACTCGTCGCTGAACGACCAGACCGCTTCGCAGCTGCCCGGGTCGCCCTGGCGAGCGCAGCGGCCGAATAGCTGGCGGTCCAGTCGCCGCGAGTCGTTGCACTCGGCGGCGACGACATGCAATCCGCCGCGCTCGGCGACGCCCGGGCCGAGGGCGATATCGGTACCGCGCCCGGCCATGTTCGTGGCGACGGTGATCTGGCCTTCGCGGCCGGCGCGCGCAATGATTTCCGCCTCGCGCTCGTCCTGGCGCGCATTCAGCAATTCGTGACTGATGCCCGCACGGTTCAGCGCTGCACTTAGTGCATCCGATGCCGCGACAGATTTTGTTCCGATCAGCACCGGTCGGCGCTCATGAATTGACGCGATCGCGCGCGCGACGACATCGTCCCATTTCGCACCTTCGGTCGCGAAAATCTTTGCGGGCAGGATCCTTCGGCGCGAGGCACGATGCGGCGGCACGCGGTGAACCGCGAGACCGTAGACGGATTGAAGTTCGCCCGCGACTTCGCGCGCCGTGCCGGTCATCGCCCCGAGTTTGAGATACCGGCGAAAAAAGCGCTGATACGTGATTCGCGCGAGCGTTTGTGCAGGTCGCGAGATTGCGAGTCCTTCCTTGGCCTCGATCAACTGATGCAGGCCCATCTCCCAGGTTCGGTCCTGCATCACGCGCCCGGTATTCTCGTCGATGATTTCGATCGCACCGTCGCGGACCAGGTAGTGCCGGTCGCGTTCGAACAGGTGCAGAGCGGTCAGTGCCTGGCGTATAAGCGCATTGCGCCGGCGCGGTGACAGGAAATATCGATCCGCGTCGGCGACGCGTCGCGCGACGCGATCGCGGCCCGCGTCGACCAGCGCGACCGCGCCGACCGAATCGATGTGCCAGTCTGCGGCGTCATCGAGTTCGCGTGCGGCGTCGATGGCCTGACGGTAGACGTGCGCTTCGATCGGATCTTCGGCCGCGCCGGACAGCTTAAGTGGCGTGCGCGCTTCATCTATCAGCACGCTGTCTGCCTCGTCGACAATTGCGAAGCACAACCCCCGCAAGAGGAGGTTCGGGGCATTGCCGTCGTCCGGCCGACCGGACATGCGATCGATACTGCGATAGACGGCAGCGCGGCGGTGCCCGATCGCGACTCGGTCACGCAAGTAGTCGAACGCGACCTGCTTGTTTGTCACGTAAGTCACGTCGCACGCGTATGCGCGCGCGCGCGTCGCGTCCGGCATGTCGGGCGTCGCGACGCCGACGCGAACGCCGAGAATCGCGTACAGCGGCGCCATTAACTCGCGGTCGCGCTGCGCGAGATAGTCATTCACGGTTACGACATGTACCGGGATGCCAGCCAGCGCCGCAGCACAGGCGGGCAGCGTGGCCGTCAGCGTCTTGCCTTCGCCGGTGTCCATCTCGGCGACCAGGCCGTCGAGAATGGCCCAGCCGCCGATAACCTGCTCGTCAAAGTGGCGCAGGTCGAGCGTACGGCTGGCGAATTCGCGTACCAGCGCGAACGCGCGCGCCGTGAGATCCGGTCGCAATCCGTGACGCTGCAGTCCCGCGCGCAGGTCTGCGGTACAGGCGTCGAGCTGCGCGGCGTCGAACTTGCGCAGCGGCTCGCCGGCGTCATTGACCGCACGCAGAAACGCTTTCGCTTTCGCGTCGCGCGCGCTGCGCAGCCACGTTGCCGGGGTCCCCAGGTTGCGCATGGCGCGGCCGAGTTGGCTGACGCGGTCGGGCGGCAGTTCCGGATATGCGCCGAGCAGGCGGCCCGGCCGCAAGGCGACGCTACGCATCGAACTGACTCAGCAGCAGCTGCCGCAGGCGTCGGTACCATTGCCGGCCGAGCGGCTCCGTCCCGTGGTCGAAGCGCACGTACATGCGGCCGCCGATGCGTTCGATCGGCCGGTCAACGTCGAGCTCGATATGAAAGACGTCTTCCAGCGTCGCGGTGCCGCGTTCGTCTTCCCGTTTCACGGCCAGGCGTCCGCCGCCGGCGATACCGAGCGCGGCGCTCGGAATCCGGTTCGAAGCGGACGGCACCTCGCGGTTGATCGTCGCGGCTCTCGTTTCCTCGATGCGTTCGCTGAACCGGACGTCGACTCGCTCCGTGCGCGTTCGGATCAGACCGATGTTGGCCTGGGTTACGGCGACGCGAACCGTCGCGCTCGACAGGTCGGCGACGAAGCCGATCAGATCGCCCTGGCGCAGGTATCGGCCGACCAGGTCTTGCGGCCGATCGACGAGGAAGACGCCGTTTGCCGGGCTGCGAACGATCAGCGACGCGAGCTGCTCGCGCGCCCGCGCGAGTTCGGCCTCGATCGCACGAATTTCGTCCAGCACTATTCCTGCTTCGACCTGTTCGATCGAGCGCAGCGAGTTGTAGCGGGCGACGGCCTCGCGACGGTCTGCGTCGAGGATGTCGACGCGGGCGGCGAGCTCCGGGTCGCTCGTAACGAGCAGCGCGTCGCCGGCATCCACTCTGGTATTCGGCTCGACGACGAGCTTGTCCACGATCGCATCGGCCTCGGCACGCAGTTCGGACTCACCCGGCGCCCAAACCACGCCTTCCGTGTGTGTCGTTAGTGGCGCCGGCAGTATGAATAGCGCGATGGTCACGGCGATCGCGATTCCGCCTGCGGTCGAGAGTACGCGTGCCCTGCGTCGCTCCAGTTCCGGGTCGCTGGCCAGCGCCTGCAGCTGACGCAGCAGTGGCACCAGCAGCTGCGTTATCACGGCCCAGGCGGCAAGCAGAAAGCCGACGACGAAAAACCGGCTCGCGACGTACAGAATGATCGTGAACATCAGCGCCATGCGATAGACGAACGACGTAACCGCATAGCCGGCGAGCCAACCGCGCTCGCCGCTGCTTATCACCGGCGACGTTGCGCCCGTCACGCCGAACAAATAGCGGCGGACCAGGTACCCGAAGTATTGCTTTGATCGAGACGCGAGATTCGGAATGCCCAGCATGTCGGCGAGGACGTAGTAGCCGTCGAAGCGAAGCAGCGGATTGCCGTTGAAAAGCAGCGTCGACACGCCGCCTATCAGCATCAGGCTGAACGCAACTGTGCGCACCGCGCCCGGTTCGACCAATAGCCAGACGAACAGCGCGATCGATGCGATGAACGTCTCGACGATGATGCCCATCGCGGCGATCAGTGCACGGTGACGGGCGTCCGGCAGTGCCGCGGACGCCGACGCGTCGACGTACGGCATCGGTACCAGGACCAGCAACATGATGCCAACTTCGTGTACTTCGCAACCCCAGTGTTTTGCGGCGTATGCATGACCGAGTTCGTGCGCCAGCTTGACGAGCGGATAACAGAGCCACAGCAACAGCAGGTTGCGCGGCGTCATGACCTGGTCGATCGCGAATTCGGACAGCTCCGGCCAGCGCGTCGCGGCGAGAGCCGCCGCGGATGCGACCGTTACGAGCCAGACGAAGAATCCGGCCCGTGTCAGCAGCGGACGAACGCGTTCGATCGTCCGGTCGAGGAACGCGTTGGGATCGAGCAGCGGAATTCTCAGCGACAGCGGGCTCGCGAGGCGTTGCTTCCATGCGCGCGATTTCCCGCTTTGATGTCGTTGCAGCAGCTCGTCGATCGCGGGCGGTACCTTGCCGTTGTCGACGCGCAGCAGGTCGGCGCGGTGCAGCTGCGCGAGCAGCTCGATCGCCTGATCCTGCGTCGGCGCATCGTCGCCGAATCGTTCCTCGGTCAGGCGCCAGACCTCATCGACCGTGCGGGTGCCGTCCATCAACCGGATGAAGTGATGCGCCGACGGCGCGAAGCGATGCGATCGCGCGCTGCTGCGGTCTTTGAGAACGTGCCATGTCTGCCCGCGGTATTCGTGCGCGACGAACGCAGTCTCACGACGCAAACGCGGACGCACGTCCGCGACGCGATACCACAGCTGACTGAAAACCGCTTCGGTCACGGCGCCCCGGTCAACCCGACCAGGTCCACGCCTGCAGGCGCAGCCAGTCTACGAGCGGATGCATCCAGATCCATGCGAGCCGGCGTTCGCCAACGTCGATCTTGCCGACACCGTCCATGCCCGGGCGCAACAGCGCAGGGCTGTCTTCGAGGCGCGCCTCGACCGAGAAAAAGTTGCGGCCGTCGGCCTGCGCTGCAATCGGGGTAATGCGTTCGATGCGAAACGGCAGGTAACTGTCCGGCAGTCCGACCAGTGCGAGGCGGCCGGTTTGCCCGGTCGCGAGGTGACCGATTTCGCGCTCGTCGACGCGCAGCATCACGCGGTACTCGTCGAGCGGCGCGATCTGGAACAGCTGCTGGCCTTTCTCGACCGGCGCGCCGAGCGACTGGCTCAGGTCGCCTTCGACGACCACGCCGGCCATGGGTGCTTTGATATGCGCGCGCGCGATGCGTTCCTCGGTCAGGCCGAGTTTGGCGGTGGCACGGTCCAGCCGCGCTTTCAGGATCGTAACGCGCGTGCTGTCGAGCTCGGCCATCGCCTCGCGATACTCGCGCTGTAGCTGTTTCTTCTCACTATCGAGCCGCACGCGCTCCAGTTCGAGTTCGCGATCGTCCAGCCGCGCGAGCAATTGCCCCTCGTCGACAATGTCGCCGGGTCGGGCGGGCGCCTGGGCGACGAAGCCGTCGACCGGCGCGGCGACGACGCGCTGGACCGACCCTTCCAATGAGGCATCCGCGGTGACCCGGTAGTGTCCGGTGACGAAGAACGGCACTGCGCATAGCGCGACGACGGCCGCGGCGATTACGCCGCGCCAGCGATTGCCCGGCGCGAACAGGCTCGTGGCCCCGCTGCGCAGCGCGCTTGCGGCCTTCTCGGTCGGGCTTCGATCCTGCCGGAACTTTTGATACAGGATCGGACCGATCAGCGCGACTGCGGTCTCGCAGAATGCGATCTTCACGTCGTCGAAGCGCTGGTCTTCGTCATGTGCGAACAGCATCGCGCCGACGAGTTCGCCGTCGTGTGCGATCGGCACCGTACATACGGCGCCGTCCCCGCGCTGGCGTGCAAGCTCTGCATGTGCGGCATGAGCCGCGTCCGCGTTCGCCGGGTCGCCGGCGAGCACGAGCGTCGCGTCCTGTTCAATGGCCTCATCCATCGCGAGCCCCATGCAGCGGCTGAACTGCATCCGGGTATCCACGGACGCGCGACCGGACGCCGCGACGACTTCGGTGCGATCGCCCCGGACGATGCCGAGGCTGACCTGCTCGAAGCCGCCGATCGTGGCGAACCGCGACGTAAGAGATCGCGACGCAGCGTCGAAGGTCGCATGTTCCACGCTCGCGGCGACGAGCTCGAGGACGTCGCGCGTGTGCTTGTCGGCTTGCTGTGCGTGGGTGCGCATCAGTAATTCGAGTGTGGCGGTGTTCGACTCCAGCGCCTTCGCCGCGGCTACCTGGCGTTCGGTATTGCCGGCCCCGAACTCGATCGCGACGACGCCGAGGATGCGTTTGTCACTCAGTATCGGGCAGGCAACGATATCGCCGGCCTGCTGCGCATTGTCGGGCGACCGATCGCGTGACAGCACCACGGTGCTTCGCTCGCGCACGGCACGGGTCGCCGCTGTGGCCAGCGCTGGTGTCGCGGTCGCGCTGTCCGGCCACTGCGCGACGGGACCGAACGGACCGGTATTCGATTCGCCGAGTAACACGACCGCGCGGATCGTGCCGTCCATTGCGCGGCACTGCAGCTGCAGCCAGGCAGCGATGACGTCGGCCGGCGCGTTCGTCGCGCCAGATTCCTGTCGCGCGCGGGCGCGGCGGTGCGGCGAGGCGCCCCCCGTTGGTATTTTTTCTCTATTTTTCAAGAGCATAGATAGTGCTCGCGCAGTCCGGCGACCTTCCGGAGTGTATGCCGTGCGACATAACGACTATGTGACCCAGAGCACGTTTCGAACCCGGCGGTGCACCGGCGCAATTCGTCGGAAATCACCTATGGACGGTACTTTGGCGTTCTCTGACCATGAACGCTCGACGAGGGGCTCATGGACATTAATAAAGAGATGATCACGCTGGACGGCAACGAAGCGGTCGCGACGGTCGCGCATCGCCTGAGCGAGGTCATCGCGATCTACCCGATTACGCCGTCCTCGCCGATGGGTGAGCACGCGGACAAGTGGTCCGCGAATGGCCGCGACAACCTTTGGGGTACCGTTCCGCAGGTCATCGAGATGCAAAGCGAGGCCGGCGCGGCCGGCGCGGTGCACGGCGCCTTGCAACGCGGCGCGCTGACAACGACGTTCACCGCATCGCAGGGCCTGCTGCTGATGATCCCGAACATGTTCAAGATCGCCGGCGAGATGACCCCCGCGGTGTTCCACGTCGCGGCGCGCTCGGTCGCCGGCCACGCGCTGTCTATTTTCTGCGACCACGGCGACGTGATGGCGTGTCGGTCGACCGGCTGGGCGATGCTGGCGTCGAACTCGGTGCAGGAAGCGCAGGATTTCGCGCTTATCGCGCAAGCTGCGACGCTCGATGCGCGCATCCCGATGCTGCATTTTTTCGACGGCTTTCGAACGTCGCACGAAGTCGCGAAGATCGAACCGCTGACGGACGAGGAAATCCGTCACATGATCCGCGACGACGCAGTGCGCGACCACCGGCACCGCGGCATGTCGCCGGATCGCCCGGTCATTCGCGGCACGGCGCAGAATCCTGACGTGTTCTTCCAGTCGCGCGAGGCCGTGACCCCGTTCGTCCGGCGCATGCCCGCGATCGTCGCGCGCGAGATGGAGCGTTTCGCCCGCATCACCGGGCGTCGATACGAATTATTCGAGTACGTCGGCGATCCGGATGCCGAACGCGTGATCGTGATGATGGGCTCGGGTGCGGAAGCGGCACACGAGACGATCGATCATTTGCGCGCGCACGGCGAGTCCGTCGGGCTGCTCAAGGTGCGCCTGTTCCGGCCCATGTCGCCGGCGCATCTGATCGATGCGTTACCGGCGTCGGCGCGGAGCATCGCGGTACTCGATCGCTGCAAGGAGCCGGGCGCCGCCGGCGAGCCGCTGTACAAGGACGTGGTAGCCGCGATCGCCGAGCATGTCGGCAACGACGGATCGAAGTTCGCATCGCTACCGCGCATCACCGGCGGTCGTTACGGACTGTCGTCCAAGGAGTTCACGCCGGGCATGGTCGCAGCGGTGCTGGAGGAGCTGACCCGCGAAGAGCCGAAGAAGCGATTCACGATCGGCATTCGCGACGACGTCAGCATGACCAGCCTCGAGTGGGACCCGACGCTGCAGACCGACGCGGACGCCGCATCACGTCATGCGCTGTTCTACGGGCTGGGCAGCGACGGGACGGTCAGCGCGAATCGCAATACGATTAAGATCATCGGCGAGGGGACCGACCTTTACGCGCAGGCGCACTTCGTGTTCGACTCGAAGAAGTCCGGCGCGGTGACTGTGTCGCACCTGCGCTTCGGTCCGCAGCCGATACGCTCGACGTACCTGATCGGCGACGACCAGGCCGAATTCGTCGGCTGCCACCAGTCGATGTTCGTGCATCGCTTCGACATGCTCCGGAAAGCGGCGCCCGGCGCGATTTTCCTGCTGAACGCATCGTGGTCGCCCGAGATGGTATGGGAGCGGCTGCCGCGCGACATGCAGCGGCAGATTATCGACAAGCAAATAAAGGTCTACGTGATCGATGCCTATCGCGTTGCGCAACAGGCCGGCCTCGGTCGCCGTATCAACACGGTGATGCAGACCTGCTACTTCGCGCTGTCGGATCTGCTGTCGAAAAACGAGGCGATCGAGCGTATCAAGGCATCGGTCTCCGCGACCTACCGTGCGAAGGGCGGCAGTATTCTCGAGGCGAACTTTCGCGTCATCGACGCATCCCTCGAGCACCTGCACGAGGTCGAAATTGGTTCGGGCGTCACGTCGGCGGGCGAGTTGCGTCCGCCGGTGCCGGCCGATGCGCCGGAATTCGTGCGGCACGTGACTGGCGAGATGATTGCCGGCAGGGGCGACGACGTTCCGGTCAGCCGCATGCCGGTGGACGGCACCTGGCCGGTCGGTACGGCGAAATATGAGAAGCGCGAACTGGCGCTCGAGGTGCCGGTACTGGAAGAAGACCTGTGCATCATGTGCGGCAAGTGCGTGTTCGTGTGTCCGCACAGCGTGATCCGCAGCAAGGTGTTCGATCCGGGCCAACTCGGCGATGCGCCGGAGTCGTTCCGCACGCTCCCGGTCAAGGGCAAGGAGTACGATCCAGGTCTCGTCGTTACCTACCAGGCCTCGCCCCAGGACTGCACCGGCTGCGCACTGTGCGTCGATATCTGCCCGGCGCGGGACAAGAGCAACCTGAGTCGCAAGGCGCTGAACATGCATCCGGTCGGACCGGTGCTCGAGACAGAGATGCGCAATTGGGACTATTTCGAGCGCAAGCCGGAGTATGACCGCGAGCTGATCCGCTGGAATACGATCAAGGGCTCGTCGCTGGCGCAGCCGCTGTTCGAGTTTTCCGGCGCGTGCGAGGGTTGTGGCGAGACGCCATACATCCGTCTCGCGACGCAGTTGTTCGGTGACCGGATGCTTATTGCCAACGCGACCGGGTGCTCGTCGATCTACGGCGGCAACCTGCCGACCACGCCGTACACGGCCGATGCGAACGGCCGCGGCCCCGCCTGGAATAACTCGCTGTTCGAGGACAATGCAGAATTCGGGCTCGGCATCCGGATAGCACTCGAGGAGCAGCGGCGCCACGCGCACAACCTGCTCCGGGAGCTCAGGGAAGACATCGGCGCGGACCGCGTCGATCCGATCCTGGACGCGGAGCAGGGCGACGAGGCGTCGATCCACGAGCAGCGTCGGCGGGTCGCGGAGCTCGAGCCGATCCTGGAGCAATTGAAGTGCGAACCGGCGCGCAACCTGCTCAGCGTGAGCGATGCGCTGACGCGCAAGAGCGTGTGGATCATCGGTGGCGACGGTTGGGCATACGACATCGGATTCGGCGGCCTCGACCACGTGCTCGCCTCCGGCCGCGACGTCAACGTGCTCGTGCTCGACACCGAGGTCTATTCGAACACCGGCGGACAGATGTCGAAGGCGACGCCGCGCGGCGCCGTGGCGAAGTTCGCGGCCGGCGGCAAGCCGGTCGGTAAGAAGGACCTCGCGATGATCGCAATGGCATACGAACACGTATATGTCGCGCACGTCGCGCTCGGCGCGAAAGACGTGCAGACACTGCGTGCGTTCCGCGAAGCCGAGTCCTACGACGGCCCGTCGCTGATCATCGCTTACAGCCCGTGCATTGCGCACGGCGTCGATCTGAAACGCAGCCTGGTGCAGCAGCAGCTCGCTGTCGCGAGTGGTCACTGGCCGCTGTTTCGCTACGACCCGCGGCGCCACGAGCAGGGGCAGAACCCGCTGCAGCTCGACAGCAAGAAGCCGAGCATCCCGTTTCGCAAGTTTGCCGAGACGGAGTTGCGCTTCGGCATTCTTACCCGGTCGGCTCCCGATACCGCGGACACGCTGCTCGAGCGCGCGCAGCGCGAGGTCGACGAGCGCTTCGCGCACTACCAACAACTGGCATCCATGGACTACTCGTCATGACCATCGATCTCGCCACCCAATGGCTGGGCCTGGAACTGAAGAATCCGTTCGTGCCGTCGTCGTCGCCGCTGTCGAAAGACCTCGGCAAAGCGCGGCAGCTGGAGGACAACGGTGCGGCAGCACTCGTCATGTATTCGCTGTTCGAGGAGGAGATCGAGGCCGAGGAGGCAATGGCTCACGACCTCGAAGCGTTTCAGGCAATCGGGCACGGCGAGGCGTCGAGTTACCTGCCGACGCACTCCGAGTTGCCGGGCCACCGGGACAAGTACCTCGAGCAACTGCGGTTGCTGAAAGAGTCGCTCGACATCCCCGTGGTCGCCAGCCTGAACGGTACGACGCTGGGCGGCTGGGTCCGGCACGCGTGTGCGATCGAGGAGGCTGGTGCGGATGCGCTGGAGCTGAACGTGTATTACGTGGCGGCCGATACCGCGGAGAGCGGGCCGGATGTCGAGCAGCGCGTGGTGGACATCTTGACCGAGCTACGCCAGCAGATCAGCCTGCCGATCGGGGTCAAACTGTCGCCGAATTTCTCCAGCGTCGGATACGTGGCGCGCCGTCTCGAGGAGGCCGGTGCGGACGGGCTGTCGCTCTTCAACCGGTTCTACCAGCCGGACATCGACCTCGACAGTCTGTCGATCGATCAGACACTGCACCTGTCGTCGTCAGCCGAGGCGCTGATCGCGATGCGCTGGATCGCGATCCTGTACGGACGAGTCGGATTGTCGCTTGCCGCGACCGGCGGCGTGCACACGGCCGACGACGCGTTGAAGATGTTCCTGTGCGGCGCCGACGTCAGCTACCTGTGCAGCTCGCTGCTGGCCAATGGCGCCGGCCACCTGCGGGTGCTGCTGGATGGCCTGGCCCGGTGGCTGGAGGAGAACGAGTACGAGTCGGTGAGCCAGCTCCGCGGCAGCATGAGCCAACAGTACTGTCCCGATCCGGTCGCGTTCGAGCGCGGTAACTACATGGAAATTCTGGGTTCGTACAAGCTGCCTGCGCGGGCCTGGTGATGACATCGCTGTCACGTACGGTCAGTCTTCGCGGCGATCCGTCTTTAAGATTTCTCAGCAACTGTCACAATCCTTAAATATTTTTCGGTGAAGATAGTAATAGTCGGCGCACCGCCACGGTAACTACGGATGTCAGCGCCGGCAAAGTCGTCTACCATAAGTTTAAAAGGGGAGCGCATGAGTGTCGCTTCCGGATAAAACGGTAAAGGATCGTGTCATGACCGAGGTCAGAAAAGGCGCAGATTCAGCGACCCGGAAGAAGAAAAAAACCACCCGCAAGAAGGCAGTCGGGACGCCGAAAAAGACCGCAACTACCGCCGCAAAGAAGCGTGCGGCGACCAAAAAAGCTGCGCCCAGGAAGACAGCGCCCAGAAAGATAACGGTTGCGAAGACACGTCTGACCGCGACGACGCCCGAGGCTCGGCACCAGTTGATCGCCCAGTCGGCATTTTTTAAGGCGGAGCGTCGAGGATTCGAGGGTGGTGACCCAATCGAGGACTGGCTCGAAGCTGAAAGGGAGGTTGATGGCTCGCCAACCGACTGAATTCCGGCTCCCAAAAACAGGAGACGCAAGTGACAACAATCTACGTAGGGAACCTGCCGCTGGACGCCCAAGCGGAAACTCTGCGAAACATTTTCTCGCGCTACGGTCGTGTCACCGGCATCGAGCTCGTGCGTGATCGAAAACCCTCGCGCCGTTCGCGCAGCTACGGCCTCATCGAGATGCCGGCGCGGACTGAAGCCAGGACTGCGGTCGATGAATTGAACGGCCAGTACTTCCGCGGGATGTTTCTGCGGGTGCGGCCGGCGAGGCCCGAGCGCAGACTGGATGCCTGACAGTCCGGCGTCTGACGCATCGTTGGAGCCCTTTTCCGCAGAACGGTGCGATTCCTGCGTATCCTGAATGTTTGCGCCGAGTTCGTGCCGCTGGCCAAGGCCGGCGGCCTCGGCGATGTCACCAGCGCGCTTGCCAGCTACCTGACCGATGCGGGGCACGACGTGGTGACGATACTGCCCCGCTATGGCCTGATTCCGGCGCCGGAGACCGAGCCGGTCGACCGCACCCGACAGTATGATTGCGCCGGTAGCGTGTATGGCTACTCGATTTTTCCGGCCGACACGGATGACCGGTTCGGACGCGTCTTCGTGGTCGAGTGTCCGGAATTGTTCGGCGCGGAGATCTACGCGTCCGGCGAGACGGAACTGCATCGCTTCGCATTGCTCTCTATCGCCGCGCTCGATGTGTGTCGTGCGCTCGACTGGCCACCGGAAGTCTTGCATTGCCATGACTGGCACACGGCGTTGATGCCCGCGATGCTGCGTGATGCGGCGCGCAGCGATGCACTGTTCGCCGACACGTCGTCTGTGCTGACGATACACAACATTGGTTACCAGGGCGTGTTCCCGACGACAGCAATGCGCGATGTCGGCCTCGACCACCTGCTCGAGTACGCGGATGCCGACGACGTCGACAAGGACGAGATCAACTTGCTGCGCACCGGCATCATGCACGCGGATGCGCTGACGACGGTAAGCCCGACGCATGCAATCGAGATTCGCACGCCGGAATACGGCATGGGGCTCGACCCGCTATTGCGTCAACGCGGCCATCGACTGCAGGGTATTCTCAACGGCGTGGACTATTCGCTGTGGAGTCCTGACTCGGATACGCACCTGGAGGCCGGCTACTCCGCCGACACGATCGACGACAAGAGCGGCAACAAGCTCGCGCTGACGAGCGAGGCGGGCCTGTCGCTCGACGTCGATGCGCCTGTTATCGGCATGATTTCGCGACTGGTCCTGCAAAAAGGCATCGACCTGCTCGTCGACGTTTTGCCCGGGCTGTTCGATGAGCGCGAGCTTGGCTGCGTCGTGCTCGGCACCGGCGAGCCGCCCTACACGGACGATTTGCGTGCGCTCGCCGCGGCGCGTCCCGATCGGCTCGCGTTCATCGAGGCCTATGACGATCGCATGGCGCACCGAATCCTGGCGGGTTGCGACATGCTCGTGATCCCGTCGCGTTACGAACCGTGTGGCCTGACGCAAATGTACGCGTTGCGCTACGGCACCGTCCCCGTCGTGCGGAAAACCGGCGGGCTCGCGGATTCTATCCGGCACTTCGATCCGGAATCCGGTGCCGGCAATGGCAGCGTTTTCGAGGACGCGGACCCGGGCGGATTGCACTGGGGTTTGTCGACGGCGCTCGACTGGTACGACCGGCCCGAGATCTGGGGCAAGATCGTACGCAACGGCATGGCGGAAGATTTCTCCTGGTCGCATCGCGCGCCCGAGTATGAGGCGCTGTATCGCACCATCGCGGGGCGGCGGGCCACGACGAACTGACCGGAACTCGCGGATCAGCGGTCGTGCGACGTGACCGCGTCCCGCCATCGAGCGGCGAAATCGGACGGCACGTCCTGCCAGTCGAAACGCCAGCCCCAGTTGCCGTCTGTTGTGCCCGGCACGTTCATTCTGCTGTGCGCGCCGAGGCCCAGCAGATCCTGCATTGGCATGACGGCCAGCTGCGCAGGCGACGCCAGCGCCGCCGATATCAGAGCGTCCGGCATCGGTGAGTCGTCGTTCAGCGTCGTGTGCACCGCATCGCGCATGCCGTCGTCCAGCGACTCGTACCAGCCGACGGTCGTGTCATTGTCGTGCGTGCCGGTATAAACGACCGCGTGCTCGACGTGATTGTGCGGCAGGTAAGGGTTGTCGGGCACGCCGTCGAACGCGAACTGCAGCACGAGCATCCCCGGCAGGTCGAAGTCGTCGCGCAGTGCGCGAACCTCAGGGGTGATCGTGCCGAGATCCTCCGCAAACAGCGGCAGCTGCGGAAACTGCGCTCGCAACGCAGCCAGCAGGTCGGCGCCCGGCACCGGCTCCCAATGGCCGTCGCGCGCGGTCTCGGCTGCCGCCGGGATTTCCCAGCAGGCTTCGAGCGCGCGGAAATGGTCGATGCGGATCGCGTCGAACCGGTGTAACTGATGCGCGATCCGTTCGCACCACCAGCGAAACCCGTCAGCCTGCATGCCTGCCCAGTCGTAAACCGGGTTGCCCCAGCGCTGTCCGTCCTCGCTGAAGTAGTCCGGCGGTACGCCGGCAACGACATCGGGCTGGCCGGAGTCGTTCAGCTTGAACAGTTTCCGCTGCCACCACGTTTCGACGCTGTCGTGATCGACGTAGAACGGCAGGTCACCGATGATCAGCACGCCGCGCGCGTGCGCGTAGTCCTGCAAGTCGCGCCACTGGCGCGCGAAAATGATCTGGCCCGCGATGACCTGGCGCATCGGCTCCTGCAGTTCGTCGAGTGCGGCCGCCAGGTCGTGCGGGTCGTGGTCGCGCAGGCCCTCCGGCCACTCCCACCACGGCGCATCGTCGAAGCGTTCGTGCAGCGCCATGAACAGCGCGTAGGCGGTTGCCCACGAGTGATTGGCGTCGTAGAAGTCGCGAAATTCGCTCTTCTTCGGGAAATACGCATCCTCGGCATCGATCAGTTCCGGGTTTCCCGCGTTGACCGATTTCATCAGGTAGGGCGAACGTGTCGCATCCACCGGCCCGACGGGCAGCATTTGCCAGACCGTGAAGCCGGCGTCGGCGATCAGGTCGACGAACCTGCGCGCGTCACTGCCGAGGACGCCGAAGCGCCCGGGACCGGGTAATGACGTCGGATGCAGCAGCACGCCCGCGCGCCTGCGCGACCATGGTTGCTGAGCTTCAGACTGGTTGCTGGTGGTCAACTGGCGCGCAAGTGAGCTAGGCGATCTTGGTGCTCTTGCTCGGCTCGGCATCTTCCAGTCGCGCCAGCATCTCCGGGGTGACCAGCGAGATCCCGTTCTCCGTCACGTGAAAGCGTTTCGCATCTTCGGCCGGGTCTTCGCCGATGATCGTCCCGTCCGGTATCAGGCAGCCCTCGTCGATAACCGCTCGGCTTATCTGACATCCCTTGCCGATCTCGACGTGGGGGAGCACCACCGAGCGATGGATGCGCGCGCGCTCCTCGACGATGACGTTGAAGAACAGCAGCGACTCGATGACCTCGGCGCCCGAGACGATTGAGCCGCCGGCGACCATCGAGTTGACGGCATAACCGCGGCGGTCATCGTCGTCGAGCACGAACTTGGCGCTGGGGACCTGCTGCTGGTAGGTCCAGATCGGCCATGTCTCGTCGTACAGATTCAGCTCCGGCTTGACGTGAATCAGCTCCATGTTGGCCTCGTAATACGCGTCGACCGTGCCGACGTCACGCCAGTAGGCCTGCGCTTCGGTCTCGACGTTCTGAAACGGATACGCAAAAGCACGGTGGCTGTCGATAATCGAAGGAATGATGTTGCGGCCGAAATCGTGCGCGGAGTCTGCGTCTTTCGCATCTTTCTCCAGGCAATCGCGCAAGAACTCGATGTCGAACACATAGATGCCCATCGACACGAGCGTGAGGTCGTCGTTCCCGGGCATCGGTTCGGGGTTCTTCGGTTTCTCCGTGAAGCGCACCACGCGACTGTCGTTATCGATCGTCATCACGCCAAACTCGCTGGCCTGATCGACCGGCACCTGCACGACGCCGACCGTTACGTCGGCCTCACGCTGTGCGTGGAATGCGACCATCGGGCCGTAGTCCATCTTGTAGACATGGTCGCCGGCGAGGACGAGCACGAGTTCCGCGTTGTGCTCCTCGATGATGTCGATGTTCTGGAATACCGCGTCTGCGGTGCCGCGGTACCACCACTCACCGTGTTTTTGCTGCGCCGGCACGATCTCGACGAACTCGCCCATCTCGCCACGCAAGAAGCCCCAGCCACGCCGCAGGTGCTGGATCAGCGCATGTGCCTTGTACTGGGTCAGCACCAGCACCTGGCGGATGCCCGAGTTCACGCAGTTGGACAGGGAAAAGTCGATGATCCGGTACTTGCCGCCGAACGGTGTGGCCGGTTTGGCCCGATTCGACGTAAGGTCGGCAAGCCGCTGCCCGCGGCCGCCTGCCATGATTACGGCCATCGTGCCGCGGGTGAGCTGGCTGACGAATCGACCCGATTTTTTTCTTTTCATTCTTCGCGACCGGGAGCCTCGAAACTGCTCTATTATATAGCTATATATAGCTGTTACTACTAGAACAAGAATCTTGTCGATCCCCGATCCATCGAGCGGCGCTTCCGTCGACCATACCGTCGACAATTCCGGCATCAGGCGTTTGCTGGACGCACGCCTGCACGATCCTTTCAGCGTTCTCGGCCGACATCCGCTGCCGGCCGCGCAGTGCGTGGTCCGGGCGTACCTGCCGCACGCGCAGAAAGTCGAGATTATCGAGGCCGGGACGACGATGGAGCGCGTACCCGGCACTGACTTGTTTGAGTGGACCGGCGCAGCGGCCGACGTGCCGGACCGCTATCGGCTGCGCCGACTGACGTCATGGGGCGACGTGCGCGAGGGGTACGACCCTTACTGCTTTCCGCCGGTGCTCGACGAGGCGGAGATCGAAGCATTTCATCGCGGCGAGCACACGCGCGCTTATCGGTTCCTCGGCGCCCGCGCGACCGAGGTCGACGGCATCGGCGGCGTCCGGTTCGCCGTCTGGGCGCCGAATGCCGAGCGTGTCAGCGTCGTCGGCGAGTTCAATCGCTGGGACGGTCGTTGTCACCCGATGCGGGTCCGCGGCAGCTTCGGGGTGTGGGAACTCTTCGTGCCCGACCTCGACGGCCAGCAGATCTACAAATACGAGATTCGCAATGCGTCGACCGGCAACATCGTGATTAAGGCCGATCCGTTCGCGCGCGAATACGAGCACCGGCCTTCGAACGCTTCTGTCGTGCCCGCGCCGTCGGCACACGAGTGGACCGATGACGAATGGCTGGCCGCGCGCGCGAGCGCGGACTGGCTGCATCGGCCGCTGTCGATCTACGAGCTGCACCTCGGTTCGTGGCGCCGGCACGAAGACGGGCGATGGTTGAGTTTCACGGAGATCACCGACGCGTTGATCCGGCATGTCACCGAGTGCGGCTTCACCCACGTCGAGTTCATGCCGATAACCGAACATCCGCTCGACGAATCCTGGGGCTATCAAACGACCGGATACTTCGCGCCGACTGCGCGCTACGGTAGTGCGGACGAACTCAAGCAGCTGATCAACCGGCTGCACGAGCATGGCATCGGCGTGATTCTCGACTGGGTGCCGGGCCATTTCCCGCGCGACGAGCACGGGCTGGCGCGTTTCGACGGCACCGCGCTGTACGAATACGAGGACAAGCGCAAGGGTGAGCATGCGGACTGGGGCACGCTGATCTTCAATTACGAGCGGTTCGAGGTGCGCAGCTTCCTGTTGTCCAGCGCCGTATTCTGGCTCGAGGAGTTTCATTTCGACGGTCTGCGCGTGGATGCGGTCGCGTCGATGATCTATCTCGACTATTCGCGCAAGGACGGCGAGTGGGCGCCGAACATCCACGGCGGCAACGAAAATCTCGAGGCGATTTCATTTCTGCGGCAGCTGAACGAGGTCACGCACAACGAGGTCCCGGGTTCGCTGACCATCGCGGAAGAATCGACCGCGTACCCGGGCGTGAGCAGGCCGACGTTCGACGGCGGCCTCGGCTTTAGCCTGAAGTGGAACATGGGCTGGATGCACGACACGCTCGAGTATTTCGCGAAGGATCCGGTGCACCGGCGCTACCATCACGATCTCGTAACCTTCGGTCCGGTCTATGCGTTCTCGGAGAATTTCGTGCTGCCGTTCTCGCACGATGAGGTCGTGCACGGCAAGGGCTCGATATTCGGCCGAATGCCCGGTGACGAATGGCAGAGATTCGCCAACCTTCGCCTCGTTTATACCTTCCAGTGGACGTTCCCGGGCAAAAAGCTCATTTTCATGGGGTCGGAGTTCGGCCAGAGCTGGGAGTGGAATCACCGTGAGTCGCTGCCCTGGCACCTGCTGGACTACCCGGGCCACGCAGGCGTGCAGCGCCTGGTCAGCGACCTGAACGAGTTGTATCGGCGCGAGCCGGCGTTGTATCGATTCGATTTCGACGGCCGCGGCTTCGAGTGGCTGCAGTGGGAGGATGCGGATAACTCTGTGCTTTGTTACGCGCGTCTCGGCGAGACCGAAGAAGTGCTGGTCGTGTTGAACCTGACGCCGGTGCCGCGCGAAGGGTATCGGCTCGGCGTAAACCATCCGGGCGAGTATCGCGAGATCTTCAATTCCGACTCCGAACACTACGGCGGCAGCAACCTCGGCAACCCGCTGCCGCTGAAGAGCGAACCGGCGCCCGCGATGAATCGCGGACATTCGATTACGATTACGCTGCCGCCACTCGGCGGCGTCGTCATTCAGCGGCAATAGTCGCTAGCGTCCTTCCAGTACGACGACACTGCGTTCCTGCACGACGACTTCGTCACTGCCGAGACGCTCCTGGTGCTGCGGTGGCACGATATCGTGCGGCGCGCGGGCCGCGGTGTCGACCGCGATGTGCCAGTTGATGCCGTCGATTTTCGGCAGGGAACAGCGAACCGGTTGTGCGTCCATATTCAGCACGACGTGCAGCGATTCTGTCGCGCCGTTCGCCGGCGCCAGCGTGAAACCGAGCGTGCGCGCTTCCGGGTCGTTCCAGTTCGGCGGCTCCAGCGACGGTCCGTGCCACGCGATATCCGGGCGCTCGGAGTCGCCGACGCGTTCGCCGGTCAGGAATCGGTCACGTCGCAGCGAAGCGTGCCGCTTCCTCAGCGCAATCATTTCCCGCGCGAACCTGACGGCATCTGCGTTGCGCTCGAGCAGGGCCCAGTCGATCCAGCTGGTCTCATTGTTTTGGCACCACGCGTTGTTGTTGCCGTGCTGGGTGCGCAGCATTTCGTCGCCGGCCAGCAGCATCGGCACACCCTGACTTAGCAACAGCACGGAGAAAAAGTTTCTGACCTGGCGTTCGCGCAGCGCGACGATGTCCGGGTCGTCGGTCGGGCCTTCGTGTCCGCAGTTCCAGCCGTAGTTGGCATCCGTGCCGTCCCGGTTGTCCTCGCCGTTTTCTTCGTTGCGCTTATGCTGATAGCTGACCAGGTCGTGCAGCGTAAACCCGTCGTGGCAGGTGACGAAGTTGATGCTGTTGATCGGCAGTCCGCCGCTGCCGGCGAACAGGTCGCCGCTGCCGGCCAGCCGCGTCGCGAGCGGCCCGATCAGGCCGGGTTCGCCGGCGACGAAGCGGCGCACGACGTCGCGGTAGTCGCCGTTCCACTCGGCCCAGCGAAACCCCGGAAAGTTGCCGAGCTGGTGTGCGCCGGCCGCGTCCCAGGCTTCGGCGATCAGGTGGGTATTCGCCAGCGTCGGCGAGAACTCGATATTCCATAGCACCGGCGCGTGTTCCACCGGCTCACCGTCCTCGCCGCGGGCGAGGGCGCTCGCGAGGTCGAAGCGAAAACCGTCGACGTGCATTTCCCGCGCCCAGTAGTCCACGCACTGCTGCAGCAGTTGCGCGACGACCGGGTGATTCGCATTGATCGTGTTGCCGCAACCGGTGTAGTCGCGGTAGCGTCGCCGGTCGTCCGACTCGAGATGATAGTAGATGTCGTTCGCGAGGCCCTTCAGGCTGAATACCGGTCCGTCGGCGCCTCCTTCGGCCGTGTGATTGAACACGACGTCGAGGATCACGCCAATGTCTGCGCGATGCAGCGCCTTGACGAGATCGCGGAACTCGGATCGCGCGTCGCCATCGTGTGCGTAGCCGGGGTGCAGTGCGAAGAAACCGATTGGACTGTAGCCCCAGAAGTTTTGCAGGCCCAGCTCGGCGGTCGCCGGCGGCACGTCCTGCTCGTCGAACGCGGCAACCGGCAGCAATTCGACGTCGGTGACTCCGAGCATCTTCAGGTACGGAATCTTTTCGATCAGTCCGCGAAACGTGCCGGGCATCGCCACGCCGGACGACGGATGCCGGGTAAATCCACCGACGTGGAGCTCATAGATGATCGCGTCGCGCAGCGGGTGATTGACCGGTGCGTCATCTTCCCAGTCGTAGGAATCGCGTTCGACGACACCACGAATTGCGGTATGCGGATTCCGCCCGCTGATCGCATCGGCCCGATTCCAGTGGGTCGTCGACACGACCCGCGCCCACGGGTCGAGCAACTGGCGTTCCGGATTCACGCGCGCCGCATGCGGCTCGATATCAGCGGGCCCGATGCGCCACGTGTACAGCAGGTCCGGGCCGGCGTCGACGACGAATACGTGCCAGAAAAAGAACGTTCGGTTGTCGACCGGGTCGAGTTCGATCGTCTGGACCGGTTCCGGGTCGTCGTCGCGTTCGAACAGCAGCAGCGACGCCGACTGGCCGTGGCGCGTGAAGATCGAGAAGTTGACGCCGCCGTCCGTGACCGTCGCGCCGGCCGGATACCCCTGGCCTGTGCGAATGCGGTACGGCGCGTGCGTCATATTTGTACTACAGCCAGTGCATCAGGCCCATGTCGTACGGGTGTGACAGGTGCGGGTGTTGCGGGACGGCGCGAATCTCGTAAGTGAGAGCGCCGCACCACGGGGTCGGGCAGTCGAGTTCGTAACGGTGCATGCCGCCCTGGGCGGAATCGTCGCTGGGACTCAGCGGCATCACCGCAAGCACGTCATTGCCGACGTAGCGGATGCCGTCTTCGGCGCGCGCGGCCTGTGAGTAACTCGGCACCGGCACGGTCAGTTCCGAGCACGTCACCCGGCGCAGTACACATTCGACGCGTATGTCCTGCGTCTCGAGGCCGGTCGCCGCAACGTCGACGGAGAGCCGCAGCCTGTCACCCTTGTCCATGCGCGCCGTCGTCTCGGACGCGAGCCGCAATTTCACCGTCGGCCAGGCCGCCCGCGCTCTCGACTTCCATTCGGCGAGTTCCGTCGCCGGCGCGAAATTGTTCGCGCTGAGCGCCCGTCCGCGGCGCGCCGCGGGTCCGTAGAAACCCACCGCGTAGTCGTGCAGCACGCGGGAACTGTTGAAATGTGGCAGCACCGTTGCCATCGAGCGTTGACAGACTTCGACCCATCCCGGCGAGTAGCCGTGTTTCTCGTCGCGGTCGTAGTACAGCGGAATCACGTTGTCCTGCAGGATCTCGTACAGCGTTCGTGCGTCATTTTCGTCGCGCTCCTGCTCATCGTCGCTGTTGGCCGACGGCGGAATCGCCCACCCGTTCTTGCCGTCGTACGCCTCGCCCCACCAGCCGTCGAGCACGCTTAAGTTTACCGTGCCGTTGATCGCTGCCTTCATGCCGGAGGTGCCGCTCGCTTCCAGTGGATACGTTGGCGTATTCAGCCAGATGTCCACGCCCGCCGTCAGCAGGCGGCCGAGGCCCATGTCGTAGCCCTCGACCAGCAGGATCTTGCCGACCAGGCCGGGCAAACCGGCGACGCGATGAATTTCGCGGAGCATCTGCTGTCCGGGTTCGTCGGCCGGGTGTGCCTTGCCGGCGAAGATGAACACGACCGGCCGTTCGTCTGCGTCGATGATTTCGCGCAGCCAGTCGAGGTTCCTGAACAGCAGCGTGGCTCGTTTGTACGTCGCGAAACGTCTGCCGAATCCTATTGTGAGTACATCGGGGTTTTCTGGGTCGATGTACTTCAGCATTCGCTGTCCGTGGGACTCGCTGACCTGGTTGCGGGCGAATTGTCTTTGCAGCCGTTCCCGCAATGCCATCAACATGTCGCTCTTGACCCGCTGGTTGACGTACCAGAAGCGCCCGGGAGCGATGTCGCTGATGTTCTCCATCAGCGTGCGATCGGTCAGCTGGAAGCGCCACGCGGGGCCAAGGAACTCCTCGAGCAGATTGCCCCATTCCTCACGCATGAACGTCGGCACGTGGACACCGTTGGTTACGTAGCCGATCGGATTCTCCTCCGGCGGCACGTCGGGCCAGACGTCGCGGCAGATTTCCGACGAGACCGCGGCGTGAATGCGGCTCACGCCGTTGACCGCGCGCGCGCCGGCGATGGCAAGCCGCGTCATGTCGAACTTGCTGCCGTGGCCGCTGCGCCCGAGTTCGAATACCGTTTCGTCGTCGACGCCGAGTTTTTCGATGAACGGATGCAGGTATTTCAGCAGCATGTCGTGCGGAAAGAAATCGTGACCAGCGGCGACCGGCGTATGGGTCGTGAACACCGTCTGTGCGGCAACGGCTTCGATCGCAGCGGAAAAACCGAGGTCGCGATCGACGTGCTCGCGCGCTCGTTCGAGTACCTGGAATGCCGAGTGACCCTCGTTGACGTGCCAGACCGTCGGGCTCATGCCGGCGGCGCGCAGCGCGCGCACGCCGCCGATGCCCAGAATCATTTCCTGCTGCAGGCGCGTCTCGACATCGCCGCCGTAGAGGTTGCGGGTGATCTGCTGATCCTTCGCGTCGTTTTCGGGAATCGCGGTATCCAGCAGCAGCACGGCGACGCGTCCGACCTGGGCGCCCCAGATCTTGATCGCCACCGTACGGTCGGGGAATTCACAGTAGACGCGAATGTCGTTGCCGTCGTCGTCCTGCAGCGGGGTTACCGGCGTGTCTTCCGCCTCGATGTGCGGATACTCGGCGATCTGCTGCCCGTGGCCGTCAATCAGCTGGCGGAAGTAGCCCCGCCGGTAGAGCAGGCCGATCGCGACGAACGGCAGGCGCAGGTCGCTGGCCGTCTTGCAGTGGTCGCCGGCCAGGATGCCGAGTCCGCCCGAGTAATTCGGAAAGCTCTCGTGATACCCGTATTCGGCGCAGAAGTAGGCGATGAGATCATCCGCGCCCAGTTCGTTGGGATAGTCGGTCAACCCCTGCTCGTGATACGCGTCGAACTCGACGAGCACGCGGCGATAGGCACCGAGGAACGTCTCGTTCGTCGCCGCCGTCTCCAGGATGCCCTGGTCGACACAGCGGAGAAAAACTTTCGGGTTGCGCGCGGTCTTCCACCACAGCTCCCGATCGAGCATGTTGAACAACCGGCGCGTCGGCCGGTGCCAGCTGAACCAGAAGTTGGAGCTCAGTTCTTCGAGTCGCGCGATTTTTTCCGGAAGCTGGGGTAAAACCTGGAGCGGGAACGATTGCCCGGACATTTTATTGTTGTCTGCCTGCGTCAGTTCGGGAACCCGATGCCCCCGGTTGGCGCCGATTATGC
>JBPCXI010000051.1:0-7013 GCA_051008895.1 Gammaproteobacteria bacterium | reverse complement strand
GACGCGATTGCAGTAGTCAAGATTCGTCTTGTCTTCCTTGTCGACCGCCTCACTGGTGATTGTCACGCTGCTCGCCGCATCGAGCAGGCGATTGAATCGGCTCTCCCACTGGGGATCCTCGGGATCAGCGACGCTGTACGATACGAACGATTGCACGTCCATTGGCAACACAATATGCGCTTGCCCACCCAGTTCCAGAAGCGATTCCAGAAAGAGTATGTCCGCGCCGTTGGCCGCGGCCGCATACCCAAGAGCAACATTGGTGCGCTGGAGATGCTGCTTGATTGTCAGCTTCAGGCGTTCCAGGTTAGCCGGGGCTAAACGCGATTCCGTTCGATCACGGTCATCGATGCGATGTCCGGCGAATACGGTTATCTCGGGCCTGGCAAACGCGTCATCGATGCTGTCTTCCGGGTGCCCGATATCCCGGAGAATCTGTCTGGCTTGACGGTAGGTCGAGCCGATCGCAGCGAATTTCGTGCGATGTCCGTTGACCGCAGCGGCATAAGCTGCATGCGCGGCTTCGATCTGGCCCTGAATTAGATACGCCTCGCCGAGCGTCGCTCGGGTCCAATAATCCGCGTCGGAATCGTCCAGGCGCTCCTGGCAGCGTCCTTGTACACTCCGAGCGATTGCGCGTCCTTTGTCGACCTCCTGCAAGCGCATCAATAACGCAGCAGCGTTGATGCCGGGATAGGGATCGTCCGTGTCATCGAATGCACGCAGGTAGTAAGCAAGGGCTTGACGCATATGTGCGGCGGATCTTTCGGCGTTACGTGTGCTCCGGGCGAGTTCTTTCTCGATGCCGGCGAGAATACCCAAGGTCTCAACGTCGTCATGGCCCTCGTCGAGCAACTGCCGCAGCAGTCGGGCAGCGGTGCGGGGCGCACCGGTTTTTACCATTGCGAAGGCGCGCAATTGTCGGGCACGAAGATCGTCGTCAGCGCGAATCTTGAGCAGCAGATCGAATGCGTCTCTGGCGTGACCGCTATGTAACAAGTGCTCAATCAGTGCGAGGCAGTGGTCGCGATCTGATTGCCAGAAATCCGCCGACAAATGTTCGAGCAGAAACTTGAGTTGCGCCTTGTCCAGATCTTCGGGTTTCTGGCGCAGGATCGCGCTGACACGATCGATAGATCCACGTTGAAAGGTCAAACTTCACCTGCCTGAACCTGTTGTTCAGTTTGCCGGAAGAGCACTGCCAATAATAGCTTCGTTATGGCAGCCGTATGACCGACTTCGTCGCCGAAATGGGTTGCCCGACCTGGGTTTTCGAGACCAATCCGCCCAGCGCGTTGCCCGCGGGGGGGGCTTTCGCTCCCGGTAAAGAAAATGGTTCTCGATCCGGGAACAGATCGTGTTGCGACTCCGCCGCACAAGCGGTATCTTGAAGATGCAGCCGGCAAGATGACGCACCAATAATTAACACCGGCTGTCTGCGCTTTAGCAGCTAACTCAATCGCCTCCGGCGGGGGATGCAAGATGGACAACATCTTTGCTTTTGGTGCGTTCAAGTCACGTTTGCTGGTGTCATTCGCTGTCGTTGCGTTTGCTACGTCCGTAAACGCCGACACACTCACGATAATTGCCAAATTCGACGGCTCCGCCTTCCGTACGGAGGTCGAAATCGTCGGCAGCCCGATGGCCTATACAGGGGTCGCATTCGATACTCCAGTAGGAACCGTGGCGTTGGAACCGGACGCCGGCGAGACCCAGTGGGACTTCGAGTCCGACAACATCAGCCTTGCGGAACTGAATGCGGCCGTTACAGCGCCGATCACCTTCCGGTTCTTTACGGATGGCGGTGCGACCGAGAGCATTTATTCACTGGCGGCGCCGACGACCGCCGACCTGGCCACCGGCGATTTTCCAGTCCGCGCGACGAGTCTCGACGTTACGCTGAGCGCGAACCCGCTCAGGCCGACCGCGACGTGGGCCGGGGGCGACCCGTCGGCCGACGCGTTGTTCCTGACCTACCAGGACCTGGTCACTTTTGACGAGTTCGGTGATCCATCGCTGGATCCGTCGACCAACCCGACGAGTTACACGCTTCAACAGGACCTTTTGCCGGGTACATACGAGGCCGCGCTGGGTTTCTGGACGGTTTTCTCGATGCCGGCCCTGTCGCTGCAGTCCGGTCCGGAGGTCTTCTTCCCCGAGGCCGACGAGGTATTTTTCGTATTAGCTGGTGAGACGCTGTTCTCGCCTGTAGATATCGTGCCGATTCCGTTACCGGCGGCAGGATTGCTGTTCCCGTTCGCCTTGCTGGCGGCACGAATGCTCCGCCGCCGACGATAAAGACACGACGTCGCTCTGACGAGCTTTTTGCACGACAAAAAGCCCCTGCCGTTTGACGGCAGGGGCAGGCGTGATGTCACGCATCGTGCAGAGCTGTCTAGTGGTTCTTACGGGCGCGTCCCACCCTGCGTCGGATCGCCGCTCCAGCCGAGCTCTGACCAGTCGATCTGCCCGGTGAAGTGGCAGTCGCTGCAGTTGTCGTCGACCCCGTAGGCCTGATCGGCCGGCGCGACTTCGTGGTTCACGGTCAGGTACATGACCGTGTCGACGAACTCGTAGTCGCCCGAGTAGGTCTGTCCGGTACGTGCAGCACCGTCCTGCAGCGCGAGGTTCCAGTCGTACTTGGCCCAGTACGGGTTGCCGCCGCCCTTCATGCCGAACAGGTGCGGTACCAGCATCGTATTGTTGTTGGCATCCGCGACCTGGTTGCCGATCATCTTCTTGAACGGATAGATCATCGCGCCCGGGTCGGTATGATCGGCCGCCGGCTCGCCGAGCACGACCGGCACGGTGGTGTACTGATCGTTCTCGTTGATCAGCATCTTGTTCCACTTGCCGTCGTGGTAGCGCAGCGTGGGTCTGACGTTGTTGGCCCAGACGAACGTGCCCTTCTTCTTGTCGTAGGTCGGCCGACCGGTCGCGGGATCGACCGGGATCGGATCCATGTCCTGACCGGCATTCGCCCAATACCACTCAACCTTGGTCGACTGCTCGCGCGCGAAGGCAGGAATGTGGCACGTCTGGCACGCGAGGGTCGGATGCAGGCCCACCGTGTACTCGACGCTCGTGCCGACATGAATGTTGAATCGATCGCCGTGGCAGTCGTCGCAATCCTTCATGTCTCCCTCGTCGACCGAGTGATATGGCATGCCGCCGATACCATGCGACAGTAGGTTGCCGTCGCTGTCTTTCTTGACCATATGGCACGCCACGCAGTTCATGTTGCCGCCGTCGGTGCCCATGTGGACGTCGTAGTCGCGGGTCGTATTCAGCTGCGCCATCGCAAGATCGCCATGCTTGACGTTGTCGCCGCCACCAGCTTTGGCGTGGCAAGGCAGGCAGTTTTGTCGGCTCGGGATGCCGCCGTTCTCCGCGACGCTGCGCGCCACCGCCTGCATGTCAACATCGGGCTCGGGCTGGCCCGCCGTCGTCTTGGCCTTCACGTAGCCGCCGCTCTGGTCATGGCAGATCAGGCAGTCGACCGTGCTCGGGTCGTTGAACGCGAAGGTGTCGTCCGCGTAGCCATAGCCGGTGTGGCACTGCGTGCAACGGCCTTCGTTGGTTGGCACCGCGATGCAGAAGTTGTTGATGATGTCGTTCTTGCCGTGGATTGCGCCCTCGAAGCCGGCGATGTTCGTTGCCGTACCCTCCCATTTGAAATGTGCGGTCGTCAGCAGGTCGTCGCCGATCTTGCCGTGACAGGCCAGGCAAGAGTCGCTGTTTTCGTATTCGTGGTCGGTGAACCAGCCGACGTGGAGCGCTTCCGTCGTGTAGGCACCGCTCGACAGCGCGTTGCAGTCGTTGACGTCGACGGTGCCGTTGCCGTCGAGATCCTCGTCGGGCAGGTCCGCGACGCCGTTCGCGTTCAGGTCCCAACAGTTCAGGCCGGCAGTCCCCGCGGTTCCTGGTTGACCGGCGTCGCCATCGTCTCCGTCGCAGGCGGCCAGCCCGAAGGCCAGCAGGATGACGGAGAAGAACGCGACAGCTCTTGATTCGAGTGTTGTGCTTGCGTTCATGGCCGTTCCTTAAATTGAAATGATTCTTATTTAGACATCTCTACTTTAGTGACCGCTAATTATTGTGCCAGCCCTCGTCGGCGCCGGCATCCGGTCAATTACTGAATCGCTTAGGTAGAAACGCCTAAAGCCCGGAGCGGCAGATCTTCCCGGTTCGCGCGAGCCATTTCTCGACCTCCACAGCGACGAGAATCACGATCGGCAGGGCGAAGCAGATGACGAGTTCGACCGGCGACAGCGCACCGGTTCTGAAGACCGGCTGCAGGGCCGGCACGTAAACGATTGTCAGCTGCAGTATTACCGTCAATGCGACCGCGCCGAGCAGCGGCCTGTTGCCGAACAAGCCCAGCGACAGCAACGACTCGCGATCCGAACGGATAACGAGCACGTGCGCGAGCTGACAGAAAGTCAGCACGGTGAACACCATCGTCTGCCAGTTTTCGCTGCCGGAAAAGTACGCGCCGGCCTGCGCGCCGATCGAGAGTGCACCGATTAGCAGACCGACCCAGAGCATGTGCTGCCAGACGCCGTGCGCGAAAATCGTTTCGCCGGGCGGTCGCGGCGGTCGCTGCATGATGCCGCGCTCTTCCGGTTCGATCGATAATGCGAGCCCGGGCAGTCCGTCCGTTACCAGATTGATCCACAATATCTGTATCGGCAACAACGGTAGTGGCAGCCCGAACAGCGGCGCGAGCAGCAGTGTCCAGATCTCTCCGGCATTGCTCGTCATCGTGTACTTCACGAATTTCCGAATGTTGTCGTAGATGCGCCGGCCGTCGCGGACGGCACGGACGATGGATGCGAAGTTGTCGTCGAGCAACACAAGGTCCGCCGCATGGCGCGCAACTTCGGTGCCTTTACGGCCCATCGCAATCCCGATATCGGCTCGATTTACGGCCGGCGCGTCGTTGACGCCGTCGCCGGTCATCGCGACGAATTGTCCGTGCCGCTGCAGCGCTTCGACGATTCTGAGTTTCTGCTCCGGCGTTACGCGCGCGTAAACGCGCGTGTTGAGCACCAGGTCATCCAGCTCCGCATCGGCAAGATCCGTAAGTCGATCTCCGGTCAGCACCTGCTCATCGGTATGCTCGATACCGATGCGGCTCGCAATCGACTGCGCCGTCTTCACGTGATCGCCGGTAATCATCACCGGGGTAATCCCGGCGGATATGCAAGTCCGGATCGAGTCCGGCACCTCCGCGCGCGGCGGGTCCAGCAGGCCGACCAGCGCCAACAGCGTCAGGTCGCGCTCCGCCTCCTCAGCCATGCAACCCGGATCGACATCCGTGGTCGCGATCGCCAGGACGCGATAACCCTGTGCGGCTAATGCATCTGCCTCGCTCAGCAGCGCGTCGACGTCGAGCGGTCGCACACCCTGAGTTTCGAGGACATTGATGCATAACGGGATGACGGTTTCGGGCGCGCCCTTCGTGAAAACCGTCGTTTGTCCGTCGATATGATGCATCGTCGACATGCGCTTGCGCGTGGCATCGAACGGGACTTCGCCGATCCGCGGATACGCCGCCTCCAGCGCGCGCTTGCTGTGGCCGTTCTGCTCGGCGAGTTCGAGGAGGGCGCGCTCGGTCGGATCGCCGATCGGCTCCGAACGTTCGTCGATCGCGACATCGTTGGCGAGCGCCAGCGCGCGCCCGAGTTGTGACCAAGCTGGCGCACTCCACTCAATTTTCGACAGATCGACGATGCGCTCGCCGTCGATGAATGCGGACTCGACGCGCATCTCGTTTTCGGTAAGCGTGCCGGTCTTGTCCGCGCAGATATATGCCACGGATCCCAGCGTCTCGACCGCCGGAAGGTTGCGCACCAGCGCGTGGTGTTGGGCCATTCGATACGCGCCGAGCGCCAGCGAGATACTGACCACGGCGGGCAATGCTTCCGGGATCGCCGCAACCGCGAGACTCACTGCCGTCAGCAGCATCAGCATCGCGGGTTCGCCACGCAGAATGCCGAGACCGAAGATCGCGGCCGAGATGAAAAGCACGATCAGCGCCAAACGCTTGCCGAATTGAGTCAGGCGCTTCTGCAGCGGTGTCGCCAGCGCGTCCGACGCATGCAACAGCCCGGCGATTCGCCCCATTTCCGTCGCCATGGCGGTGGCAACGACGACACCGATACCGTGCCCGTTCGTGATCTCGGTGCCGCGATACGCCATGTTCGTGCGGTCTGCTACGACGAGCTCGGCGTCGTCCAGCGGCGCGACGGTCTTGGCCGCCACGCTCGATTCGCCGGTCAGCATCGATTCGTCGATCTCGAGATGCGCGCTCTCGAGCAGCCGCAGATCCGCAGCCACGATATCGCCCGCTTCCACCATGACGATATCGCCCGGGACAACGGCGGTCGATGGCATCTCCGTTATAGAGCCGCCGCGTCGGATCCTGGCGGACGGGGTTGCCAGTTTGCGCAGCGCCTCGACCGCCCGCTCCGCGCGATAGCCCTGGACGATGCCGATCGCGGCGTTCAGCAGTACGATGACCATGATCGCGATGGTGTCCTTGAGATCGCCGATCAGGCCCGAAACGATCGCGGCGCAGATCAACACGATGATCATGAAGTCGGAGAACTGGGTGACTATGAGTCGGCCGATTCCTCGCCCGCCGGCGTCGGCGATCCGGTTCTCGCCGCACTGGGCCAGCCGCTCATTGGCCACGTCTCGCCCCAGGCCGTCGCTTGGCGAGGCGCCGTGCGCCGCGCAAACGTCGTCGCCGGGCATCGTATGCCACGGACGCGCCGTATCGCGGATCTCGTTAACCCTTTTAATAATGTCGACTCCGTCAAGGTTTCGGCCGGCCCACTGCCTACACTCGCCTATTAGGTTGTGTTGCGATAGTGGGAGATTCCGATGGGTAACCGAATTGCGGCCCTGGCGGCGGGTATTGCGGTGATTACTGGTCTGTCGGGCTGCGGCGGTGGCGGTGGCGGTGGAAGCGCGCCGACGCCCGTGGCGAGCGCGGCACTGACGAC
>JBPCXI010000050.1:0-19989 GCA_051008895.1 Gammaproteobacteria bacterium | reverse complement strand
CACCGGTTGCGCTCCGTGAATGGAGGCGGTTAATGGGGACATTCTGCTTTTCCCGCTTCGCGGGAAAAGCAGAATGTCCCCATTAACCGCGAAGCGGGAAAAGCAGAATGTCCCCATTAACATGGCCCCCTACAGCACTCGCTCGACGAACCAGTACGCGCCGACGACCGAGATCGCCAGCGAGCACGGGATCACGATGCGGGATCGATACCAGTCGCGGTCGCGAAACCACACGCCGACAGCGAGAAAAGCGGCGCCGATAACGGCCAGCTGCCCGAGTTCGACGCCGATGTTGAACGCGATCAACGCGTTCAGATACTCGCCCGGGGGCAGGCCGATTTCCTGCAGCACGCCGGCGAAACCCATGCCGTGCAGGAGTCCGAAGCCAAAGACGACGAAGACGCGCCACGGTTTGAGTTGCGGCGTGACGATGTTCTCGATGCCGACATAAACGATCGATAACGCGATGAGCGGCTCGACGATGCTCGGCGGCAGCGAAATGATTCCATACAGTGACAGCCCGAGCGTTATCGTGTGCGCGATCGTGAACGCGGTGACCTGGTACAGCAGCGGGCGCCAGCGTACGCTGAGCAGGAAAATGCCGAGCACGAACAGAATATGGTCGAGGCCCTTCGGCAGGATATGTGTAAACCCGAGCGCGATGTAGTCGCGATAAATCTCGGCCACGGTTCTCGGCTGCAACGGTGCGCCGATCTCGAATGCCTCGCTCGATTCGCCCGCGTTCAGAAACGCCGTCTGGATCGTTTCCTCGCCGGCGCGCCCGACGCGGATTGCGCTGCTCCCGAACTGTTGCGCGTATGCCCAGCTGAAGGTCGATGCGTTCGCCGGCATTAGCCCGGTCAGCGTGAGGCGGGTGATGCGCTGGCGGTCCAGGTCCCCGACCTCCGGAACGCTGAAATCGCTCAGCACCGGGTCCAGGCGGGTGTCGTCCGCGCTCATGTTCAGGCCCGCGAGAAACGTATCGCCGAACGCCTCGATTCGGCGCGTCAACTCGTCGGGCGGGAGTTCGCGCAGCGCATCGTATGCGCGCGCGTTCGGAGAGTCGTCCGTATCCACGTGCTCGGGCGCGATGCCCGCGAGGATCGCTTCGGCATTCAGGTCAATCGTCGCTACGTACGTTCGGTCCGGGTTAAATGTTATCGTGACGACTGCCGGACGTAACCGGTGCGCATGCGCGGTTGCCGCGCAGAGCATCGCTAAAGTGACGGCGACTGCGACGAGACGACAGCATTTGAAAAATGACATGAGACTACCTTTTCCTTCGCCGACGGCGGCTCACCGGATTCGCCATCGGGTCTTTGCGCTCGCGCTGACGGTCGCGCTGCTGACGCCAGTTGGTCGATTATATGCTCACGACTTCTGGATCGAGCCGACTATCTTCTCGGCTCAGTCCGGCGACGAAGTCGCACTGATTTTGCGTGTCGGGCAGGATCTGTCGGGCGATCGCCTGCCCTACATCAGCGACTGGTTTTCGGACTACCGCGTTGTCGCACCGAGCGAAACGCGACCGATAGACGGCCTGATGGGAGACGATCCGGCCGGTACTTTCGAAGCACTCGAGCCCGGCGTGCACGTCGTCGGTTATCGCAGCACGCGGGATTTCGTCGAGATGGAACCGGAAAAGTTCCGCAGCTATCTTTCCGACGAGGGTCTGGAGCACGTGGTCGCGCTGCGCGCCAGGCGTGGCGAAACCGAGTTACCGGCACGCGAGTATTACTCGCGCTGCGCCAAGGCGCTGGTTAGCGTCGACGGCGTAACCGCCGGTGCTGTTGGTGTCGATCTCGGTTACACGCTGGAATTGATCCCCGACGCGAACCCGTACGAGCTCCGGCCCGGCGATAACCTGCCGGTCCGGCTGCTGTATCTCGGCGCGCCGATCGAGGGCATTCTGGTGCAGGCGTTTACCGCATCGGCCCCGGACATTTCGGTGGCGCTGCGCACCGATGCGGGCGGGCGGGTGTCGATCCCGCTGGCACGGCCCGGGCTGTGGCTCGTCAAAGCCGTGCATATCATCGAGACGCGGCCCGAAGTCACGCAGGCGGATTGGGAGAGCTACTGGGCGTCGCTGACGTTCGAAGTTGTCGAACCGGCCGCGGTGTCTGCGGCCGATTAATTCCGCTACAGTACGCTCCCACAGTTTCTGCACCGAGGATTCGACGATGAAGGCATTGATTAACAGGACTATTGCAGCTGCGCTTCTGGTGTTGCTTCTGGGCGCCTGCGATCAGCTGCCCGGCATGGGCGGTTCGGGCACGGCGATCATCGACCTCGGTGTTATCGCCAACGCCACCGGCGAAGAAGACCGGATCAAGCGTCAGGCGCAGGTGCGGCGCGACGAGTTGTCCGCGCAGCTGGATAGCGAGCTTGCTGCACTGGAGGCGCAACTGAACGCGGAGCGCGAAAAGCTCGGCGACTCGCCGTCCGACGAAGCCCGGCAGCAGTTTCAGCAACTCACGGCGCAGGCCCAGCAACAGTACAGCCAGGCGCAGCAGCAGGCACAACAGCAGGCGCAGCGGTACGAAAGCGAGCTCGTCACGCAGCTGCGGGAACGGATCAAGCCGCTCGCGGCAGAGGTTGCTAAATCACGCGGCGTGTCGGTCGTATTTCTCGCCGACGTGACGCTGTTCTGGAACGATGAAAGTGCGGACATCACCGACGAAGTGATCGGCAAGCTGCGCGCCGACCCGTCGATACTGACGGACAAGCCCGCTGCTCCCGCGGAGCCCGAGTCCGCGGAAAACGTCCCAGCGCAGTCGGAGCCCGAGCCTGCGGCGACCGAGTAAGGCCTTAAGGTTTACATTGCCGCCGCGAGCGCCTGCAGACACAGGCGAACGTTGTCCTGGGTGCAGCTATGGCCCATCAGGCCGATGCGCCAGACCTTGCCGGCCAGCGGGCCCAGCCCGGCACCGATCTCGAGGTCGTGATCGAGCAGGAGTGTCTTGCGCACCGCTGCGTCGTCGACGCCGGCGGGAATACGCACCGTGTTCAACTGCGGCAGCCGCCACTCCGGCGCGACGATCAACTCCAGCCCCAGTTCGCCGAGCCCGGCCGCGAGTTGCTCATGGTGCGCGCGGTGACGCGCCCACGCGTTCTCGAGTCCTTCCTCCTGCAGCATCAGCAGCGCTTCGTGCAACGCGTACAGCGCGTTGACCGGTGCGGTGTGATGATATGCGCGCTGCGCGCCGCCGCCCCAGTAACCCATGACCAGGTCGAGGTCGAGAAACCAGCTCTGGGCTCTGCCGCGCGCTTTGATCGCCGCGACGGCGCGTTCGCTGATCGTGATCGGCGATACGCCAGGCACGCACGACAGGCATTTCTGCGTACCCGAGTAAACCGCATCCGCGCCCCAGTCGTCGATGCTGACCTCGATACCACCGACTGAGGTCACCGTGTCGACGATCGACAGGCAATCGTGTTCGCGCGCGATGCGACACAGCGTCGCCGCATCGGAGCGCGCGCCGGTCGAGGTCTCGGCATGCACGAACGCGACGATGCGCGCGTCGGGGTGTGCCTTTAATGCATCTTCGACCTTCTGTGGGTCGACCGTTTGCCCCCATTCGTCTTCGACCATCACCGCAGTGCCGCCGCAACGTTCGACGTTCTCCTTCATGCGCCCGCCGAATACGCCATTCTGCGCGACGACCACGGTATCGCCCGGGCTGACCAGGTTGACGAAACAGGCCTCCATCCCGGCGGATCCGGGCGCCGACACCGGCAGCGTCAGTTCGTTACGCGTCCGGAACGCGAACTGCAACAGCTCTTTGACTTCGTCCATCATGCCGATGAAGGCCGGGTCGAGATGGCCGATCGTCGGGCGGGAGAGCGCTTCGAGCACGCGCGGATGAACGTTGGAAGGGCCGGGTCCCATCAGGGTCCGGTGCGGCGGGACGAAAGACTGAATCATGAATCGAGGCTCCGGGGCTGTGCCGTGCTGGCAGCCCCGTAGTATGAACCAAAAAGCGGTTTCCGTGACGCGCCGGGTTTGACAACGTCCGCGAATGCCTTTGCAATGCAGTCAAACGCACCGAAGGAGAAAAAGAATGAGCCATGCGTTTCCCTGGGTCGAGCCGCCATGGCCCGACGAAGCGATGCCGCGCGAGCAGCTCGAGGACCGTATTCAGCAGCTGATCAGCTCCGTGAACATGTGTGTGCTCGCCACGCACGGACCAAACGGCCCGATCGCGAGCCCGATCGAGTACTGGGCGGACGGGCTCGATATCTACCTGCTGCCGGACCCGGGGACGCCGAAGCTGAAGGCGATGCAGGCGGACCCGCGGATCTCGTACGCCGTGCATCATCCGTATCACGGCTGGCATAGCGCGCGCGGCGTCCAGGTCTTCGGTCGTGTCGAGATCATCGAACCCCATGCGCCGGGCTGGGACCATGGCATGAAGGTATTTCGATGGCACGAATGGATGACCGACCTCGGTATGGACGCCAGCAAGCCGTTCGAGCGTCAGGTCGCCAGGATCGTTCCGGATCGAATCCTGTACACCGAAACCTGGTTGTGGAAGCTCGGTTTCGGCGCAAAGCAGGTGTGGAAGCGCGATGTTTGATTCGACTGAAACCGGATGTTTTTCAAGCGGCTACGGTTAGTACGGATAGCGCGGCCGACACGCAGCTGCTTACCATTTATCAATCGCCGCGTCGCAGGCGACTGCTAGACTCTACGCCCGGAATCCGGTTACGGCATAAGAAGTGAGAGGAAAATAATGACGAACCAGAGTGACGTAAAAACCATTCACGAGTTTCTCGCGGACAATCCAAACGTCGACGTTTCCAATCAGTGGGAACGCTGCTGGAACATCCACGGCAAGATAGCTGACCGGATCGTTGGTTATTTCGACGCCGAGCTGCATCCGGTATCCGAGGGCGCCGAGTACTACACGTCGCAGGACGGGTCGATGGAGGGCGCATTCTTCGGCTATACCGGCAACGACATGGACTGGTTTGTGCGCTCATGGATCGGCAATCGCAAGGCCAGCATCATCGACATGAATATCAATGTCGTGCTCGGCCAGCGGACGCAGGTGCCGAACCTGATGATCATCTTTGGCACGGTGCCGAACCTGCTTTTCTACGCAGACTACGTCCCGCGCGTCGACCTCAAGGTCAACGAAGCGTACGTCCAGAAATACTACGAGGGCGACGTCAACCAGGAATACCTCGATTTTCGTGCGAACACAGAATACGTCTGGTCCGCGAGCCACGGTCCGATAATCCGTGGCATGCAGTCGCCGGTATGCTCGAGCTACATTTCGGAGTTGACGGACGAGCACCTCGACCAGTGCGAGGCATACCTCGAGAAGTTCGTCGATCGCTGGTTTCGCTGGCTCGACGAGGCCGAAGAACTGCCCGACGACCAGCGCGACGCCCAGCAGCAGTACGACTTCACCTACCGGGAATACACGAATCGGTCCGATCCGATGAACGTGCTCGTTGATCGCGCGTTCGGATCCGAGCAGGCGAAGTTCATGCTCGACCGGCGCGGTGGCGCCGTGCAGATGGACGCCGATCGCGGGAAGTGGCGCAAGTAACGGACCACGGCGACGCCGAAGACGCCCTGCGCCGCGCGATCGCGGCACATCAGCAGGGCCGGCTGGACGCCGCTTCAGCGGCCTACGCGGAAGTGCTCGAACTGGATCCGGAGAACGTTCAGGCGCTGCGATTGAGCGGCGTTCTCGCGCGTCAACGCGGCGATGTTGGCGCGTCGATTCGCGCGCTCGAGGCCGCGATCAGGTTGGCGCCCGAAGACGCGACAACGGCGAACGATCTCGCTCTCAGCTTCATCGCGGACGGCAACTTCACGGCGGCGGAGATCGCGTTGCGCAGCGCGCTGGACAGCGCGCCCGGGTCCACGCGCGCACTTGCCAATCTGGGCGCCCTGTTGCAGCAGCGCGGCCACGTGCTCGAGGCCACCGACGTTTACAGCCAATGTCTCGAGTTCGCGCCGGACGATATCGAGGTGCGCTGTAACCTCGCCAATGCGTGGATGGAAGCCGGGCGGGAGGACGAAGCGCTCGCCGAGTGTGACCGGGCCTTGGCCACGGCGCCGGGTCACCCCCTCGTGCTGGCTGCACAAGGCGCCGTCTGGTGTGCATTCGCTCGGTATCACGAGGCGGCCGCGGTCCTCACCGACGCACTCGCCCGGAATCCGCGCGATGACATGGCACTGGTCAACCTCGCGTATGCACGTCGCGAACTCGGTGACGATCCCGGTGCGATCGATGCATTGCGCCGCGCGGCGAACGTCAACCCGGACAACGCGCGCGCGGCGGCCGACCTCGCGAATCTGCTGCTCGTCGGCGGCGACACACCTGCCGCGCTCGACGTCTGTGATGGCTTTCTGCGCGTGCATCCCGGCGAGCGGCTCGTGCTCGCGACCCGCGCGTACGCACTGATCGAAGGGGGCGATGCCGCCGCAGCGGTTCGACTACTCGACTACGAGCGCCTCGTGCGTGTCTGTGACATCGACACGCCCGAGGGCTATCGCGATGTTGCGTCGTTCAACGCGGAGCTCGCGGCATTCGTCGCAGGGCACCCGTCGCTGCTGTCCGACCCGGTCCGCAAGGCGACGACGGGTGGCGCGCAGACCGGCGAGCTGAACCCGATCGAGTCGGCCGCGTGCGGCGCCCTCGATGCGGCGCTTCGTCGTGCCGTGCAGCAAACGATCGACGCCTTGCAGGCAGACGGATTCGGGAATCATGAGGTGATGGCGTATGCGGCCGAGCGCTGGTCACTGCGGACCTGGGGCACCGTGCTGCACGCGGGTGGGCAACAGACTCCGCACCAACACCCGCTGGCCTGGCTGAGCGGTGTCTACTACGCGCAGTTGCCGGGCGCGGACGGCGACGTCGGCGAGCTCGAATTTGGCCAGCCGCCGGAACGGATTCGGATTACGGCGCCGCCGCCGACGCGACGCGTGAAGCCGCTCGCGGGCCGCGTCGTGATCTTCCCGTCATGGTTTTATCACCGAACGCGGCCTTTCTCGGCCAGCGGCACACGTATCAGCATCGCGTTCGACGTGATGCCGTGTCGCTGAGCGTTACGACTCGCTGTCGATCTGCGCGAGCGTTGCGCGCGCTTCTTCGAGGCCGATGAAGTCGGCTGTCGTCGTATCGACAGCTATTTGCAGTTCCTCGCGGGCGCGAATTGAATTTCGATTCGCCAGATATGCCATCCCGAGGTGATAGCGTAACTGCGGAATTTCTCCCGCTTTGTTGACTGCGAGCTCCAGGTAGCGCACCGCGTTCGCGAAGTCGCCGTTACGATAGTAGGCCCAGCCGAGCGTGTCGACCAACGCCGGTTGGTCGTTGTCCTCGAACCGCTTCGCCAGCTCCAGTGCGCGGGCGTGACTATCCGCATCCGTGCGATGGTCCAGCAGCAAGGCCGCGAGATTGTTGGCCGCGAGGTCATTGGCGTCATCCGCGACAACCAGTGAGTCATAAATTTCGATTGCCTTGTCCCAGTCCGCGGCGCGCTCGTATTCGCTTGCCAGCAGAAACGCAAGTGTCGCGTCGTCCGGGTTAGCGTCGATTCCGCGCCGATATATCCGAATGCGCTCGTCCTGATCTTGCGGAGAAAGTGCTGCAAGCGACGCATACGCGCGGTTCGCATCGGGGTTGCTCGCGATAACATCCTCGAACGCCGCCTTTGCCGCTTCGACGTTCTTATTGCGCGCATATGCCGTGCCCAGCAGAAGTTTCGCGCCGGCCTGTTCCGGGTTCGCCGCGATATAGTCTTTGATGAGTGTTATCGCTTCGTCGGTTCTACCGTCGTCGACCAGCGTCGTCGTCAGACCCTGCAGAGCCTGAAAGGCGGCGGGGTTTTTCTCCAGCGCTTTCTTGTAGGCCGCGACCGCTTCGTCGCTCGACTGCTTGGCCTGCATCACCCGGCCGAGCTGGAATTCGGCGAGGCCGCTCGGGTCGTCAAGCGCGACCATGTCGCGGACTTCTTCCTCGGCCGCGTCGGTCTCGCCCTGTAGCAGCAACGCTTCGACGAGGTTGGACGCGGAGCGTCGGTCGTCCGGGGAAACTTCCAGTTTGCGGCGCAAGACCTCTTCAGCCTGGTCCGCATCGCCGGTTCTCGCGAGCAGGTCGGCAAGTTCGTTCGAAGCGTTCGGGTGGTCGGGTGCGACCTCGATCAGGCGGCGATATGCATCCTGCGCCAGCTCCGCGCTGCCCGCGCCGACGTGCGAGCGTGCCAGCAACAGCAACGCGCGCGTCGACTCGGGATCCGAGCGCAGCACGGTGCGTAGATCGGCAATCGCCGCGTCATAGTCCCGGTCGGTGAAGCTGAAAGCGGAACGCACGAGGAGTGAGTCCGCATTATCGGGCTCGACTTCGAGAATCCCGGCGATCATGTCTTTGGCTTCATCGAGTTCATTGCCGCGAATCTTGAGCGCGACCATGCGGTTGCGCGCGGTCAGACCGATCTCGCTGGTCGGCTCCGCCTGCGCGATCTCGTTGTAGATCGAATATGCGGAATCGTTTTCTTGTTGCGACTCGCGGAATCGGCCGAGCGCGAGTTTAAGATCCATCGACTCCGGCAGTTCTGTGACGAACTCTTCGAGCACGGCCTCAGCCGCTTCCGTGCCACGTTGCTCCGCGACGAACCGCACGAAATCGATCCGTTTGTCGGCATTGTCCGGCTCGGCGTCGACGATCTTGCGCAGAATCGACTCCGCGTCTTCGACTTTGCCCTGGGTGACATAGAGCTGTGCCAATGTGACCGCGTAGCTGTCCTCTTCCGGATAGTCCTGCATCAACGACTTCAACTCGGCCTCAACCGCGTCATCGCGGCTGGCGGAACGCAGCAAGATGACCCGAAACTGACGCAGCTGTTCGACCGCATCGGTGTCGGCGTTGCCTATCGCAGCGTCGACGAGATCCAGCGCCTCGTCGTACTGCTCGCGGGAAACGTAGACACCTGATTTGAACATGGTCGCTTCGATCAGCGACGGGTCCTGAGCCAGCGTCTTTTCGATTTGCGCGAGCGCGCCGTCGACGTCTTCGCGCAGGTACATGACGCGCGCCCGGAGCAGCATGACCTCGGCATTCTCGGGATCAATCTGCTCGGCCGCGGTCGTTTGTTCGTCGGCTTCGTCGAGGGCTTTCGCCAGGATGTAATAGTTGCCAAGCTTGATTCGCGAAGGCAGGTGATACTCATTGGCGTCCACCGCGACCTGCAAATGCCCGACCGCCTGACGGAAGTTTTGTTCCTTTTCCTCAATCTCGGCCAACAGATAGCGCACGTCGGCGTTGCGCGGCTCGATCTGAGCGGCGTTCATCGCCTCGATTCGCGCCGTCGTATAGTCTTCTTCGTCGTAGAGCTGCTGCGCCTTCTCGAGGTACGCTGCCGCGCGTTCCTCCGGGGAGCTGCACCCGACCGGGAAGATCCCGATCAACGCGACGAGAATTACCAATAATAAAGAGCGCACATTTCTCTCCTGATTTGCTTCGACCGGCCGGTGCGAGCGTTTCGCTCCGGCGCGGAGTTATTTAAGTGCCGGTACCACGCGTTCGCCGATGATGCGCAGCGCTTCCATCGGATCCTCGTGCAGGCGCAGCGCGATCTCCGTGAGGCCGTTCTGCTGGAATACCCTGAACCGCTCGATCTCGCGGTCCAGGTCTTCCAGCCCGCCGGTCGACGTCATGCCGTGCATGAGGCGATCGTTGATGTCGTCCGGAACGCCCTTGACGATTCCGGAGCGGTCGAAATACGCATCGACGTAGGCCTGGAAGTTGTCCTGCACGAACCTGGCTTCCTCCTCGGTCACCCAGTTCACGAGCAGGTCCGGATCGAGTTTGCGGCCGCGCCACGCGAGTTCGCGGCGCGATTCACGATAGGCGGCATCGCGGTCTTCCTTGATGTGCCACGCCCAGAACGTGTTGACGCGAAAATCTTCGGGCGCTGCATCGCGACGACCGATGCCGGTGCGCACGTTTTCCATTGCCGGCTCCATAAGTTCCGGTGGCGTGCACCCGACGAACACGCCGTCGGCCACGCGGCCGCCCATGCGCATCATCATGAAGCGATATGCAGTCATGTACACTTTCGGCGCGGACGCTTTGAGCCAGTCGTAGGCACAGGGCAAGTTGACGTTGAAAATTTCGCCGTCGTAGCCGCCTTGCAGATTACCGTGCGCTGCAGCGAGCACGATCTCGAGCGCTTCGCGAATCGCCAGCACGATCTTCTTCGGTTTCTTCAGGTCCATCGCATCGAGATTGCCTTCGCCGGCGCCGATCGCGACCTGCGCCCGGCCGTCGCACATCTCGTTCAGCGTCAACAGGCCGTTCGCGATTTTCAACGGGTGCATCTCGAACGGGCTGACGGCCAGCGGCCCCATCAGCAGCCGGTCGGTGTTCTGTGCCAGCGGGACCAGGCTGATGAACGGGTCCCAGTGAGCGAAATAGTTCGAGGTCCAGAGTGCCCTGATACCGTAGCCTTCGGCAGCCAGCCCCAGCTCGGTGATCTGCTCCGGCGTCAGATCCGGCTCGAGAATGATATCGATGTCCAAGGTTCTAGTGCCTCTTGACGGCCTGGCCGCCGGGTAATTCGACCCGGTAGCTTAGTCTGTTCAAGCGGCTATTGCCAGACGGACATAACGCCCACGGGCCGCGCCGCCATTGCGTTTGCGTCGCAAATCCGTGCTACGGTTTACGTAATCAAGCTGTGGAGAGTCGTGTGTACTCTGACCTGTCGCTCGATCACTTCATGGAGGGCCTCGTCAAGCGCAACCCGGGCGAGCCCGAGTTTCACCAGGCCGTGTACGAGGTCGCGGAATCGATTATTCCGTTCATCCTCGAAAATCCACGCTATCAGCATGCGGCGATACTGCAGCGCATGACGGAGCCGGACAAGACGATCATTTTTCGCGTCGTCTGGGAGGACGACGACGGCAACGTGCGGGTCAACCGTGGCTATCGCGTGCAATTCAACAATGCTATCGGCCCGTACAAGGGCGGGCTGCGCTTTCATCCGTCCGTGAACCTGAGCATCCTCAAGTTTCTCGGCTTCGAGCAGGCGTTCAAGAACAGCCTGACGACGCTGCCGATGGGCGCGGGCAAGGGCGGCGCGGATTTCAATCCGAAAGGCAAGTCGGATCGCGAAGTCATGCGCTTTTGTCAGTCATTCATGACCGAGTTGCATCATCATATCGGCGCGGATATCGATATCCCGGCCGGCGACATCGGCGTCGGTTCGCGCGAGATCAGTTTCCTGTTCGGTCAGTACAAGCGACTCGAGCGAGAGTTCACCGGGGTTCTGACCGGCAAGGCGCTGGAGTTCGGCGGCAGCCTGATCCGCACCGAGGCGACCGGCTATGGCTGCGTCTATTTCATGCACGAGATGCTGAAACACGCGGGTGAGGACATTGAGGGAAAGACCTGCGCCATTTCCGGCGCCGGCAACGTCGCGCTGTACTGCGCCGAAAAGATTAACCAGCTCGGCGGCAAGGTCGTGACGCTGTCCGATTCCAGCGGCTTCGTCTACGACCCGGCCGGTATAGACGCGGAAAAACTGGCCTGGACGGTCGATCTGAAGACGAACCGGCGCGGCCGCATCGACGAATACGCAGATCATTTCGGTTGCGAGTTTTTTCCGGGCGAGCGGCCGTGGGGCATCCCCTGCGATCTCGCGTTTCCGTGCGCGACGCAGAACGAGCTCCATGCCGAGGATGCGCGCGTCCTGGTGCAGAACGGTTGCGGCGCGGTGGCGGAGGGCGCAAACATGCCGACGACCGCTGAAGCCATCGAGATATTTCTCGAGTCCGGCGTCATCTTCGGACCGGGCAAGGCGTCGAACGCCGGCGGCGTCGCGGTATCGGGGCTGGAGATGACCCAGAACAGCATCCGCCTCGCGTGGACCGCCGACGAGCTCGAGGAGCGGCTGCGTAACATCATGCGTGCGATTCACCGGCAGTGCCTCGTGCATGCCGACGACGACGGTCGCACGAACTACGTCAAGGGCGCGAATATCGCCGGCTTCGTCAAAGTCGCCGACGCAATGCTCGCATACGGAGTCATGTAACGAGATGGAGCTTTTGTCGCAAACTCGCTGTTTCGACGGCTCGCTCGGGTACTACCGGCACGATGCGGAGACGACGAACTGCGCCATGCGATTTTCCGCGTTCGTGCCGGCGCAGGCGGCGACCGGGCCAGTGCCGGTGCTGTGGTGGTTGTCCGGCCTGACCTGTACCGAAGAAAACTTCACCGTGAAAGCCGGCGCGTATCGCAAGGCTGCCGAACTCGGACTGATGATCGTCGCACCGGACACGAGTCCTCGTGGCGACGGCGTGCCCGACGACGACGGCTACGACCTCGGCCAGGGTGCCGGGTTCTATGTCGACGCGACGCGCGAGCCATGGGCGAAAAATTTCCAGATGTACTCGTACATTACCGCGGAACTGCCGGGCGTCGTTCTGGCGGAATTTCCGGCGAACGCAGACGCGCAAGGCATCTGCGGGCATTCGATGGGTGGGCATGGCGCGCTGACACTCGCTTTGCGGAATCCGGATCGCTATCGGTCGCTGTCCGCGTTTGCGCCGATCGCGGCGCCGACCGAGTGTCCGTGGGGTCAGAAGGCGCTGACTGCGTATCTCGGCGACGACCGCGCTGCGTGGCAGCGTTACGATGCATCCGCGCTGATGACCACCGCCGGCGATCGCTCGGCGTATTCGGAAATCCTGATCGACCAGGGCGGCGCGGACGAGTTCCTCGAGGCGCAGCTGATGCCGGAGAAATTCGCCGCGGCGTGCCGCGCGAACAAGCAGGAACTGAGGTTACGGTTGCACGAGGGTTACGATCACAGCTACTTCTTCATCGCGACTTTCATCGACGACCACCTGCAGCATCACGCGGACATCCTGTGGTCGGCGGATTAACCGGGGTCGAGGGATGAAAGCCCTGCTCGAATCGTCGCGCGGCGCCTGGATACTGATCGCGATGGCGCTCGCCGGCGTCGGCGTGTTCGCATTTGCGATCGGCGCGCTGATGATGCCGCACAGCGAGGCGCTCGGCGACCGTTTGCCCGAACTCACGTGTTTACAGGTCGCGTTCACGCCGGAGCGCTCGGCATCGATCGTCACGTCGTTCTCGGCGGAACAGCAGCAGGCGATTGCGAACCTGCTGGTGCCCGGCGACGTCGTCTTTGCCTGGAGTTACGGCCTGCTGTTGGCCGGCCTGGTCGGGCTGCTCGCGCGGCGGCTGGACGGCGCCTGGGCCCGTATCGGCGCGATCGTGATGTGGATGCCGATCGCCGCGTCGGCGCTCGACGTGATTGAGGACCTGTTCCTGCGCGAAATCGTCGGGTTGTTGATCGAGGATCCGCTGGCCCAGGTTCCGGAGATTCTGCCGCTGCTTGCCGGCATCGCGGCGACGCTCAAGTACCTCGCGCTCGCCGTCGTGACACCTGCCTATTCGATCGCCGGCATCATGCGCGGACTGCTCGTCGACCGGCGCGCCGGCGCACTGCTTACCTATTTCCTGCTGCTCGTCGTGTGTCTGAGCATGGTTGCGAGACCGGCCCAGCAGATACCGGCGTGTTTTTGATCGCCGCATCGCAATATCGAGTCGGCCCGCTCATCGTGCCTGTCGATATGAGATAGTGGTGCACGACGCGCCAGGTGTCGGCGCGACAACAAATAAGGGGAAGCATCGTGAGCAATTCGCGTTCGTTCGTCCGTCGCGGCCTCATTTTCGTCGCCGCTTTGTTGATGTCCGTTGCCGCCGCGGCCAGCGGGCAGAGAGAATTCTGTCCGCCGGTTTACGAGGCCGGTGTCATCGGCCCGCTGAATTTCACGCCGGCATTCACGACCATCCAGAAATTCAATACGCCGAATGGCGGCAAGCGGGACGGCCTGCTGATGTCCAGCTTTTTCAACTCGATCAAGGACCCGACCGGAGAAAACGTGATCGGCTTCTTCGAAGACGACCTTGTCGCCCGCATCGAGAATATCGCCCACGTCGATCCGGATACATTCGATCCGAACACCGACGTCGAGCGGCTTACCGACCTCGGTCCGGGCCCGGCGTTGACGGTCTGGCCGAACGGCGTAGATCGTGCGCCGGATGGATTCGTCGCGTTCGAGGCGGTCGTCGTGCCGGGTGGTTTCCACCCGACGCCGCCGCCGGGCCGACTCAGTATCATCAATCTCGACGACGCGGGCCGGCAGGAATACATCGTCGACCAGAGTACGCAGTTACCGTTCCCGCCGTTCACCTGCCCGTTTCCGGTTGCAGAGGAGAATGCGCCGCGTTTCTACCACCAGGTTCGCTACGTCGACATGGATCAGGACGGCTGGCTCGACCTGGTCACGGTCCGCGCATCGTTCAAGGTATCCGGCGGATTCTGTCTCCTGGCGCTAGGCGAGGTCGTCTGGTTCCGCAACCCGGGCGCGGCAATCGACCCGAATACAGAGTGGGAAGAGAATGTGCTGCTGGGGGGGTTGCCGCCGAATCTGTTCGAGGCCGAGATCAACATGGACGTGCACGACTTCGAAGGTGACGGCGTGCCCGAGATCATCGGCACGCATTTCTTCAACGGCGACCAGATCACGCTGTACGGCGCGCCGCTGGGACAGAAGTGGTCCGACGTGGACCCGATCGCGAACCCGCCCCGCAAGAAGGATATCAACGACGATCAGGGCAAGCCGTTCGAGGTCGAGGTCATCGACCTGAACCGTGACGGCCGCGACGATATTCTCGCGTCGAATCACCAGGGCGACGACTGCTTCGACGTGACCGCGGATCCGATTCCGGGGCGCGTGTACGCGCTCGAGCAGCCCGACAGTGGCGACATCTTCAACGACGACTGGACCGTCAGAATCCTGAAGGACAACATCCGGCCGAACCCGACCTTTCCCGAGCCGAGCATGGGGCCCGGACGGCTCGCACCGGGGCGCGCGAAGGCATTCTGGCCGAAGCGTGCGCACGAGGGCAAGAAGAAACCGTGGATCGTGGTCGGCGGCGACGAGGCGTCAAAAGTCTGGCTGCTGAAGCCGAAGAACGAAAGCCGCAACAACTGGGAATACAAGTCGGCCGTGCTTTTCGACATCAACGATTTCTACGGCCCGAACGCGAGCCAGAGTTTCACGGCGCCGCCGCCGAGCCAGGGCAACAGCATCTCGACGATCGGCGGGCAGAGCGTTCGCTATGACGCGCCAGGGCCCAACGGACGCGCGGAGATCTACGTGCCGGTGTTCGAGGGCCGCGACATCCACAAGTTCTCGTTCCGCCCGCAGGGGCCGGGGACCAAAGTCGACTGCGTCGACGACGTGCAGATCGCGTGCCCGGTGCCGTAGCGCGGTCGGTCATCGCTTCGTAGTGGCGCGCAGGAAGAAAAAGGCGCCGAGGCCGCCCGATGTCCTGCGCAAGGGCGGGCCGATGAAGGACAAGACGAAGTACGACAGGAAGCGGGACAAGGACGTCCCGAAGGATGTCGATATCCCAAATTCGTCGGGCCCCGAATGACCGTTTTCGACCCAAAGCGGACAACTTTAGACTTTAGGTCCGGGCATTCTTAATCCGGAATGTATCGCCAAGTCCGTCGAAGTGCCAAATCGTGACGTACATCACGCGTTGAACACAATTTAGTGGGACGTGTTCCGTTTTTGGCCATTAATTCGACGTGCATCATCATCGATTGTGCGAGCTGGAAAGATTGAATCAGTCGAGGTGAAACGATGCATTGCGTAAATTGCGGCACGAAGCTGTCCGATGAAGTGAAGTTCTGTTCGTCATGTGGTGCCGGTGTGGTCAGCGCAGAGGCGGAGAATGTGACGGAGGAATCCTGTTCAGCTGAACAATCTGAAGAGGCTAAAAAGGCTGAAGATAAGAAAAATGAAAGGATTGGCGCTATCTTCGGATTATTGCTCGTGGGCGGATGGTGGATGTGGTCTTCGATGGGAGATGATTCAGCGAATAGCGACAACTTTGCTGCTCAAAGCGACCAAAGCCGACCGAGCGCGTACGACTCCGGGCTCCAACGGCACGCTATTCGATTGGTTAACGACCGTAGCGTTGGTGTGGCGGGATTGTGTGACAAGCTTTACGACCTGAAATTCAACCAAGTTACCGAAGGGACATTGAAAGCTAATAGTGCGGGAAGCACCCGATTTCCTGGCATGGTGGCGAATGTCGAGTACATGTGTGTGAACCCAATTACCGGTGACAGGCAAAAAAAGACAGACTTTTGGTTGATATTCGGGCATGACGAGATTGGTGGTCAGCTACGATGTGCAAAAGTAGCTGGCCGTCCGTTCATTGAGGGCTTAATGAGTGACTGCGACTTCAAGGAAGGGGCGGGTTAACTTGATGACTCAAAATATGAAGTAGGAGTCTAGGAACCCGCTTCGGCGGGTTTCTTTTTGCTTGAATTTCGAGAACCGAATGTCCGCTTTTGGCCGAAAACGGTCATTAAACGTGGGTGCGGGTAGCGGCGCCTGCTGCTGTCACCGAATCCGTCGCCACGTCGGGTTCGCGTGCTTCTTCTGTTTCCAGCCGTGATACGGGTGACGATCGACGAGTTCTGGTTTGCGGAACAGCAAAACGAGTAGCCCGCCGGCGACGAACCCGCCGATGTGCGCCCAGAAGGCCACGCCGCCGCCCTGCGCGCCGATCGAACCGACGCCACCGATGACCTGCAGCAGCAGCCAGTAGCCGAGCATGAATACGGCCGGCACGGTAAACGTCGTGACGAAGAAACCGAGGAACACCAGCATCAGCACATTCACGCGCGGGTAGAGCACGATATACGCGCCCATGACGCCGCCGATCGCGCCGGACGCGCCGACCATCGGGATGCCGGATTCCGGATTCGAGATAACCTGCGCGGCGGCCGCGGCCAGCCCGCTCAGCAGATAGAACACCGCGAAGCGCACGTGGCCCATCGAGTCCTCGACGTTGCCGCCGAAGATCCACATGAACCACATATTGCCGAGAATGTGCAGCCATCCGCCGTGCAGGAACATCGACGTGACCAGCGTGTAGGCCGGCCCGTCGCCGGACAGGATACACATCGCCTCGGGCCCGACCTGGAAGCGGGTGCCCGGCGCAATCGTGCCGAGCAGGTCGCCGGGGATCAGGCCGAGCGTGCAGACCGATGTGGCGAGCGCCGGGTCGCGGCCGAGACCCTGCACCAGCAGCCATGACAGCGCGTTCAGCGCGATGATGCCGTAGGTCACGTAAGGCGTCAGGAAGTGCGGGTTTTCGTCGCGGATCGGGAACATCGGCCGCTATTTGTATCACAGTCACTGCGCGCATTAGCATGGGCATGATGAACGGAGGACGTCGATGAAGGAACTGACCCGCGGGCTGCTTGCACATGAGCTGACGCGTCGAGAGTTTGCGCGCGGACTGGCCGCGCTCGGGTTCGGTGCAGCGGCCATCGAGTCGGTCATTGAGTCGACCATCCAGTCAGCATCTGCGGCCGACGCGGCGCCCGCGGACGAAGCGAGTCGTGCCGGCAGGGACTTCGTCGGCACCGGTGGGGAGATTCTTGCCGAATGCCTGCTGGCCGCCGGCACCGAGTATGTATTCGATGCAAACTCGACCGGGCAGTCCGCGTTCTATGACGCGCTGATGACGCGCCCCGAACTCAAGCTCATCGTCGCGGTTCAGGAAGGCCAGGCGGTCAGCATGGCGCACGGCTACGAGCTCGCGAGCGGCAGACCGTCGATGCTGATGCTGCCGAGCATCGGCATGCCGAACGCGCTGAGCAACCTGTACAACGCGTGGAAAGACCGTTCGGCGCTCGTCGTACTGTCCGACGGCTCGACGACCGACATGCCGGCGCGCGACGGCTTTCAACAGCTCGAGGACTGGGTGTCGACGACGTCCGAGTTCACGAAGTGGCGCTGGGCCGTCGACCGGCCCGCGCATATCGCCGAGATGGTACGACGCGGAATCAAGCTGGCCGCGACGCCGCCGGGCGGGCCGGTCTACGTGCGCATGCCGAGCAACATTCAGCGCGCAAAGGACGTCGCGGCGAGAATCTATCCCCAGTCCACGTTCTCGATCGCCATGCAAATGCCGCCGCGGCCCGAACTGATCGAGCAGGCGGCGCGTGCGCTGATCGACGCGCAGCACCCGATGCTGAATGCCGGCGCCGAGGTCACGCGCGCCGGTGCGACCGCAGACGTGGTCGAGCTGGCCGAGTTGTTGTCGATTCCGATGACTCAGGGCTACAGCGTGTTCGGTGATGTGCCATATCGTCACCCGCTGTTCTCGGGTTTCTACTCGATGGGGTATCCGCGCGGCCTGACGAAGACCGACGTCTTTCTAAACCTCGGCGCTGCGATGCCGGATCCGACGATCGTGACGGCCGCGGTGCCCGAGCAAGCGACCGTGATCAACGCGCGGGTCGAATACGACAAGATCGCGAACACGTATCCGACTGACATCGCGATCGCGGCCGGCGTCGGCGAGACGACGCGTGCATTGGTCGATGCGGTGCGCGGAATGACGACGAAAAGTCAGCGCGCAAAGCTCGGCGAAGCCCGGCTCGCAGCAACGCGCAAGTCCGCGGCCGCGGCAGCGGATCGTCGTCGGCGGCGCGCACAGCGCGGCTGGGACGCATCACCGATGTATGCCGAGCGCCTGTGCTATGAGTTCGACCGGCTGCTCGACGATGATGCAATCGTCGTCGTCGAGACCGGCGACCGCAGCCCGCAGAACTGGATCGATTTCGGCCCGGATCGTCGCACGCTGATCGGTCCGACGACCGGATTCGCGCTCGGCTGGGGCATCGGCGCGTCGCTCGGCGCCCGCATCGCGCAGCCGGACCGCCAGGTGTTTGCGCTGGTCGGCGACGGGGCGCTGTTGTTCGGTCAGCTCGAGAGCCTGTGGACCGCGTCGCGCTACGATATCCCGGTGACCTTCGTCGTATTCGACAATCGCAGTTACGACTCCGAACGCGGGCGCATACATTTCGCGTCGGGCGTCGCGCGCGCCGACAAGAGCGCATGGAAAGACATGTCGTGCTACCTCGGCGATCCCGACGTCGACTACGTGAAGATCGCCGGCGGGTTCGGCGTCGACGGCGCGATGATTTCCCGGCCTGACGAAATCGAGGCCGTATTCAAGCGTGCCGTCGCGGTGAACCGGGAAGGGCGCCCGTTCCTGATCGACGCGTTGATCGCGCAACGCGGTCCGGGCGCCGATATGAACTGGCATCCGGGCACCACATTTGCGCCCGGTTGAATCCGGCGCGTTGTCGGTAGCAAAGCAACAGACGACTGAGACAGGAGAACAACAATGAGCAGCTTGCAGGATTTCGAAATTGGCACACTCGGGAGCGGGGGCAACCTGGTCCCGTCTCTCGAGGGGCGCGTCGTGCTTGCGGTTAACGTCGCGAGCAAATGCGGTCTGACGCCGCAATACGCCGCACTCGAAAAACTTTTCGAGGATGCCGGCGAGCAGGGTCTCACGGTCGTCGGTTTTCCATGCAATCAGTTCGGCGCACAGGAGCCGGGCACGCCGGACGAGATCATCGAGTTCTGCGATACGAACTACGGCGTGGAATTTCCGCTGACGGAGAAGATCGACGTGAACGGCGACGGTAAGCACTCGATCTACACGTGGCTAACCGCGGCGGAGAACGGCTTTCCCGGCGACATCGAGTGGAACTTCGAGAAGTTTCTGATCGACCGCGACGGCAAAGTCGTCGGTCGCTATCCGCCGGCGACGCCGCCCGACGATCCGGGCCTGTTGCAGGAGATCTCGGAGCTGCTCTGACGCGCACAGGATGGGCGCTAATCCGGGCGCGATCGAGAAACGCTTCCTTGCGAATCGCTAAACCTACGGCGGCCATCCCTGGCCGCCTCCGGAGCGGTTCCGCCTCGCTCTCGCATCCTGCTCCGCTCGGCTCCAACGCCGCTCTTCGCAAGGAAGCGTTTCTCGATCGCGCCCGGATTAGCGCCCATCCTGTGCGCGTCAGAGCAGCTCCGAGATCTCCTGCAACAGGCCCGGA
>JBPCXI010000049.1:0-18250 GCA_051008895.1 Gammaproteobacteria bacterium | reverse complement strand
GTCGATGAACGGCGACGCCTCGACCAGGTGAAAATCCCGTGCGTCAGGATCGACGAAACGCGGATTGCCGACGACCGGATCGGTACCGAGGCCTGTATCGACGCCACCGACGACCAGGTCGGTATTGTCGAAGAAGCCGCAGTTGTCGACATTGACTACGGGGTCGACGAACAGGCCGACCGGACTCGTGATCGTAATCGTGTTGCCGACAAACGCGCTGTTCGTGACCTGGGCGTCGGGCGTCGCCCGGCTGAGCGCGACACCGGCATCCACGAACACGTTGTTCAGGATATCAACCTGGGAATCGAAATTGACGCGCAGCGCGACGGTCGTGGCCGTATCGAATACGGTATTGACGATTTCCATGTTCGTCGCGTCGACCAGGTCGACGGCGACCTGCGCATCGATGATCGTGAAGTTGCCAAAGGTGACGTCGTCGACGCCGTTGGCAAGGACCGCCGGATCGTCGGCGTCGGCCGGCGCGATCAGCGTCCTTGCCGCCTCGCGGCCGCGGACGTCGACTCCGGATTTCAGCGTCAGATTCTCGGTGTAGGTGCCGGGCGCAACAGTGATAATGTCTCCGGAGGCTGACGCATCGATCGCCGCCTGGATCGTGTCGAAATCGGCGGGTACGAAGCGGCCGACAGCCAGCGCCGGTGACGCGAATGCTAAAACCAGCCCCAGTAGCGACAGCGACGCTGTGATGCGACGAAACATGCCACCATAGTAGCCGAACCGGTTATGGCCGGACAGCGAACCCATGAATCGGCGGGTCAGAATCCGACGCGGTACTCGACGCGGACTTCCTCGGTGCCGATACCCACGTGTACGCCAGGCTCGTCGGCATCGCGAACGAGTCCCGACAGCACGCCGGAATCATCAGCCCTCTCGCGCTTCGTCACCCAGTCGAGGAATCGTTGACGGAATGTCGGTCGCTGCGGCCGGTCTTGCGCGACGCGCTCACGCGATCCTACCGGATCGGTTACGGTCAACACGAGCGCCAGGTCCTCGGCGGAGAGCGCGAAGTCGTTTGCCGGCGCGGACTTTGAGGCGGCCGACGGACGCGTGCCGCTCACCTCGTACGGTTCGCCCAAAGTCAGCGCAATGCCGGCGAAGTCCTCATCGAAGACCGTGCCGAAGTCGTCCGCGGCCGCGCTGGCGGCACAGCTTGCGAGCGCGATCAAAATAAAGCCCCGGCGTGCGAGAACCGAAGATGTGAACGAAATGTGACCGGCCAAAGTCGACTCCCGTGCCCGCGCGTCTGATTACTGAACCCCGGGTCACAGAATAGAGACGGTTCGGTGGCAGAACGTGGAGTGCGATCACTGTTTTCGGGCGTTTTCCGCGCTTTTGTTAAATCGCGGTGGCGCCCGGGCGCGCATGGAAAAAGGGGGCCTACAGGCCCCCTCGGAGATCTCCGGCGGTCGTTTCTAACCGACCCGGATGTCGATCGCCTGCGGCTCAACCACCTCGGTCTTCGGCAGATGCACCGTCAGCACGCCATCCTTGCTCGCGGCCGAGATTCTGCTTTCGTCGACGTCCTGCGGCAGGCTGAAACTGCGCGAGAACGACCCGTAGAACGACTCGACGCGATGCTGCTTCTCGTCGTCCGACTTCGTTTCCATGCGGCGCTCGCCCTTGATGGTCATGACGCCTTCGTGGACCTTGACCTCGATGTCGTCCTTGCTGACCTCAGGCAACTCTGCCTTTACCAGGTACTCGGCAGTCGTCTCCGAGATGTTGGCAACCGGGCGCCAGTCAAGCGCGGTGTCGCCGGCCTCGGCGGTCGAAAGCTCGCTGCGAGGCAGCCTGTTGTAGCGATTAAAGAGATCCTCGAACTCGCGGAACGGGCTCCAGCTAACCAAAGTCATATCAATACCTCCTCGGTCTTGCATTCACGTACGGCGCCGTACAGCGCCCTTGTGACGGAGATATGGGGACCCGGCCGCGCTTTTCAACACACCCGTCGAACGACCGTGCGGACGAGGGCCGATGCGGGCTTAGCCGGTCCGGTCCAGCGCCCGGCTCAGAGCCTCGATCAGGTCATCGACATGCTCGATGCCGACCGACAACCGCACCATGCCGTCCGTGATGCCGGCGGCGGCGCGCTTCTCCGGCTCGACGTCCGAATGCGTCATGCTGGCCGGATGGGTCACCAGCGACTCGACGGAACCGAGGCTCTCGGCCAGGCTCCAGAGCTCGATCCCGTCCATCAAAGCCTTGCCGGACGCGAGACCGCCTTGAATCTCGAACGACAACATCGCGCCGAAGCCACTCGCCTGAGACTTCGCCAGCTCGTGCTGCGGGAACGAAGCGAGGCCGGGATAGCAGACGGATTCGACGCGCGGATGCCGCTCGAGAAACTCCGCAATGCGCATCGCGTTGGCTGACTGTTGCTCGAGTCGCACGGACAGCGTCTTACTCCCCTGCAGGGTCAGCCACGCCACTTGCGGCGACATGATGACGCCGCTCGCGTTCTGCACGAAGCGCAATGCTTCGTCCGCCTCGGCGGTCGCGGTAACGATTGCGCCGCCGACCGTGGCGTTGTGGCCGTCGAAATATTTGGTCGTGCTGTGAACGACGAGATCTGCGTTCAACTCGAGCGGCCGCTGAAAATAGGGCGTCAGGAATGTGTTGTCGACCGCGTGGAGAATGTTGCGCTCGCGTGCGATCGCCGAAATCGCGTGAATATCGGTCAGCTTCATCGTCGGATTGCCCGGCGATTCCGTGACGATCAGCTTGGTGTTATCGCGAATGCCGGCCCGGACGACGGCCGGATCGGAGGTATCGACGAAGCTGAATTCGACACCGAATCTCGCGAACACTTTGCTGCACAGGCGATAGGTTCCGCCGTATATCACGTCGGACAGCAACGCATGGTCGCCTGCGCTCAGGAACGTCATCAACATGCAGTTGATCGCCGCCATGCCCGTTGCATAGCAGGTGCAGTCGGCGCCGCCCTCGAGATCCGCGAGGCGCAATTCGAGCGCCCTGACGGTGGGATTGCCGGAGCGTGAATAGGAATACCCCTTGGCGAGGTACGCATCGACCGAATCCTGCACGTAAGCGGTCGTCTGATAGATCGGCGTCAGAATCGACCCCGTTACCGGATCGGGCTCGACGCCGGCGTGCACTTGCCGCGTACTGAAACGCATTGCTCGTTCTCCTGATGAACCGGGAGCCGCTCCCGGTCGCGTTCGAAGGGCCGTGAATTCTAACGCTTTGTCGTCGATTTGTTACTATTTCAGACGATCGACACCGAGGATTTTTCGATGAACGACAGCGCGTGGCAGGTCTTCAACCTCGAGGAACTCGCAGACGAGGTCGCCGGCAGCGAGCCCCGTTTCTTCGAGTTTCTGCGGGTACCCGCGCTAAGCGCCGCGGTATACCGACTGCCTGCCGGATCTAAGGATATGCAGGCGCCGCATCTCGAAGACGAGATCTATGTCGTCATCGAGGGCCGCGCACGGTTGCGAATCGGCGAGAAGGAACAGGAGGTCGGCAAGGGATCTGTCCTGTTCGTGCACGCAACCGCCGATCACTCTTTCTTCGCCATCGAAGAAGATCTGACGCTGCTCGTCTGCTTCGGCGCAGCGTCGCGTTGATGCGTCGCGAATAGCGCTAGAACTGATCCTCGGTCAAAGCCATCATCGACTCGGCACCGGCCTCGATCGAGCGGCGATACGCGCCGGTCAGCGGCAACACGTGTTCGGCGTAAAATCTGGCGGTTACGATCTTCGTCTCGCAAAACGCTGCGTCGTCGGTCCCGGCATCGAGCCGATCGAGCGCCACAGCGGCCGCGCGCGCGAGCTGCCAACCGCCGAGCAAAGTGCCGACCAGCATCAGGAAGTTCACCGACACCGCACCTGCCGCGTTCGGCTCGCTGGCAGCATTGTTGGTCAGCCACTTCGCCGCCGCGACGAGGTCGCCGTTCGCTGACGCGACGGCCGCGCGAATCCCGGCAAGTTTATCGCCGTGCTTCGCGAACTCGGTGTCCGCGGCGGATATGTCCTGGATCAGGCCGGTCAGCGCCGCGCCGCGATCGCGCAGAATCTTGCGCCCGATCAGGTCGCCGCCCTGAATTCCGGTCGTGCCCTCGTAAATCGTCGTAATGCGTGCGTCTCGCAGGTGCTGCGCGGCACCCGTCTCCTCGACGTAGCCCATACCTCCGTGCACTTGCAACGCGAGGGACGTCAACTGCTGCGACATCTCCGTACACCAGCCCTTGACGATCGGCGTCAGCAGTTCGGCGCGCGCCTGCTCCGCCGCGCGCACGGCCGTATCGGGATGATGATGCGCGCGATCGAGGTGTGCGCCGGCGACGTACGCAACGGCCCGCATCGCTTCTGTGTACGACTTGATCGTCATCAGCATACGCCGCACATCCGGATGATGAATGATCGTGACACCGCCTTCGGACCCTGGCGCACTGCCCTGCACGCGGTCTTTCGCGTACGCGACGGCCTGCTGATATGACCGCTCCGAGATCGACACGCCCTCGAGTCCGACTGCGAGCCGCGCGTGATTCATCATCGTGAACATGTATATGAGGCCGTGATGCGGCTCTCCGACCAGGTACCCGAACGCATTCTCGAATGCCAACACGCAGGTCGGGCTGCCGTGAATGCCGAGCTTGTGCTCGATCGACACTGCGCTGACGGTATTGCGCTCACCGATTCCACCGTCGTTGCCAATCAGGAACTTCGGCACGCAGAACAGCGACAGCCCCTTCACGCCCTCCGGCGCATCGGGCAAGCGCGCGAGCGCTAGATGGATGACGTTGTCGGCCATGTCATGATCGCCCCAGGTGATAAAGATCTTCTGACCGGTGACGCGATACCCGTCGCCGTCCGGCACCGCCTGCGAGCGAACCGCCGCGAGATCGGAGCCCGCCTGCGGCTCGGTCAAATTCATCGTGCCGGTCCATTCTCCGGAAACCATTTTCTCGAGCATCATCGCCCGCAACGCGTCGCTGCCGTGTTCCTCGACCGCGCGCGCCGCGCCCTGCGTCAGCAGCGGACACAGCGACCATGCCAGGCAAGCCGACTGGATCATCTCCTCGACGCCGAGACCGACGAGGTACGGCAGCCCCTGGCCGCCGTTCGCCGCCGACATCGATATGCCGGCCCAACCGTCGGCGACATACTGGCGGTAGGCCGCCTTGAATTCCTCCGGAACCTTGACGCCGTCCGCCTCGACGCGCGCACCCTGCTCATCGCCGATGCGATTGATTGGCGCAATGACCTCGCCGGCCAGCTGCGACGCTTCTTCGAGAATCGCCTCGACGAGATCCGGCGTCGCTTCCTCGAATCCCGGCAATCGGCTGAGTTCGTCCAGACCCGCGAGTTCGCGCATCACGAACAGCATGTCCTTGACCGGGGCTTGGTAATCCGCCATTGAAGACACCTCCTGAATCGGGGTGCGTATTCTAGACAAGGCCGGCGCGCGCCGCGAGTCGGCCCCGACGGGGCCGGCAAGGAGCCGCACGCAGCCCTCGTCAGCCACCGAAATTTGCATTATGTTTCATAGGCTTATTCGGTACTTGGGCGGGTTCCGCGAGCGCTATTGCCTCGCCGGCGGACCGGGGGAGACAATCGCGCGATGTCGCAACGCCAGCAAGACTCTTTCGTATTGACGATCGTGTGCCCGGACACGGTCGGAATCGTCGCCGCGGTATCCGGTTATCTCGCGGATAGCGACTGCTTTATCGAGGAATCCAGCCACTTTGGTGACCCGGACACATCGTGCTTTTTCATGCGCACGCGGTTCTCGCCACGAGACGCATCATTTACGCGGGCGCGTTTCGAGGACGGCTTCCGGGCGATCGCATCGAAATTCGACATGACCTGGCAGCTGCACGATCGCAAGGTTCTACCGCGCGTATTGATCGTCGCATCGAAACACGACCACTGTGCCAACGATCTGTTGTATCGCTACCGCACCGGCACTCTGCGCATGACGGTTCCGGCGATCGTGTCGAACCACATGGACATCGCCGGACTTGCCGAATGGCACCGGATCCCGTTCTTCCACGTGCCGGTCACGCCGGCCACCAAACAGGACGCGGAAGACCGGCTAATGGAAATCGTCGAGGACACGAAGGCGGACTTGATCGTGCTCGCCCGCTACATGCAGATTCTCAGCGACGAAATGTGCCACCGTCTCGAGGGCAGGTTGATCAACATTCATCACTCGTTTTTGCCCGGCTTCAAGGGCGCGCGTCCGTATCACAAGGCGCACGAGCATGGCGTAAAGCTCATCGGCGCAACCGCGCACTATGTCAGCCCGGCGCTGGACGAAGGTCCGATCATCGAGCAGATGGTGGAGCGCGTGGATCATACCCACTCGGTCGACGAACTTGCCGCGGTCGGCCGCGACGTCGAGAGCATGACGCTTGCGCGCGCAGTCAAGTTACACCTCGACCATCGAGTGTTTCTCGACGGCAACAAGACGGTCATCTTTCGCTAGGTCTTTGCCTGGGCCTATTGCCTGGCCTTGCGCAGCGTCTCAGCGGCCTCGAGTAGCGTACGCTCGGTCGTCTCCCAATCGATACACCCGTCGGTCACCGACACGCCGTAGCGTAGCTGCGTCAGATCAGCAGTGATCTTCTGATTTCCGGCTTCGAGATTACTTTCCAGCATCAGACCGATAATCGGCGACCCGCCGCCTGCGACCTGTTCGACGCAGTTACGGGCGACCACCGGCTGCACATCGGGATCCTTGTTGCTGTTCGCGTGACTGCAGTCGACGACGATCCGCTCGGGCAATCCGGCCTCGCGCAGTGACCCTGCGGCCTTGTCGATGTGGGCGGCATCGTAGTTGGGGCCTCTCGAACCGCCGCGCAGCACGACGTGACCGTAAGGGTTACCGCGCGTATGAAAAACGGCCGGCTGACCGTCCTGGTTAATGCCGAGGAAACGATGCGGCTGCCGGGCAGACTCCAGCGCGTTGACCGCCACCGTCAGCGACCCGTCCGTGCCGTTCTTGAATCCGACCGGCGTCGACAGTCCGCTCGCCATTTCTCGATGCGTCTGCGACTCGGTTGTCCGCGCGCCGATCGCAGTCCACGCGATCAGCTCGCCCATGTACTGCGGCATGATCGGATCGAGCGCCTCGGTCGCGGTGGGCAGGCCCTTCTCGCCCAGATCCAGCAGTAACTTGCGCGCCGTGCGAATTCCTTTCTCCATATGAAAGGAATCGTCCATGTCCGGATCGTTGATCAGGCCCTTCCAGCCAACTGTCGTTCGCGGCTTCTCGAAATACACCCGCATTACGATGAACAGTTGGTCGGACACCTCGTCCGCGAGCCGGGACAGCCGATCGGCATAGACATGGGCCGCGCCGACGTCGTGAATCGAGCACGGACCGACCACGACAAAAATCCGTTCGTCCGCGCCATCGACAATGTTGCATATCGTCTGCCGGGCCTCGAGCACCGTCGTCTCGACCGCCGAGCTCATCGGCAGCGCCTCCCTGACCTCGGCCGGGGTCGGCAGGTTCGTCTTGCTGACGACGTTTACGTTGTAGATCTTGCTGGGCATCTTTGCTCCATGACACGTCCGTGTTGACGGCGCCGGGCGGGGGATTCTATCAGTTTGATCGCGCCAATCCCGCCCCGCCGGGGCCCGGCAGCCGATTCCGCACGCCGGGTAGCGCAAATGCGCGCAATTCATGACAATACGCGCATGAAATCATCAAGTTTGGCCGCGCGATAGTGGTACGCAAGAAGCGACTGCGCGCCCGGCAGATGCTGGGCAAATACCGGATCGAGAAGCGGTTGGCCGACGGCCCGCGAGCGGCCGTATACCGGGCTTATGACACAATCCACGGCGTCAAGGTCGCGCTCAAGATTCCGGACCCCGGCGTCATGGATGAAGGCTTCCTCGACGAGTTCAAGCGCGAAGCGCGGCTGGCGGTGCGAATGGAGCATCCGAACGTACTACCTATCCAGAACGCGTGCTTCATCGACGACTATTTCGTCATCGCGATGCCCCTCGGGATCGAAACGCTCGCCGATCGCATGACGCGCAGGATGTCGACGGACCTGTGCCTGGATTTCACCCGCCAGGCTTTGGCCGCGGTCGCACACGCACACAGTGCCAAGATCATTCACTGCGACGTGAAGCCGGAAAACTTCATCATCTTTCCGGACAAACGCTTACGCTTGACGGACTTCGGGTTCTCGAAGATTGCATTGCGCTCGGTGCGCAAGGCGTCAGGCTCCGGCACGGTCGGCTACCTCGCGCCGGAACAGGCGCTAGGTCGCCCGATGTTTCAATCAGACGTTTTTGCGCTGGGGCTAGTGATCTACCAGATGTTCAGCGGCAAGCTGCCGGAGTGGCCGCACGACTGGCCGCCGCCCGGTTATGCGCGCATCCGCAGCAAGCTCAAGCCGCGAATGCGCGCCTGGCTGCACACGGCGCTGGAGTTCAAGCCGCAGAGTCGCTACAAGAATGCGGTCACGATGGAGCGTGCGTTCAATACGATTCATGCGAAGCTGGTGAGGCGTGTCAGCTAGCGCGGAGCGCAAATCGATTCGCCGCGGCACGCTCCAACGTGCACGGCTTTACGTCGGCAAGAAAGACGCCGAACTCGATCACTACGTCACGAGCATCGGCCAGGTCGCGGTGTCGACAATCGGCGATCACGACAAGAATGGGCCGAATGAGGACTCGGCTGCCATCATCCCGGTCAACGAGAAATACCTCGTGCTCGCCGTCGCGGACGGTGTCGGCGGCATGGTCGGCGCGCGGAAGGCATCGAACCTGACGGTCGAATGTATCCGCAATTCGGTCCGGAATATCGACGAGACGACCGGCAGCAAACTGCGTTCCGCGATCCTCGACGGTATCGAGACCGCGAATCAGAAGATTCTCGAGCTCGGCACGGGATCGGCGAGCACGCTGGCGCTGGCCGAGATCGGCCCGGGCTATGTCCGGACTTACCACGTAGGCGATTCGATTCTGATGGTTTGCGGCCAGCGCGGCCGGCTGAAGCTCGTCACCACGCCGCACTCGCCGGTCGGTTTTGCCATGGAAGCCGGCCTGCTGGACGAATCCGAAGCCTTGCAGCACGCCGAGCTGAACCTGATTTTCAACGTACTGGGTTCAGCCGACATGCGCATCGAGATCGGCTCGGAACTCCCGCTGTCCACCTACGATACGCTGCTTCTGGCCAGCGACGGGCTGACTGACAACGTCATGCAGGACGAAATGATTACTGCGATCCGCAGCGGTGCGATCGACATCGGCATTCAGCAGCTGACGGACCTCGCCCAACACCGGATGGCCAATGCCGACGACGGCAAACCGTCAAAACCCGATGACTTCACGCTGATGCTGTTCCGCCCCTCCGGACCCAAACGCGCGCAGCGGAAAAACAGCTGAACCGGCAATCGCGGTCGCCCGCTCAGTCGACCATTCAATCGACGAGGGCAGCCGCAGCGAGAGTCTTCGCAGCGCTAAAATCGTTCTTGCCACTGCCGAGTTTCGGTATCTCATCGACTTTGACGAACGTCGATGGCTGCATTAACGCGTTCAGGCCCGAATCACCGCATGCACGCTTGAGTTCTTCCTCCGTCACGGCGCCGGCATAGAGCAGCACGACGCGCTCGCCCTTTTTTGCATCGCGAATCGCGGTCGCGGCCACCTCCACGTCCTCGGGTAACAGCGGTGAAATCGCGGTCTCGATCGCGCCCAGGCTGATCATCTCACCGCCGATCTTCGCGAAGCGCGAATAGCGATCGACGATGGTCAGGAATCCGTCCTCATCCATATGGCCCTTGTCACCGGTCTTGTACCAGCGAATACCGTCGATCTCCACGATCGAGTCGGCGGTGCGCTCCGGGTCGTCGAGATACCCGACCATGACCTGGCTGCCGCCGAACATGATCAGGCCGTCCTCGCCGACCGGCAGCGGTTTGAGCGAATCCGGATCGACGATGCGGAAGCTGCCGCCCGGCAACGGCATCCCGACCGTCCCCGTCTTCGACCCGTACTGCACGCCCCAGTCGCTCGAATCCAGACAATCCGGGACGTTCACGCTCGCCACCGGTGTGGTCTCGGTCGTACCGTAACCCTCGTAGATGTATTTATTGAATTTCATGCGGAACGCTTTGCGAACTTCGGGATCCAGCTTTTCCGCGCCCGCTACGACGAGACGCAAGGTGTCGAGCATCAGCGGGTGAATTCGCTTGTTACGATTGAACAGGCGCAGGAACGTCGATGTCGCACAGAATACGGTCGCCTGGTAACGGGCGATCGCCTTCCCGACGTTGGCCACATCTGTCGGATCAGGGTGAAACGCGGCCGGGATGCCCTCGACGACCGGCATCAGCCCGGTCACGGTCAACCCGAATGCATGGAAGAGCGGCAGCGTCGACATGAAGACGTCGTTGTCGCGAACGTCGAGCACATCGGCGACCTGCTTGATGTTCGCCATAATGTTGCGATGGCTCAGCACCACGCCCTTCGGCTCGCCCTCGCTGCCGCTCGAAAACAGGATCGCCGCCGGGTCGTCGAGCCGGATTCGCCGACCGTAGAGTGACTGCACGAGCCAGAGCGGCAGGACGCGGGCCGAGATCAGCGCGGCGATCTTGCTGACGCCACCAATTTCGTCACGGATATCTTCGAGGTGGTGGACGCGTACGTCGGCGAGGACGGCATCGACATCGACACCCCGCGCGGCGAGCTTGTCGCAAAACCGCCGCGACGTATAGACGCTGACGATGTTGGCCTTCGCAATCGCGGCCCGGATCGCGCGCGTCGTCGCTGTGTAGTTGAGATTCACAACGGTTTTGTTGAGCAGCAGCACGGAGAGGCTTGCGATGACGCCCGCCGAACTCGTGGGCAGCAACAGGCCGATGTTTTTTTCGCGACTGCGCTTGCTGATCTGTCGCGATATCAGCAACACCGCCGTCAGCATCCGATACCCCGATAGCGTCGAATTGTCGATCGCGTCGGCGACGGAGAGATTCTCGCCCTCTTTCCTTGCCGTTTTCATCCACGCGACGGGAATCGGATCCAGCGACGACGCATAGTGCTCCCACGCCTCGATCGAAAGATCGAAAATGTGTTGTTTGAGCATCGGCGCCGGCGTCGATAGCGGCAGCGGCATGCCGAACGCGATGATGACATCGCGACGCAGCCGACTATCCCGCGTCTTGCGCAGCCAGGCACTTGCGCGCGAGAAACGGCTGCCCCACAGGCCGCGCAGGTAAAACGGAATGATCACGCCGTCGACTCCGTCGACCGCGCGTTCGTAACCCCGTTTGAATTCGCCGAGCTGCCCGTTGCGACTGATCGCCCCCTCGGGAAACAGGCACACGACCTCGCCCGCCTTGAGCAACGCGTTGATCTGTTCCAGCGAATCGGCGCTCTGTCCCGGCGCTATCGGAATGACACCGAAAAAATCCATGAACCACTTCAGATACCAACGCTGGTAGATCGCTCTCAGCATGACGAACCGCACGGGTCGCGGACACGCGATCTGGATAATCGCCCAGTCGAGCCAGCTGATGTGATTGCCGAGCAACAGCACGCCGCCGTGGTTCGGCAGGTTCTCGAAGCCCACGACTTCAATACGATTAGTCAGCGCGAACAGTCGCGCGACGACGTAGCGCACGAGCGACTGCGGCAGCCGATAGATCGTGTACAGACAGCCGCCGAACGCGACCACGGTCAGCAAACTGAAAAGTGCGTCGCGGCTGGCACCGAGGCGCGAGAACAGAATCGTCAGGCCGAGAAACGACAGCATGACGATGTTCTGCACCCAGTTGTTCCCGGCCAGGATCGTGCCGAGTTTGCGGTCCTGCGCATGGAACTGAATCATCGCGTTCAGCGGCACGATCAACATGCCGCCAAAAAAGCCGAGCGCGGTGAAATTCGTCATCAGCATGCTGGTCGAACGCAGCGTCGGGAGCACGAACAAAGCGGCCACGAAACCGATTGCGCCAAGCGGAATCAAGCCGGTCTCGATGTAGTCGCGGGAGGCCTTGCCGGCCACGAGCGAGCCGAGAATGATGCCGACGCCCGACGCGGCGAGCATCGCCTGTACGATGACCGTACTCGTGACGCCAACCGCCTCCTTTGCATGTGCCGGGAACACGGCCAACACCACCTGGGATACGCCCCAGAACACGGACAGGCCGACGATCGACAGCCAGATGGCTCGATTTTCCCGGATGCTGTGGAGGTTTCGGCCGAGGTACCGACCCCTTAGGTATTGCTTCGTATCGAACGGCCCCTCTGCCGTGGCAACGTCGCGCACGGGCAACCTGAACGCGCAAATCAGCTCGACGACGCTGCAACCGACCAACACCCAGCCGAGCGGCGCTATCAGTTGCAGCAAATCGGCTTCATTCGTGTAGCTCAAGTCGCCGATCAACCGCTCGAACATAATCGAGAACGCGAGCGTCCCGGCGAGAATCGCAACGATCGTCACTGCCTGAACGATCGCGTTCGCGCCCGCGAGGCGCTCGGCGCCGACCAGCTCCCTGATATAGCCGTACTTCGCCGGTGAATAGAATGCACTCTGCACGGCCAGCAGGAACGTCATCGCAAACGACAACCGGAACCAGCCCAGGTAATACGACACCGTTATCATCAGCGTGAGTGCGACGGCAACCGCGGCGCTGAACCGAATCACGACCGGCTTCTGCAGGCGGTCGGACAGATACCCGGCGGGTGAAAACAACAGCACGAATGGCAACAGGATCAGGCCATTCACGACGGCGGTGAGCACGACCTGCGTTTCGCCGTCGTAGATCTTGAAGACCGTATTCTGGATCAGGATCTTGTGGCCGAGATCGACGAACGCGTTCAGGAACAACACCAGCACGAACGCTGTGAAGCCCGCCATTCTGAAAATATTTACCATGCCCCGCTCGCCTTGTTATTCGTTGCGCGCTACGAGTTTCAGCCCACAGTGCGAAGAATAGCTCACTGCACACTGCATCACGAAATACAGCACTCGCCCTGCGCTCGCCCAGCATGGAGCCGGGCGAGTGCCGGGCGTGGATCAGCCGGCCTTCCGTCAGCCAGCCGCCGGTCGGTAAGCGCGGCGACGCGCCCCGACGAGCACGGCAATGAGCAACAACGCGATGACTTCGAAGCCCAGCGCGCCGGATCCGCCGGTCGACGGCCGGGGACTGCCGAACATCGGCGACTGCTGGTCGACGCGACGAGCGGCCGGTGCCCGGTCGGCGCGAGAATCCCGCGCGGAACGCTCCACTGCGGTGCGATCGCGATTGCGTCGCTCGATGCCGAGCGCCTCGAATACCTCATCGCGCACGACTAACATCGACGTATAGTCGGTCACGAGTCCGTACTCGACCGCCAGGTCCGTGATCGCGTCCTCGGTGTCGCTATCCGCGCCGAGGTAGTCGATTTGCGCCTGCAGCGCCTCGATTGATCGGTATGCCCAGATACGCTCGAGCTCGGGATTCTGGTCGGACTGTGCCGGAAACGCGAAGCGCGTCGAATACTCGACCGGGCGTCCCGCAATGGTGCCGCGCAGACTAACCTCGGCAGTGTCGTCGCCCCAATAGTGCCCGAGCACGATCAGCTGCTCGCCACGATAGAGGGACCGAATGTCGGTCGGCATCAGGTCGCCGGTCCGCACTCCGCTGATGTCCAGCTCCACGCCGTGCAGCGCATGGTGCGACAGCTTGCCGGTCGCCAGCATCAGCTGTCCCGCAATGTCATCGCTGTTTGATGCGCTCATCGCGAAGCCGTTCGAAACCTCGGTCATCGCCTCGAGCAACGGCCGGTTGGCGCTGTTGCCCATGATGAACGTGTACAAGCGAACGTCGTGCTTCGCCAGCAGCTCGAGGAAGTCCTTCTTCTCCGTGACGCCGACGTTCGCGACACCGTCGGTAACCAGCACGACACCGGATGCGCGGTCCGCGTCCAGAGCGCGCAGACCCTGCGACAGGCCGGCATGCAGATTCGTGCCGCCGTTCGCGCCCAGTCGGCCGACCTCGTCGACAAAGTGACGAACCTGGTCATCGGTCGCCGGCGTGAAGCCACTGGTGATCTCCCGCGATCCGTTGCTGAAAGTCACGATGCGGAAGCGATCCGCGGGATTCAGCTGCGCCAGCGCCCGTTCCACACCTTCCGCGAGTGTCGCGAACTTGCCGGCCATTGAGCCGGACGTATCCAGCACGAAGATCCAGTCGCGCCCGTCGACAATCTCGGGCAAGTCGTCACCCGGCGTCAACGTCAGCATGAACGTGCCGCGGCCCGTCGCGTTCGGCTTGTGCGTGACGAGATCCACCGACCCGGGCAGCCCGGGTTGATGTCGCCAATACACGACGACGTCCCGGTCGAGCTTCGCGGCCGCCGCCTCGGTAGCCGCCGGAATCGGATTCGCATCGCCCTCCAGCGCCTCGATCTGGGCATCGAAGTTGCCGCCCGAGGCGCTGCCGACTGCACCGAGCGTCACGCGCCAGTGGCCGGAATCAATCTGCGTCGCGCTGGCATCCGGTTGGCCCGGCAGCCGGATCGCGTCGACCGGATAACTCGACTTGAGTTCCAGCTCAAAACTGAAGCTGCCCGAGACTTCGTCGCGAATTTCCCAGAAGGCCATGCGTTGTTCGTCGACGCCGCCTTCTTCGAGCGGATAGCTGTAGCGGCCGATGCCGGTATCGGTGTGCGCGGTCTGCAGGTAGACCAGCCGCGTACGCACGTCCTGGCCCGCGCGTACCGGGTACACCGAGATGTCGAACGTACGATATTCGTCCTTCTCGGCCAGCGCGGTCTCGCGACCGGCAGCCTTCTCCTGCTCATAGACATCGCGTGCACGCTCGCGAGGCAGCACCTCGCCGGTGACTGGTTGACCGTCGATCCAGTAGGTGAACTCCGCGACGGCCCCGCCCTCGGGAACCGGGAAAGAGTAGACGGCCTCGAAATCCTGACCGCTCGGATTGACGAAGACCTGGTCGACCTCGGTGACGACGTAGCCGTCATCGACGACGACGCGGACGTGGTGGTCGCGAATGACGAGGGGCGAGCCCGATCCCGCCGGGGTCAGCAGGCCTGCCGCAGCGGCCGGTGCCGAGCATGTTGCGATTCCGATCATCAGGGCTCCGGCCCATGCCGTGACTTTCCGGGTGACGACTTTCCGGGCGCTCACTTTCCCGGCAGTGGCTTTGCGAGTAGAAATTTTCATCTGCGCACTCCTTTTCTGAACGATGTTCAATAAAATTCCAAATAAATGTCGCCCTTTTTTGAACGACGTTCAGAAAACTAACAAATAATTGAACGATGTTCAATACATCGGTAAGATCTGCGTCTCAGTTTGGAGAATCCGCATGGGCAGACGCAGCGATCACTCCCGGGACGAGCTCAGAGCCATGGCCCTCGAGGCCGCAGGGGATATCGTAAAAGCAGAAGGAATTCAGAAGCTTAGCGCGCGAGCGGTCGCGAACCGGATCGGCTACTCCGCCGGCACGCTATACCTGATTTTCCATAATCTCGACGACCTGATCAGCGCGCTGAACGCGCTGACTGTCGCCGGCCTGCGCGCGCGCATCGAGGCCGTCGCTCGCGCCACCGCGGACCCGCGCGACCGCATCCGCGCGATTGCACACGAATATCTGTTCGACTCGGTCAAGGAGCCGGAGCTGTTCCGACTCGCGTTCGAACACACGGCGGGCCCCGGGAGCCCGGTGCCGGGCCCGATCGCCGCCGAGACCGGCACGATCGTCGAAATCGCCGTGAACACGATCGGCGAGTTGCTGCCCGACGCCGATCGCCGGAGTTGCACCCTCCTCGCCGCCGTGCTCTGGTCCAGCGTTCATGGCATCTGTCACCTCGGCCTGACGAACAAGCTCGAGATCGTTGGCCGGCTGACGGCCGAAGCGGTACTGGATCGGCAGGTCGAGGTATTCCTCGACGGGATTAGTTAAGTAGAATCTGCCGTTCCCGCCACTCCAACGAGAACAACAATGACCAAGGAATCCACGCTGCAGCCGTTCGAGAAAGGCGACGTCTTCGCCGGTGCCACGCTGCTCAACAATCCGGACGACGACCACGCCGGCGACGGCCGCATCATCCAGTTCGATGCCGACCTCAACGAAAAGGGCGTGCTGTGGACCGAAGGCACGTCGCACCTCGTCGGCGGACTGAAGTTCGGGCCGGACGGTAACTTGTGGGCTTTCGATAGCGCGTCCTTCAACGTGCTGCGCATCTCGCCCGAGGGTAAGCAGCTACCGCAGATCAAATATGCCGACCGTTCGTTCTCCAGCGTCAACTTCATGGCGGACGGGACGGTGGTGTTTGGCGAGCACCTCGTCGGCCACGAGATCAAGCTCCCGCCCGATCGCCCGCTCGGCACCACGCTGCCGTTCATGCCGGGCACCGAACGCTTCGGCGACGGACACGTGTTCCGATTCACGATGGACGGCGAATTTGTGCAGGAATATGCGACCGAGACGCATGGCGGCATGCCCGGCTTTCTCGGCTGCACGACATCGACGCTCGCGCCCGACGGTCGGACGCTGATTTATGTGTCCGAGCTGGGCACGAACGTGTATCGGTACGACCTCGAAGCCGACGAGCAACTGCCGAACCTGATCACCTACGAGCCCGGCAGCGGCGAAGTCGCAATGACGCCGGCGTATCAGGCCGACGGCACGCTGCTCTACATGATGGCCAACTTCAAGACCGGATTCTTCCTGCAGGAATTGGACGCCGACGGCAACGCCACGAAAACGTGGGACATGCCCGGGCCGGGCTGGGCTGCGATCGGCTCATCGACCGAATCCGGCAGAGTGTTGATCGGCAACTTCTTTACCGGCAGCTTTATGAAGTTCGACCTGGAGTCCGGCGAGGCGGTGGCGACAGCGGATACGGGCGTGGAGCGATCGCTGGCGGGGCTTGCTCAATACGGCGGATAGTCAGGGCGACGAATGAGTGCGGGGTCAGGCCTGAAGGTCTGACCCCGTTATTCGATTATCTGGCACCGGTCTACCATGGAATGATCGTCCCGTCGTACTGATAGAACGAGCCGGTCGACTCGACGGTCAGCCCGTCGATGTTGCGCATCATGTCGACCACCGCATCCGGCGTCGGTCGCAGCATCTTTTTCGGCAGCCCTTCCATGAAATCGGTATCCGTCGGCCCCGGATTCACCATGCCGACGCTGACGCCCTTGCGCTTCAGCTGCATGGCGAGGTTCTTCATCGCCATGTTCAATGCGGCCTTGCTGGTGCGATAGAAATACAGCCGCGGCTGGTTGGCCTTCGCGATTGAACCCTCGCTGCTCGACACGGTGACGATCTTCTTGTCGCGGCTCGCAATGACGTGGGGATAGAACGCCTCGGAAATCTTCATCGGCGCAAGGGTGTTGACCTCCATGACCTGCCGCCAGACGTCCCACTGCATGTCGAGAAAGTACTGGTTCTCCGAGCCGCCGCCGATGCCGGCATTGTGCAACAGCACGTCAACAGGCGTGTCCGCATATTTTTCTGCGAGTTCGTCGACGCGCGCGTAGTCGGTCACGTCAAGCTGCTCGATCGTGATATTGGAGTGCTGCGCAGCGAGTTGCTTCAGCGCCTCGGCGTTCTGCGGCTTGCGCGCCGTCGCAATGACGTTCCAGCCGCGCTCCGCGTATTGCTTTGCGAACTCGAAGCCAATGCCGCGGTTCGACCCGGTGATCAACACGGTGGGGACATAGTCGTCGCTGAAACTCGCGGGGTCCGCCGGGTCCGGAAACTTCTTGAGCAGCGCGCCGCCGCCATGCGCGGCGGCGAACGCAGCCCCGGTCCAGAGAATCGTCAGCGCCGCGATGAGGGTGGCGGCGAAGTGCGGATTAACGAATCGTCTCGTAGTCGTCATGATTGATTGTTCCATGCAAGCTGTTCGGTTATTAGCAATATCTTTCGTCTACCACGGAATGATCTCGCCGTCGTAGTTGAAAAAGGTTCCGCTATTCTCGAGAGTGAATCGATCAATATTGCGGATCATGTCGGCCGCGGCAACGGCCGGCTCGCGAATATTCGGGATGGCCTTGCGAAACCGCGCATCGATGAAATCGGTAGCGGTCGCGCCCGGCGTGACCAGACCGACGATGATTCCCCGCCGCTTCACCTGCAGCGCCAGGTTGGTCATCATCATGTTTACTGCGGACTTGCTGCTGCGATACCAGTACAGCATCGGCATCGTCACGCTCGCAATCGAGCCCTGGCTGCTCGACACGGTAATCATCTTCTTGAGTTCGCTGGCCTTGACGTGCTCGCGAAACGCCTCAC
>JBPCXI010000048.1:0-3569 GCA_051008895.1 Gammaproteobacteria bacterium | reverse complement strand
AGGCGGCGGCTCGCACCTTTCCCTGAGTCTTCCCGGTATTCCGCGATCAGATCAACTGGTTGAGCCATCTCGGGCCTCCGTTTTTTCTGACCGGCCGGCGTCCTGCGACCGGACAACGGCTGGAACTAGCTTTGGGGGCCGGGACTATAGCAGAGGCGCTAGTCGATATACAGGGAGCTGACGGACTCGTCGAGGCTGATCCGGCGAATCGTCTCCGCCAACAGCTCATCGACGCTGAGCTGGCGAATCCTGTCGCATTCGGCGGCTGCCGGGGACAGCGGGATCGTGTCGGTGACGACGAGCTCGTCGAGCTGCGACTTGCCGATGCGGTCGACGGCGGGCCCCGACAGGACCGGATGCGTGATGTAGGCCACGACGCGCGTCGCCCCGTTTTCCTTCAGCGCCGCGGCCGCGAGACAAAGCGTGCCGGCGGTGTCCACCATGTCGTCGATCAGCACGCAGGTCTTCCCGCCGACCTCGCCGATGATGTTCATGACTTCAGACTCGTTTGGCTGCGGCCGCCGTTTGTCGATGATGGCGAGATCGAGGTCATCCATGCGCTTGGCGAGCGCGCGTGCGCGCACGACGCCGCCGATGTCCGGCGACACAACGACCATGTCATCCGACTTGTGTTTCCACAGGTCGCCCAGAAGAATCGGCGAGCCGTAAACGTTGTCGAGCGGAATCGAGAAGAATCCCTGGATCTGGTCGGCGTGCAGATCAACCGTCAGTACGCGGTCGATGCCGGACGTCGCGATCATGCCGGCAACGAGCCGTGCGGTAATCGGCACCCGTGCCGCGCGCGGTCGTCGATCTTGCCGCGCGTAACCGAAGTAAGGGATGACAGCGGTGATGCGCGCGGCAGATGCGCGCCGCAGCGCGTCGGCCATCACCAGCATTTCCATCAGGTTGTCGTTGACCGGCGGACACGTGGACTGGACGATGTAGGCGTCGCGGCCGCGGACGTTTTCGAGAATCTCAACCGCAATCTCGCCGTCGCTGAAGCGCGCGGCCTGGATCTTGCTGAGCGGCAGACGCAGATGTCGGCAGATCCGCGTGGCCAGACCGGGATTCGCGTTGCCGGTGAAGACCATGATGTTCGGAATCGCCAGGGCGTTTTCGTTGTTCAAGGCACTCTTCGCTTTCGACGCTGTGAGATTGGCTGGGGCGGCAGGATTCGAACCTGCGGTACACGGGATCAAAACCCGTTGCCTTACCACTTGGCTACGCCCCAACGTCCGGCCCGCTGCGGGCGCGGCTATTGTAGGACAAATGGGGACACTCTGCTTTTTCGGTTACGCCGAAAAAGCAGAGTGTCCCCGGTGCGTCAGAACGACCACTGATCGACGACCAGCCGGACCCGCGCCCGCTCGCTCTCCATGACGATCTTGCCCGGCAGGTAAGCGTCCGCGACCTGCTCGAAGCGGCTATAGGTCACGGTCCAGCCGTTCTGGTCGATTTCACTCAGCCAGCCGCCGTCGTCGAATCGCTGCCGGCTGTCGAATTCCGGATCGGCGATGCCGAGCAGCCAGTAACGGATGCTGCGGGCCGGAAATGACCACCCGAGTTGGCTCTCCAGGAACCGGTCGGCCGCATCGCGGCCGGCATAGTCCGCGACGCGCTCCCCTTTCTTGCTGCTGACGACGATGCGATCGTCGTCCCAGGCAATCTCGTATGCGCCGGCCCCGAACGGGCCACTGAGGCGCACGCGCGTATCGGCGCCGGCCTGCGTCCAGCGCAGGTTGCCCTGACCACCGTCGTTGTCGGACTTCACCGCGATGCGACCACGTGCCTGCCAGGTATCGGCGCCGGCGAGCTGCCGGGCCCGGGCGTCCCAGTCGATTCCGCTGTCCGGCAACATCGGGCGCGTCGCGCAACCCGCCGCAGCGCAGATCAACAGCGCGATCAGTGCGGCCCGCAGGTGCGTCACGGGCCGAGCCTCTGGCGCGTCTCGATCAGCGGCTGACTATCCGGGTAGTCGACGAGGCCCCGCTCCCACAGCTCGAGGGCGCGATCGCGGTCGCCGCCGACCCAGTACACTTCGCCGAGATGCGCGATCAGCTCCGGGTCGTCCATTTTTACTAACGCGAGTTCGAGAAAGCTGCGCGCCTCGTCGACGCGCCCCTTGTTGAACAGGACCCAGCCCATGCTGTCGATAACCGGCGCACTGTCCGAATCGAGTTCCAGCGCACGGCGAATCAACCGATGCGCCTCGTCATGCCGGCGGGTCCGGTTCGTCAACGTATAGCCGAGCGTGTTCAGCGCGTTCGCATCCAGCGGATTCACCGCGACCGCGCGTCGCATGATTGCAAGCGCCTCGTCATGACGTCCGGCGAGATCGAGCAACGAGCCGTATTCGAGCAGCAGCGGCACGCGGTCCGGACGCAGACGCGTCGCGGTTTCGTACAACTGCAACGCCGCATCGACCTCGCCCATGCGAAACAGCAGCCGCGCCTCGCTGTCGAGCACGTCGAACGCATAGCCCGGATATTCACCGGCGAACGTACGCAGCTGCTCGAGCGCGCTGTCGTCGTCCCCGAGACGCTGATACGCGAAACTTATTCCGAGTTGCGCACGCACGAGATAGGGGCCACCGCGGATGCGGCCGAAATAGCCGATCGCGCGGCCGAAATCTTCGCGGCTCGTCGCGATGCGCGCCAGCGTGAAATAGCTTTCATAGACGTGGCTACTATTCGACAACAGCTGCTCGAAATCGCGCTCCGCGGCATCGACTTCGCCGGCTGCGAGCAGCAAGGTTCCGCGCAAGCGCAAAAGTTCGGACTGCACGCCGTAAACGCGCATCAGCTCGCGCAGTCCCCGCATCGCGTCGGCGTGACGACCGACGGCGGAAAGCAAGCGGATGCGCTCGAGCTCGAGCGTCGACGAAGGCTCGGCGGCGATCGCGTCGTCGAGATACGTGAACGCTTCGTACTCGCGCCCCAGCGACAACAGCGCCTTCGGCACGATCAGTCGCGGCTGCACCCAGTCGCTTACCTCGGCCTCGACGCGCCGCGCGGATTGCAGCGATAGTTCGTACGCGCCGGACCGCAGCGCAGCGTATGCCAGCGCCATACGCAATCCGGACTGGTCGGGCCGCTCGTTGACCAGGCGCACCAGGATCATCGTCGCGCCGATCGGGTTGCCCGCTTCCGCCATGTCCGCACCGACCCGCAGGTATTCAGCGTCGGTCATCACGTCGGTGCCGAGACTGGCGCGCCAATGAATCAGCGCCTGGTCCAATGCATTGCGGCGCAGGTAGAGCCGCCCGGCGTACTCGTGCGCGAGCGGATTCTCCGGCAGCAGCTCGAGCCAGCGGCGGGACGCGGCGAGTGCCATCGCGTCGTAGCCGTACTCGACTGCGAATTCGGTCGCGCGCCGCGCGGTGGCCGGGTCCTGTGACTGGTTCGCCGCGTTCAGATACTCGCGCGCGGCGATGAGCCATTGCTTGCGCTGCAGCGCAATCTCCGCCATCAGCATGCTGTAGCCGGCGTCGGGCACGTACTCGACGTCCGGAGGCTCGATCGATTCCTGCGGCGCTGTTGTGGCACAGGCCGATATCAGTAACGCGG
>JBPCXI010000047.1:0-61410 GCA_051008895.1 Gammaproteobacteria bacterium | reverse complement strand
GTTCACAATCGCAGCCTGTGCGGACATTGCGGTCAACAGGAGTCCGACCGCCAATCCTGCAGTAACTCGTTTCAACATGACTATCCCCTTAAAGATATTCGTTCGTTATTCGCTCGTCGGTCCGCAGCCTGCGTCAAGGGCGAGCCTCCAAATGGACCGACGGGCTCTTCTGTGCAAGAGCACGTTCAAGAATCTTACCGCAATTTAATGTGCAAAGAAAGTCAACATAATGTATGCATTACGTTCGCGTAAGGCGAAAAAAACCGATAGAAAACGTCCGCTTATGCGCACAAGCTCGCGCGATATGAGCGAGTTCGACGCAGGCTTACGGGAATCTAAGGCTCGCCTGCAGCGCGAACGAACGCGGGCGGTCTACAAACCCATAGAACGACGGCGATCTGAACTGGCTGAAGGCCAGCGGCGTGTCGTTCGCGTACGTCACGATCGTCTCATCGGTGAGATTCCTACCCAGCACCGCGACCTCCCAGCGCCCGTCCGGCGCGCCGAGCGCCAACCTCAAGTTGACCTTAGCGTAAGCATCCTGCGTCACGCGCGGGTCGAGGTTCTGCGACGGCTCGAATTCGTCCGTGAACAGCACGTCCAGGGTGCCGCGGAAGAGCAGCGCAGCGATCTGCTGCTCGTAGTTGAGGCCAAACGCACCGGACCACTTGGCGACGTATTGGTTCGTGAGCCCCGAGTAATCGCACTTGCCGTCCGGCGACGTCGGCGCCTGACCCTGGTTGCACTGGCCGTTCGGGAAATTGTCGAACTCGAAGTCGAGGTAAGCGAGGGAGCCGGTCAACATCCACTGGTCCGTGATCAGCCAGCGGCCGTCGAGCTCGACGCCCTGCGACGTCGCTTCGGCCGCGTTGCCGACGTTGAAGCCGAGCGTGCCGTCGAAGATTGACACCTGCAGGTTGTCGAACTGCGTGTAGAAAACCGTCACGCCGAGGTCCGCGGCGCCGCCGAGCAGCGACATCTTCGAGCCGAGCTCGAACGCGAGCGCTTCCTCGTCTTCGAACTCGAATGAGCCGGGGTCCACGTTGCCGGCCACGACGGGTTGCAGGAACGCCGGGAACAGCACGCCGGCGCCGGTCGTGCCGGGATCGGGTTCGCTGTTCGAGCGCACGTCGTAGCCGCCGGACTTGAAGCCCTGCTTCGCCGATGCGTAGACCATGATTTCGTCGGTCGCATCGAATTCGGTAACGAGCTCCCACGACAGCTGGTCTTCCTCACGGTTTCCGGCTAGCTGGTGGAATGCGGCCTTAAAGATCGCCGAGTAGAGCACCGCGCCGGTCGATAAACGTGCGAAATCGTCCGGGTCGGACAGGTCGAACGCGCGGCGGTCAAGGTCGCCTTCCTGCAACACGCGCACGGCTTCTTTCTCGACATGCGAATAGCGCGCGCCGATACTTGCGCGCCAGCGGTCCGTGAAGTCGAATCCGAGCTGGCCGAACACTGCGCTGTTGTAGGTCTTCTGGCGGAAGTCGCGGAACGCGGATGTGTCGCCGATCGCCGCGTCCGCGCCGGCCGGATCGCCGGTCGTCGCGTAGCCGACGAGCCGGGTCACGCCGCCGCCGATCGGCACGAAGATCTGATCGCCGAAATCGAGATCGTCCTGCTGGTAGTAGATGCCGGCCATCCAGCGCGCGCGGCCGTCTTGCGGCGACGTCCAGCGCAGTTCCTGGCTGAACTGTGTGAACTCCTCGACGGACTGCAACAGGAACTGGTCCGCGCCGGTGAAGTCGCAGTCGCAGATCTCGTCGTAATCGTAGTCGAGGAAGCCGGATATCGACTGCAGCTGGTGCTCGCCTATATCGAAGTTCAGCGTCAGCACGGCCGCGGTGATGGTGTTGTCGCTGCGGTCGCCGTTTCCGGTAATGCTTGGAATATTCGCACCCGCGGTATTGGCGCCGCGGATGAAGTCGAGCTGGTCGTTCTGGATAGCAGGATTGTTGTCAAAGAAGCCTCCGAGGTACTCCGTGTAGGTCGCGCCCTGCTCGTTGCCGGTGCACGGGGCGGTCGGTGGCGTCTCGCCGCGGCAGAAAAAGTCGTTCCAGAGCCCGAAGCTGCCGGTATTTCGGCTGAAGCCGGTGTTGCTGGCGAGTGATTCATGCAGCGCGAAATCCGGATCACCCGGGACCAGTGACGGCACTTGGCTGAAGATCTCGATCTGCCGGCCCTTGACGTCAAATTCGTTGCGCTCCACCTTCAGCGTTGCGTCCCAGGTGTCGGCGATCCAGTTCAGTGTCGCGCGCCCGCTGAGTTCCTCTCGGTCCGGCTCGTCGCCCGGATTGATATTGTTCTCTAAATAGCCGTCCATCGCGCGGTAGCGCAGCGCGACGCGGCCAGCCAGCTGGCTGAACAGCGGCCCGGACAGGACGCCCGTCAGCTCGACTTCACCGTCCTCGCCGGCCAGCACGTTGACCGACGCCTCGAACTCCTGGCTCGGCTTGTTGGTCGTCAGGATTAAAGCGCCCGCGATGCTGTTGTTGCCGAGGATCGTCACCTGCGGGCCGCGCAGCGCTTCGACCTGTGCGAGGTCGAGGAACGGTGCGCGAATCAGCTGCGCGCGGCCGTAATAGATGCCGTCGATGTACATGCCGACCGACTGTTCGAAGCCCTGGTTAATGCCAGAGCCGATGCCGCGCACGTACAAATTCGTGCCGATGCCGGTCTCCGACATCGCGAAGTTGGGTATGTAAGGCACCAGTTGCTCGATCTTCATGATGCCGGCTTCGGAGACTCTCTCGCCGCTCATCACGACGACCGACACTGGAACGTCCTGCAGGCTTTCCTGCACCTTGCGCGCGGACACCACGAGTTCTTCGAGGACAGGTCTCGCCGCGGGCGTATCCTGGGCCAATACGGCAGGCTGGAATATGGCTGACAGACTTACGACGATACCGCTTATATATAGACGGCCGAAAATTCTGGACACTTTGACGATTCCCCCGTGAAATCCTCTTGATAACGACACACCCGCGCCGGGTTGCGAGCCCGGTCGTAAGAGCGTAGCACAATCGCCGCGCAGCAAGCGGCATAGCGGGGCGCCGCGTCGCTGACGGGTAAACGAAAAGGATACCCCGCACATGCCGGGTTTTCCGGGTTGGGTCGCGCGGCTCGTCGATGCTGCGTGTTTACGCACCCGGCCCGGCAAGATCAGCGCCGATCCGAATAGCCAAATGCTGGCGGGGATCGGTACCCAAGCTGTCGTGCGAATCACGTCCCAGAAAATCGCATGTCCGGCACGTGTCGGGTGAATGTCATCCCGAAATATGGCGGCGCGAGCACCAATTGACACGCGCTGTTTTGTGGCAGCAGAAGTTGGGTGCGGCGACGCCGTGACGGCTACCCCAGGCGGCACAAATCAGGCCTCCGCGGATGCTCGCGCTGTGACAGCAGGCTTGTCGCCGCCCTGCGGTAAATGCGTCCGCAACGGCCACGCGACCGCGAGCATTGTACCGGCGAGCAGAGCCATCGCGACAAATGCGGCCTGGTAACCTGCCGCGCCGCCCCCGGCCGATGTCGCAATGCTGCCGACGATCGCGGCGCCGAGCAGGCGGCCGATCGACGTTGAGACGCTGAGCAGGCCCTGGCCGGCGGCATGTTGGCCAGCCCCGGTCTCGCGCATCACGATGAAGCGCAGTGGCGCGCCGAGCAGCCCCGCCATGCCGAGTCCGCTCAGCATGCTGGCGAGCACGAAAGTCGCGATGCGGAGGTCGGTCAACGCGTAGATTGAAAGGCTGGCGACGAGCAGTGCGAGGCTCGCGAGTACGACCGTACGCGAACCGACGCGATTCACCAAGCGACCGGCGATCGGCGAAGCAATGGTCGATACCAGCACGCCGGGCAGCAACAGCCATGCGGCCGTCGATGCGTCGATGCCAATCGATGCTACGGCGAGCGCGGGATAAAACACGCCGCCCGATTGCAGCGCGCCGACGCCGGCGCTGATCAGGCACGCGATCACGATCTGGCGGGACGCGAAGAACTTCGGATCGATGATTGGATCGCGCGCGCGTTTCTCTGTGCGCCAGAACAGCGGCGTGAACACGGCCACGATGATCAGCAATCCACCGACCTGCCAGCTTGCGAGACTCGCGATTACTGCGTTCGTGTCGATGTTGTTGACGGCGAGGACGAGGGAAGTCAGCGCGACGGCGAGAAGCGCAGCGCCCCTGTAGTCGAACGGCAACGGCCGTTGCTCCGACGTCGTCGGCAACAGGCGGATTGCGCCGACGATCAGCAGCGCCGCGATCGGCAGGTTGATCACGAACAGCCATTGCCACGCGAACTGCAGCAGGATGCCGCCGAGGATCGGGCCGATCAGGAACGCCATGCCGAATACGGCGCCGAGCACGCCGAGCGCCGGGCCGCGCTCCTCGAACGGCAGCTTCGCGGCGATCACTGCGGCGGCGACCGGGAAGATGCCACCGGCGCCGAAGCCCTGGATCGCGCGGCCATAGAACAGCATCGCGGGGGTCGTCGCGACGACGAGCACGAGCGATCCGACCGCGAACAGCGCGATACTGAGAATATAGATAGCGCGGGGACCGAAGCGGTCGGACAGTTTCGCCAGCAGCGGCGTGCCGAGCAGCTGGCACAGCACGTAAGCATTGAGCAGCACGGACAGCTGGCGATCGACAATGCCGAATTCTGCCTTGATCGCGGGCAACGCGGGGCCGATGATTGCCAGATCGAGGGCGCCCATCAGCACGCCGACGAACAGCAGCGTCAGCAAAAGTCTGGTTTGTCGAGCTTCCAACACCGGCCCCCATCGCTCATTGGCAGTTGCGCCCATTTGCACTTGTTAATACGCGCTTGGCGCAGCGCTGGATCTGTGCCCCTCGGGCGGCGTCAGGTGGCCGGAATCTGCTCCAGGTCCGCCGCCTGTTCCTCGGTCAGGTGATAGCTGGCCAGTGACATCAGCAGCCAGAACTGACAATTCATCAGTTCGCGGTTGACGTTCAGCAGCGTCGACACCAGCGTTTCGTCGACGTGACGGTCGCGCACGTCGCTGAATACGGTCTCGTGAATCATGTCGTGCCGACGATGCAGTTGCTGTAGCAGCGCGGCGAGGTCGTCGAAATGCAGTGCGTCGGCATCGCGGTCGCGCAACGCGAACAGGTCGTTAAGATAATCGTGCATGCTATCGGCGAATTGCTTGAGGTAGCCCTGTGCAGCTCCGCTGGCCGGGCTCGCGAAGTCGATCAGGTTATGGCGCACGTCTTTGATCGCTTTCGCGCTGCGCATCGCGCGTCGAGACGCGGTCAAGAGGTGCGTTAGGCGCAGCGAGTCCTGCTCCTCGAGCCCGCCGCCCTGCAGCCGCGTCGCAAATTCGACAATTTCACCTTCGAGTTGCTTGCTCGCACGATACAGTTCATCGAACGGTCGGTCGGTAGATGCCTCGATGCCACGCTCGTGCGGGACCGGCAGGCGTCCTTGCGGCTTGGCGATTACCGGGTCGAACGCGGTGCGTGCGAGATGCAGCGCGCGTGCGATCAGCAGCGACGTTTCGCGTTCGACGGCGGCCAGCGCGGCTTCGTTGACCGCCGGGCTGACGTCGCTGAGATAGCGGGCCTCGCGGGCGTCGTCTGCCGGCACCAGGCGCTCGAGGAAGTTCGCGAACGGCACGGTGACGGGCAGGAAGACGCACAGACCGATCAGGTTGAACAGGCTGTGGAACGCGACGAGCGAATACAACGGGTCCTGGAGACCCAGCGTTGCGATCAGGCCGAGTAGCGGCACCCGCAGCGCGAACGCAATGATGTCGGTGACCGCGTTGAAAATCACGTGGCCGAGCGCCGCGCGTTTTTTCTCCGAAGAGCCCTTCAGCGCGCCGAGCAATACCGTCGTCGTCGTGCCCAGATCCGCGCCGATCGCGATCGCGGCCGCGTTGGGCAGCGAGATGATACCGGCGTTCAGCGCCGCCATCGTCATCATCATTGTCGCCGAGCTTGACTGGATCACCGCGGCGACGACGACGCCGAACAGCAAGTACTGCCACGGCGCGAGCCCGGCGAGATTCTGGATGTCGATCAGCTGCTCGATTCCGGCGACGCTCTGCTTCATATAGTAGAGGCCGAGCAGCAGCAGGCCGAGACCGAGTAACGCGCGACCGCCCTCGGCCCAGCGCCCGCGGCCGAACAGCAGCGCGGCGCCGCCGATGGCGATCGCAGGGTAGGCCAGCGTAAAGATCTCGAACTTGAAGCCGAGCGTCGCGACGATCCAGCCGGTGAACGTCGTGCCGAGGTTCGAGCCGAAGATGATCGCCAGCGCGCTGGGCAGTGTAAGCAGGCCGGCCCCGGTGAATGCGAGCACCATCAGACCGACGACCGAACTGCTCTGCAGGAACGCGGTCGTCGCGATGCCGCTGAGCACCGCGGTCACGCGGTTGCGCGCCCGACGCTTCAGAAACAGCGCGACCGAGCGGCCGCCGAGCGACTGCAGCGCGGCCTCGAGTTGCGTCATCGCGAACAGGAATAGCGCGACGCCGGCGAGCAGGCGCCAGATATCGAGCGAAGTCTCCATGGCCCGGCGAAGCATACTCGAACTTCGCGTATCCGGGTCACGCCGGCCTGTGCGACAATTACCGCAAGCGTATTCGCGAGCACCACATGACCACTACGCGTGCGATTCTGATCCTCGGGTTCACCGTTTTTTGCATTGGCCCTGCCGCGCTCGCGCAGCAGGTCGGCCAGCGTGTCGTCATCAACGAAACGGTGCCGAACGATCTCTATATTGCGGGCCAGGACGTAGAAATCCGCGCGCTTGTGCGCGGTGACGCGGTCGTCGGCGGCCGTAGCATTCTGATCGCAGACGCTGTCAGCGAAGACGTGCTCGCGGCCGGACGGGATATCACACTCGAGGCACGCATCGGCGACGACGCGCGGCTGGCCGGGCGCACGATCGTCATCAGCGACATCGTCAAGGGGCACGTCGTCGCCGCGGGCGCGGAAATTCGGCTCGACAGCAACAGCAACATCGCCGACTGGGCCTGGCTGGCCGGCGCCGAGGTCCGCGTTGACGGTGATGTCGGAGACGGCGTCAGGATCGCGGCGCGCGACATCGAGATTTCCGGGCGCATCAACGGCAACGCCGAGCTCGCCGGTGACACGGTGCGCATCGCTGACGGCGCGATCATCAACGGCGACCTGATCTGCCACTGCGAGCGCGATCCCGACATTGCGGACGGCGCGGTCGTCGCGGGCAACGTCGTGATGAAGGCGCCGGTCGAGGACGACGAATCCGGGGGCTGGCCGCAGACTGTGTTCATTCTGCTGGCGATGATCTTCGCGGCCGGTGTGCTGTACTCGCTATTTCGCCGGCAATGTGACGCGTGCGCCGACCTGTTGATCGCGCGACCGGGTGCGAGTCTCGTGACCGGTCTTGTCGTTTTCGCGACGACGCCGGTAATTGCGATGCTGTTATTCGCCACCGGTATCGGGGCTCTACTTGGCGGTGTCGTGGTGCTGGGCTACGCGCTGCTTTTGCTGCTCGGCACATTGGTCGGCATCATTCTGATCGCGCGCGCCGGCCTGGCGCGCTTCGGTCGCGGCGGCGACGTGAATTTGTGGCTCGCCTGGTCGGCGATTGCGATCGTTACAATCGCGATCAGGATCTTCTATATCGTGCCCGCCGTCGGCACACCGATTGCGACCGCGGTCATGTTGCTCGGCATCGGCGCGCTGTCGCTGCGTGCCTGGGGCCTGCTGCGGAGCCCGGCCGCGGCCTAGGCGGCGCCGTTACCCTTTCCGGCGGCTCATTTTTTCGCCGCATCGATCTTATTCTTGAATTCGCCGGCGGCCGACGTCATCTGCGGTCCATTCCATTCCGTCGGCGCCTGCAGGTATTTCGGAAAATTCTTCTCCGTGAAATCGAGTATGTAGCGCGGCAGGTCGTCGACGCCGTTCAGCAGTTTCATGCTGTGGCTGTGGAAGACCATCGAACCGGGTCTCGAGCCCATCTCCATGAACGGCAGCCAGCCGGCGACGCGACTCCAGGACATCACGCACGATGCGGACGTGATGTCAGGATCGAGGATCTCGCTCTTGCGGCCCTTGATGCCCCAGAGCTCGGCGTGCTGGTCGATGTCACCGGACGAGTACAGCGGGTACTCGCTGCGCGTCAGCGGTGCTGGTTTGAAGATGTAGAAATTCCACTGGAACACGACGTCGTCGCCGAACGATATGTAAGGGTAGGGCGGTCGCAGCACCGGGTGGCCGCCTTCGCGCATGAACACGCCGTTCACCGGGTCGTTCGCGATGTGCATGACCTCGACTTCGCGGCCGCCGAGGAACGGGTTGTTCCAGGTTTCCAGGATCTCACCGGTTTCCGGGTCGAGGTAATACAGCACCTCGCGGCTGTAAATGCGCCAGCCTTCCGGCACCTCTTCGATACGCGTCGCGCCGATGCCGAACGTCTTGAAGCAGCGGTAGTTCTGTTCCTGCGGCACCATCGCCCATGCCTCGCCCGGAAACGCGAACAGGCAATCTTTCTCCGCGATGTCGGCGCGCAGTTTCAGCATCGCCATGAAGTTGGTTTCCGGGTCGTTGAGGTCGAGCCGCGGGTCTTTCGGCATCGTCATCACGCTGGTCGGCGTCATGCGGAACGGCCCTTCGTCGCGCGCAATGGATTGCGTGGCCGCGGCCGTGTTGCCAGCCGCGCCCGCGGCTGCGATGCCGCCGGCGGTAGCGAGTAAACGACGTCGCGATAATCCGCCCGAGATCTCGTGTTTCGAGTTCGCCATATTGCTAATTCCTTTGTTTACTTCTTGAGTGTCGGCGCTGCGATTGCTCAGTCTTCGAAGCCGCTACCCACGTCGTCGAGCGCGTCGTGATCGACGACAACGATGCGCCCGCGTGCGAGCTCGACCCAGCCCGAGCGTTTCCAGGTCTGCAGGTACTGGTTGACGATCTGGCGCGACACGCCGAGGAAGGCCGCGAGTTCGGCCTGCGAGATTACGAGTTCAATACCGTTCGCGTGCGGCCGGCCGTTAATCTCGGCCATCGTCAGCAAACGCTTCGCGAGGCGCGCCGGCACCGGCAGTAGTACCGAGTCTTCGGCCATGCCGCTGGTCCAGCGGACGCGCTGACAGACCAGTTCCAGCAAATGGATCGCGACAGTCGGTTCGCGTTTTAGCAGCTGCTGAAAATGATCGCGCTGAATGATCACGAGTTCGCATTTCGCCGCGGTCGTTGCGCTCGCCGTGCGTGGTTGCCCGTCCAGCAGTGCGACCTCGCCGAACACGCTGCCGGGTTCCTGCAGGTTCAGCGAGACTTCCTTGCCATCGGCGCCGCTGGCGCTGATCAGCACCTTGCCGGACGCGACACCATACAACGAGTCACCGGGATCGCCCTGCATGAAGATGCTCGCGCCCTTGGCGTAGGTGCGGGTATTGGCCAGCGCTACAACCTGCGCGAACGATTCGTCCGGGAGACCGGCGAACAGCTCATTCTGGCGCAGCACGTCACTGGGGCTCAGTCGCTTCATGCCACTAGATTCCGGCTACTCGCGAGTTGTGTCAACCCCTTGACAGATCTAAAGGCCCTGATGACCGAATCTATAGCTGTGCCGGGAAGGCCGGTACGCCAACCAACCGAGATGGAGACAGACATGTTTAATCGCAACCAGGATTGGAGCAAGAGATTCGAAGCCGTTTGTTACACCGTCGCATTCTTCGTGATTGCGGTCGCCAGCCCGATTTACGGCATCCTGTCGCTGAATAACCTGCCGATCGTATAGTCATGACGAAGACACGCTATACCACTCGCGAACGGCTCCGCTCATTATCTAGGCGCTCAGAACTTGATGACGGGCGGGACGTTCGCGAAGGTCCAGGCCTCGAACGGCACGATTTTGCTGGAGAACGGATCCGAGAACAGCTGATCGATCAGCCAGCGCCTGCGCATGTCGTCCTGCGCCGCGAGATCTGCATCCGTGAAGGCGTCATCCGCTCGCTCGGTCGTGATGGCCATGTAGGTGCCGACGAATTCGTCGAACAGGCCGGCGATGAAGCGAATACTCTCGGCCGGGTCGTCGGGGTAGACCGGCGGTCCGTAGAAACTGACGCCGGAGCAGGCCGGACGTCGCCGGAATTCGGCGATGGTGTCGTGGGTCCCCTTGCAGATCAGGCGGCGATAGAGCGACGGGTCCTTGCCGTGCTGCGCGAAATAGTCGTCGGTGATCTTCTTTAACAGCGCAAGGTCTGCATCGACTTTGGTGCCGGGCATGACGCCGAGCCAGCCGCCGGTCCCGACCTTACCGTCCTCGAACGTCTGCAAAACAATAGTGGCGTGCAGCATGCCGACCAGCGGCGTCTTCGGGTGCATGTCCAGCGAAAAGAAACGTCCCCACGTCAGCACGCCCTCGCCACGCCCCGGCGACAGCTTTTTGCCGACCGACAACATTCGTCCCGCTTTCTCCATGACGTCGCCGCGCGTGACGCGCAGGTCGTAATCCGACCACTCCGTCGACGCCTCCCGATCCTCGAACTCGAGTTCACCGTTCAGCTCGCCGACGACGCCGAAGTACTTGTCGTCCATCCGCGCGACGAAGCCGTTGAACCACTCACGCAGCTGTTCCTGTTCCGCGGCCGGCATGGTCACGTTCGAGCCGCCGTGCGCACCGGCGAGTGTCGTATCGCCCGGCAGGACCAGCAATGCGGGCCATGCGAGCAGTGCGGCGAGGCCAACGAGGCCCGGATTTCGGTCTTTGATCGTCATGTTGAATCTCCTTCGCGAGTCGGCAGCGGTTCAGAGCCGCGCAAGAACAGGTCGCAGCCGCGCGTCATGCGCGGATCGATCGCGCCGGCGACATGCCACAGGGTTTCATCCGGCCGGCGGCAATGGAATACGCACGTACCGACGATCGCCGGCGCGTCGTCGCGCGCGGCGCAGTTTTTTGTCGAGAAACGACCGCCCGCTCCGGCGTAGCGATTCTCCGCCGCGCGTAGCGCCGCGGCGCTCGCGTGACGCTGGTCGCACTCGGCGCGCGCTGTGTCCGGCGACCACGCGGGCCCGCTATAGTCCTGGCAGAACATCGCATCCGCGGGCGCGAAATAAAACCGGCAGCTGCAGACAGTCGAAGTCATAGCGTGCGGTGCATCACATGCGAGATCCGTGGCCGGCAGCAGCGTCGCATCGGGGTCGAACGCGCCGCTGCGCAGCCATCGTTCCATCGCCGCGAGCGTGATCAGTTTGCAGTGCTGCGTGCCCTGGTAGAAGTTGCGTTCAGACGAGTTCCACGGAACGCGGACCGACGGTGCGCGCACGATGACGTCGCCGCCCGACACGTCGACGAATGCGTCCATCGATACCGGTAACCATTCACCGCCGCTCGCAAGAATCGCGTCGTCGCCGAACGCGAGCTTGCGTCCGTCGTCGAGATATCGCCGCCGCTCCGCCGCGGTCAGCCCGGCGAGCGCGCGCGCATATGTGTGTTCGTTCACCCTGCGACACTGACGGTCGGGGCCGGGCAGGTTCAGTGCGAGCACGTCGTTGATTCGGTCACGGTCGACCATCTTGCAGGACACGTGCGTGGCGACATTCTCGCCGTCGATACTGGTGTAGTCGGTGGTCATCGCGATGACGGCGACGCCGGTTTCCGCGTCGACGTCCATCTGGATCGTGTGAAAGCCGTTGCCTGCACCGACCTGCTCGGCAACTGCGAGTTCGTCGTTCGCATTGACGAGCAGCCGCTGTGCCGACCGGCACAGGTGTTCGTCGTACGCGGCCCCGCGTGCCAGCGCGCTGCAGGCGAGCAGGGCGAGGAGCAGGCCGGTGCGGAACATCATGCGCTACCAGCCGTTCTTGCGGCGCAGCCAGGTCGCGAGTACGTCGATATCTTCCGGCGACAGTTCGGTGCCGAACGCCGGCATGCTCATAACGTTATTGCCGCCGTCGCGAATCGTCCGCACCAGCGAGGCCTGATCCTTGCCGTACAGACCCTTGAAGCGGTAGTTCTCGACGTGACAGGCGGCGCAGTTGTCGGCGAATAGCTCGGCGCCACGACCGCCGGGTGCATCGTCGGGAGTTGCGGATGTCCAAGCGCCTGCGATGGGAGCCGGTTCGCCCGCAGCGTCGCCGCCTCGCGCAATCCTGAAGCCCATATTCGTCGCGCGGCCGCTCCGCGGGCGCCCGGCGCGCACGGTCGTGCTCGATCGCTCGACGAGGTTCAGGAACGAGCCGCTGCGGATGACGCCGAACTGGCACGGCTCGTCGTCGAGCCACGCGCTGCCGTCGATCGGTGCGCCGACGTAGTCCTTGTGAATGCAATCGGCGACCCATTCCCATGCATTGCCCTGCATGTCGTGGAGTCCGAACGCATTCGGGCGGTAGCTGCCGACCGGCGCAGACTGCGCCGCGCCGTCGTCGCACGGGAACCCTTTCGCGGCGTCCGCCGCGGCCTGTCGTTTGCTGATCGTGTCGGCGCCGGCGCTGCGTACGTTCGCGTATTCGCAGGCGACGGCTTCCTCCGTGCCCCAGAAATACGGCGTCGTCGCGCCCGCCCGCGCCGCATACTCCCACTCGGCTTCGGTCGGCAATCGATAGTTCTCGCCGGTGATCTCGCTGAGCCACGCGGCGTAACGTTGAGCGTCGATGAATGAGACGCAGCCGACCGGCGCGTCGCCCGCCTGCACGAATCCCGGGTCGTCCCAGTCGACGTCCTGCGTGATCGAAAAACCGTTCTCCGCGCCGAATTCCATGCACGCGTCGGGATTGTCGTGCCCGGTCGCGTCGATGAACGCGCGGTACTCGTCGACGGTGACTTCGTATTTGCCGATGGCGAACGGCGGCACCGTCACCTCATGTTGCGGACCGTCGTTCTTCGCCGGCTTGCCGGTGCGCGGATCAATGAGCCGATCCGCCTCGGCCGTGCCCATCATGAACGTGCCGCCGGGCAACTCTGCGACCTCGGGACACTGATCGCAGTCGCGGTCGCCCATGTCGCCCATATTGCCCGGGTCGCTCTGCCTGGCGCAGCCGATCAGCAGTAGAATCGCCGTCAACGAGGCGGGCAGCAGATCGCTTCTGCGCATCGATTAGACCGTCGGTTTCACATTCGGATTGAGATGGAACAAGTTGGTCGGATCGTACCTGTTCTTGAGCGCGACGAGGCGATCGTAGTTGCCGCGGAACGTACGTTTCAATTTCGGCTCGTCGCTGTCGACCATGTGATTACTGTAAAAACCGATCGTGTACGGTTCCATGTCCGTGTACGCGTCCTTCAGCCAGCCGATGTTCTGGTCGTTGAACTCCGCGTTGTCCCATGCGGACAGGATCACGCTGTCGTAGCGCGCGTCGCGATGCACGTACGCGGTCTCGTCCGGCGCCAGGTCCGCGACCGCACCGCCGAGATGCTGCACGATGATGTTGCTCGCGACCGCGGGATCGGGCCGGCCCGCCGCCATCTCCATGCGGTCCGCGATCGTTTCCAGGAAGTCCGGTTCGAGCGAAGTCATCAGCCCGGACTTGTTGTAGTAGAGCTTGCCCGGCGGCGTGCCGGTGTCGGCCGATGTCTGCAGTTTGGTGTAGAGCATCGGCCGCACCTGGTCGACGATTGGCTTCGCGGCCGCCCGTATCGGCTGCAGCAGGCGCTCGCCCTCCGCGTGGTCGCCCAGGTAGCAAAAGCTCAGGATCGCGAAGCCTTTGCGGCCCGGCGGCGCGAGCGCGATCACGTCGGCCGACATTTCACGCGGGGCCGCCGCGGTGAATTCGGCGAAGATCCGGAACACGTCGCGCGCCTGGTCGAGCGGATACATCATCGGTCCGCCGTAGATCATCGGTCCGACCTTGTGCAGGTCGTATTCGAACGCGGTCACGATGCCGAAGTTGCCACCGCCACCGCGCACGCCCCAGTAGAGATCCTGGTTTTCTTCCGCGCTCGCCTTAAGAAACCGGCCGTCGGCGGTGACGATGTCGACCGAGCGCACATTGTCGCAGGTCAGCCCGAAGCTGCGCGACAGCCGGCCGTGGCCGCCACCGAGGGTCAGTCCCGCCGCGCCGGTGTGCGACACGGTGCCGCACGGCGTCGCGAGGCCGAACTGCTGCGACTCGTGATCGAGGTCGCCGAGCAGCGATCCGGCGCCGAGTCGCGCCGTGCGTGCGACCGGGTCGACGCGACACCAGCGCATCGGCGACAAGTCGATCATGATGCCGCCGTCGCAGACCGACTTGCCCGATATGCTGTGGCCGCCGCCGCGCACCGCGACGAGCAGGTCGTTGTCGCGCGCGAAGTCGACCGCGCGCATCACGTCCGCCGCGCCACTGCAGCGGACGATCAGTCCGGGACGTTTGTCGATCATCCCGTTCCATACCCGCCGTTTCGATTCGTAGTCGGCGTTGCCGGGTAACAGCAGCGCGCCGCGCAATGCCGCCTGCAGTTCCTTGAGCGCTGCCTTCGACAGCGTCGTATCGCCGCCGGTCCGCGTCACGGCCTCGACGTCGCCGGCGATTTTCGTTACTGCACCCGCGGTCGCCGCCAGCGCGGCACCCGATGTGTACGTCGCGGCCCAGCCGGCCGCCAGCAATGCCTTGTTAAATACCCGTCTGTCCACGCGAGCCTCCGGTGCGGGTCAGCCCCGCTGCAAGGTTGCGGTCAGTTTGTCCAGCGTCCTGACCGGGTCAGCGATATAGCGCCCGTGCATGCGCTCGGCCATTGCGAGGTAGTCGGCGGGCAGCTCATCGACAGACTCGAGTTTACGCCCTGCCGCGCGGCTCATCATGTGGCCCGGGCGGTCGCCCATGCGCATGAACGGCTCCCACTTCAACACGTTCTGGAAGTTCAGCTCGCACGCGGCGGAGTCGAGCGCCGGGTTCAGTGCGTCGCTCAGACGTCCGTGCACGGTCGTGTAATGATTCAGCACGATCGAGGGCGCAGTCGGCTTCGGGAACTCTATTGTCGCCTCGACGTCGAGCGGTATCCAGACGTCGTCGCCGCGTATCAGGGCCGGGCCCAGCGCGCTGTGATACGCCTTGACCATCGGGTTGTCCGGGCGCGCTATCCCGGCCCCGGTCTGATGCCGGATCTCCGGGCCGAGGCGCACGTGGCGCGCCCGGTTCGTCTCGCCGGTATACGGATTGTGGAACTCCCCCAGCAGTTCGCCGGTGTCGAGATCGGTGTAGTAGGTCAGCTCGAACATCGCGACCGCGAAATTGCCGTCGGGCTGGCGGAAGAAGCGGTGGAACATCCCGACCTTCATGCCGAACAGCAGCGTCGCGTTTGCATCGACGACTCCATAGCGCATGCCCTCCATCCACCAGATCACGAGACGATCGTCGAGACTGCCGGCCAGGCGCATGAATGCAAGCAGTAACTCGGCGGGATCGGTCAGGTCGGCGGCGCGGCCGCCGTCCGGCAGTCCGGTGGCCGCCAGGCCGAGCAACAGTGCGCGACGGTTCAGGTTCATCGTTCGTCTCGCATGCGCGCGATCTCGTCAGGCAGCCGGCGCCGCGGCCAGGTGCTTGCGCAATCTGAACGACAGCGCGAGTATCGCGCAGCTCAATGCAGCGAGCACGACGTATGCGGCCTGGTAGCCGGTCTCGCCCCCGCCGCGCGAGGTCGCGACGGCGCCGACGATCGCGGCGCCGAGCAGCTGGCCGATGGCGAGGAAGATGTTCAGCAGACCCTGCGCCGATGCGCGGTCTTCAGGCCTGGCTTCCTCGAGGATGATGTAGCGCAGCGGTGCGCCGAGGATCCCGGCGAGACCGATCCCGGCGACGATGCCGCCGCCGATGAAACTGACGTAGTCCATGCTCGCGAGGCCGAAAATCAGGATGCCGGCGAACAGGAACGTCAGGCTCGCATGCACGAGCGGTTTCGGCCCGATGCGATCGACGAGTTTGCCGGCGATCGGTGACACGAAGATCATCACGAAGACCGACGGCAGCATCAGAAACGCCGCGGTACTTTCGGTGACGGCGAGCGCCGCGACCGCGAGGGCCGGGAAAAAAACCTGCGCCGATTCGACGGTGCCGACGCCGGCGGCGATGATGAATATGACGCGCAGTTGACGCGAGCGGAAGAACGCGGGGCTGATGATCGGATCCGGCGCTGAATGCTGGCTGCGCCAGAACAACGGCAGCACGATCAGGGCCAGGAGCAGCCAGGGCCAGACTTCGATTGACGTGACGCTGCGCACCAGGTCGTTCGTCTCGAGGTTCGTCACGCCGACGGCCACGCCGAGCAGTGCCGCGCTCAGCAAGAGGCCGCCGCGCCAGTCGAACGGCAACTGCGAGTCGGTGCCCGTGGCCGGCAGCAGTCGCCATGCGGCGACGACCAACACGGCCGCGATTGGCAGATTGATGACGAACAGCCAGTGCCAGCTGTAGCGCAGCAGTATGCCGCCGAGCACCGGGCCGATCAGGAACGCGATGCCGAACACGGCACCGATCAATCCCAGGGCACCGCCCCGCTTTTCTTCCGGAAACGTATCGCCGATGACCGCGGCCGCGACCGGAAAGATGCCGCTCGCGCCGAGGCCCTGGATCGCGCGGCCGACCAGCAGCGTTTCGATGTTGGTCGCCAGCACGATCATCAGCGAGCCGAGCGCAAAGCCGACGACGCAGCCGATATAGACGTCGCGGCGGCCGAAGCGATCCGACATCTTCGCGAGCAGCGGCGTGCCGATCAGTTGTGCGAGCACATAGATATTGAACAGCCAGGACAACTGCCGATTGTCGAAATCGAATTCGGCCTGCATCGCGGGCAGCGCGGGGCCGATGATCGCGAGATCGAGCGCGCCCATCAGCACGCCGACGAACAGCAGCGCCATGACGGCCTTGATGTTCGGGTGTGCGTCGCGCGCAGATTTCATGCGCAAAATGCTAAGCGATCACGGGTGGCGCGGAGTGACGATCGAAACGCGACACCACCAAGCGGCCCGGGCCGGGCACGATCTGGTAAAGTCGGCAGGCGTGGCGGCCCCGCACGGGCCGCGACTTTCGGGTTTTTTGGGAATAGCGCATGTCCGACTCCGGGTCGACGACTGGCAAGGCCGCGTCGCCGCTGTTGCGTATCGAAAAGGCGACCAAGACGCTCGGCAACTGGCGGGCGCTGAACGACGTCGACCTAGAATTGCACGCCGGCGAGATCATGGTGTTGCTGGGCCCGAACGGTGCCGGCAAGAGTACCTTGCTCGCGAGTGCGTGCGGACGGATCGCGCTGGATTCCGGCCGCGTCCGCCTGTGTGGCCGCAACCCGCGCAACGACGCCGGCGTGCGCAGCAAGCTCGGGTTCGTCCCGCAGCACCTCGCGGTCTATCCGTTCCTCAGCGTGCGGGAGAATCTCGAGGTCTTCGGCCGCATGATGGGCGTCGCGCGCGGCGAAATCGACGATCGCGTCGATGAGGCGCTCGAATGGGCGGGACTCGCCGAACGCGCCGACGAAGATACGGATACCTTGTCCGGCGGTATGCGCCGCCGCCTCAATATCGTCGCGAGCCTGTTGCACGGTCCCGACGTCATCCTGCTCGACGAGCCGACGGTCGGCGTCGACATGAATGCGCGCGACCGGATCCATGAATTGCTGTTGCGCCTGAGTTCCGCCGGCATTGCGGTGTTGTTGACGACGCATGACATGAGCCAGGCGGAAGCGATTGCGGATCGCGTCGCGTTCATGCTTGACGGAAAAATCGTACTCGTCGGCCGGCCGGAAAAACTTATCCGCGGCGAGTTCGCCGATCGCAAGGAACTCAAGATCGTGCTGCGCGAGCAGCCCGACGCGGAAGGCTCGTCGATTCTGCAGGCGCTCGACCTGAAGCCGGCGCGCGGCGCGGTTACGTGGACGGGGCCGGTCGACGACGATCTGACCCACGTCGGCGAGTTGACGGCGCGACTCGAGCGCGCCGGCCTCAAAGCCGCCGAGGTGCGCCTGCGCGAACCATGCCTCGAAGGCGTATTGCTGCGTCTGACCGGCGAGGAATTGCGTTCGTGAGCATCGCGATTTTCCGCGCCATGCTGCTGGGCCTCCTGCGCGACCGCGGCGCGTTGCTGATGAGTTTCGTGCTCCCGGCCGTCTTCTTCATGATCATGGCCGAGATCTTCACCGCGACGACCGGCAGCTCGCTGAACCTGAAGGTCATCGTGCTCGACGAGGTGAACGACGAACCTTCGGGCCGGCTGCTTCAGGCGCTGAACGCGTCCGGCAACTTGCAGTTGTCGACTGCAGAAGGGCGCGACGAACTGCGGGCGCGCGTTCGCAATGGCGACGCGGACATCGGCATCATCCTGCCCGCCGACGCCGATCCGCTGGATTCGGCGGGCGGTTTCGGCGAGGCGCCGATCCGCATCATCAGCGATCCGGCGCGCGCGGTGGCGGTGCCGATGCTGGTCGGGCAGGTCCGGCAGGCTTATTTCGGTGCGCTGCCCGACGTCGCGATGGGGAACGTCGTCGAGGAACTCGAAAACCAGTTTCTGACATTGAGTAGCGAGCAGCGCGAAGAGGTCGACGAGGGCCTCGGCGAGATGCGCAGCGATGCGGAGAAGGGCAGGAGCACCGGCTGGTCGTTCGAGGACATGATTGCGTACGAGGACGTCATCGGCGACGGCGGTGCGCTGAACCTGGTCGCCTATTCGGCCGGCGCGGTCGCGTTCATGTTTCTGCTGTTCGCTTCCGTGCACGGCGCGGTATCGCTGCTCGAGGAGCAGGAGTCCGGCGTGCTCGATCGGGTGCTCGCCGGGCCCGGCGGCATCGGTGTGCTGATCAACGGCAAGTTTTTGTACCTGGTGTTGCAGGGCGTGTTGCAGGTGACGGTGATATTCGTCGTGGCGTGGATCGGGTACGGACTCGATCTGCCGGGGCACGTGTTGCCGTGGTTCATCGTTACGGTCATCGCGGCGTGCACGGCCGCGGGCCTCGCGATGCTGCTCGCGACCGCTTGCAACACGCGCCGCCAGGCGCAGACGATCGCGAACACGGCGATCCTCGTCGTGTCGGCCGTCGGCGGCAGCATGGTGCCCCGGATATTCATGCCCGAAGCGATGCAGAAGCTCGGCTGGTTCACGCCGAATACGTGGGCGCTCGAGGCTTATAGCGGCATCTTCTGGCGCCAGGACTCGTTACTGGACATCTGGATGCCCGTCGGGGCTCTGCTCGGCACCGCGTTGCTGTCGTGGATGGCCGCGAACTGGATCGCGCGAGTGCGCGTCTACGGGTCGGGCGGGGAAACGGCAGTTGCGCATCCGCCCTCGTAAGTCGGCCCTCGTCAGGCTGCTCGCGTTAGTTTAAATGGGCGGCGCGTTCAGCTCGCGTCGCTGATCGCGCTCTGCAGCGGCGGATACAGCGATTTCTTGTACATACCGCTTTGTCGGTACGCGAGTTCGCCCGCCTGATCGAACACGAGGACGTTCGGCACGCTCGTGTCGAGATCCAGCGCAGACGCCCATTCGCCGGCCAGGTCGATGCCGACCGGCACGTCTTCTGGCAACCTCTTGCGCAGCTTCTCGGCGACTTTCTCGTAGTCTGTCGGCGAGCTTCGCGGCACGTCGGCAACGCGGACCACCGTGAGGTCCGGGAATTCCTTGCGCAACGCTTTCTCCCACGCCTTGATGCGGCGCAGTCGCTTCGCAGAGACGACGATCGCGATCTGGATCTCGCCCGCATCCCGGTCGAGGGTGACCGGCGCGCCGAACTGGTCGACGAGCTGCGGCAATTCGGGTGTGCCCGGGTCGGCGGCCGCGGACACAGGTACGCCCACCGACAAGACGACGGTCGCCGCCGCAACGGCGGCGAGAAGCAGTTTTCTGAGGTCCTGGATGCGCATGGGAGGCGCATTATAACGGGACCGGCCGGCCGGATACGCTACCGAATCGGCAGTTTTCTCACCCGCCGGCCCGTCGCGGCGAATATTGCGTTGCAAAGAGCCGGCGCAACCCCGGGCAGGCTGACTTCGCCGACGCCGCCCGGTCGCCGCTCGCTGGGCACGATCCGTACGTCGATCCGCGGCTGATCGGCGAGCAGGTAGCGGGCGTAGGCGCCGAAGCTGCGCTGGCGAATGCGGCCGTTCTCGATGTCGACGCGGCCATACAGCGCCGCGGCCAGCCCGTTGAAAATGCAGCCCTCGGTCTGGGCGACGATGTTGTCGGGGTGCAGCGGGCGGCCGCAGTCGATCGCGCAGGTCACACGCGCCACGCGGCTGAACTCGCCGGCCTCGGTCTCGACGTCGATCGCATGCGCGATAACCGAGCCGTGCGATTCAACGAGCGCGTAGCCGCGCCCCGGGTGCGCCGGACCGGCGGCGTCCTCGACGGCGTCCAGCACCGCCAGATGTCGGTCGCGCCCGGCCAGCGCCCGGCGGCGAAACGCGAGCGGGTCGGTGTTCGCCGCATGCGCGAGTTCATCGATGAAGCTTTCGAGGAAGAACGGATTCAGCGAGTAGGCGACGCTGCGCCAGAAGCCGACCGGCACGTGCGCGACGACCGGCACGTAGCCGACGCGCAGATTGGCGATGGAGTAGAGCGGGCGATCCGTAGGCGAGATGACGTTGCGGTCGTCGGCGTCATCGACCTTGCGTGGTGACGGCGTGCGCCGCGCGTAGTCGGCGCCGACCGACTGCGCGACGACGCGGTAATCGATCGCCGCGAGCGCGCCGTCGCCGTCGACCGCGCCGCGCACGCGCGCGACTGCGAGCGGGCGATACGCGCCGTGCCGCGTGTCCTGTTGTCGTGACCACGTGAGCTTGATGGGTCGGCCCGGAAACTGCAGTGCGATCGCCACCGCTTGCGTCACCGAGTCCATCTCCGCGCGCCGGCCGAAGCCGCCGCCGAGGAAGGTCGAATGCACCTCGACTTTGTCCTTGTCGAGTCCGGCGAGTGCCGCGGCGACGTCGCGTGAGACGGAGTTACTCTGCGTACCGGCCCAGACTGACAGCGCGTCGCCGGTGAAGTGCGCGACGCAGCTCATCGGTTCCATGCACTCGTGCGCCAGGTACGGCGCGGTGTATTCGGCGAATGCCGTGGCTGCCGCCGAATCCATGCTCGCATCGGTGCCTTCGTCGTCGCGAATCGTCACGAGTGCTTCGGCATCGAGCTTGGCGAAGTAGCGGTCGTCGATGTCGTCCGTGTCGACGAGGTCGACCGGGGCGGCGGTAATCGTCACCGCGTCCGCAGCCTGCAGTGCAGACCAGGTGTCAGACGCGACAACGGCGACCGCATTGTCGCCGGCACGCACAATGCGTTCGACGCCGGGCATGGCCGCCGCGGCGGTGGCGTCGTAAGACTCGACGTTCGAGCCGACGACCGGGCTGTGCACTATAGCTGCGTACAGCATGTCGGGTAGCTCGACGTCGCTGGCGAATACCGCGCTGCCGTCGACCTTCATCGGCGCGTCGAGGCGCGGCACGTCCCGGCCCACAAGTCGGTAATCGGCGGGCGGCTTCAGCGGCGGGTCGGATGGGGGGCGCTCGTCCGCGGCTGCTGCCGCCAGTTCCCCGTAACTCGCCCGCCTGGTGCCCGCAGCGTCGACGACGAAGCCGGGCTCTGTGTGCAGCGAACCGGCGTCGACGTCCCAGCGGCGGGCCGCGGCCGCGATCAGCATCTGGCGGGCGGCGGCACCGGCGGGTCGCAGCGTGTCCCAGGCGTCGATGATGCTGGTGCTGGCGACCGTCAGCGACAACCCGACCGCGTGCATGACCCGCCGCATCGCCCAGGTACCGGCGGCGGCCCCCAGGCTTTCGTCCGGATCGCCGAACGGCCGGCCGTCCTCGAGAATGCCGAAATTGAAATAGTCGCGGTCCACCGGCGCGAATTCGAAGCGCGTGTCGGCCCAGACGCCGTCGAGTTCCTCGATCAGCAGCTGTGCGAGTCCGGTCGTGACCCCCTGGCCCATTTCCGCGCGGTGAATGGCGCAGGTCACGATGCCGTCGGTGTCGATCTTGAGCCACGCATTGAGCGGGTGCGCCGCCGCGCCTGCGCCCGCAAATTTGGCCGCCGCGTCGCCGTCGTCGAGGGCGCGCATCGACCATGCGACGATCAGGCCGCCGCCGACCGCGGCGCCTGACAGAATGAAACCCCGGCGGCTGAGCATTGTCGAATAATACCCGTAGAATCGAATCCGGTAATCGGCATTAATACGCACACGCCGAGCCCCAATCGAAATCGGAGACTCCAATGAGAAATATGTCGTGCCTCTCGCTCTTGCTGTTCGCCTTCCTGCTCGGGCCGGATTCGGTGCTCGCCGACTATCACTTCGAGTCCGGCAAGAAGGATGCCGTCAGTGCGGCCGATCAGGCGCTCGCGAATGAAATCGCCGCGTTTCTGGCCGACTACCAGGTTGCGTATAACGATCAGGACTATCGCACCGTCAAGAGCATGTGGGTCGACGACAATCCGATCTACATGGCGGAAGAGGTGCCGTTTCCGCTGTACGGAAAGTCGCGCATGGACAACTATTTCAACCCGGTCCCGGGCAGGAAGATCCTCGACGGTATCGACAATCGCTACAGCGAGGTACGGGCGAAACTCGTCGCGCCCGGCGTCGCCGTTGCGACCTATCGGCTCGACTACGACATCAAGCTCGTCGGGATGCCGGCGAGCAATGGCTGGGACCGGATCATCGCGGTGTTTGTCAGGGAAGACGACGGCTGGAAGCTGAGTGCCTATGCCGAGGCACCGATGGGGCCGCGCACGATGGTGCGCAAGATGATGAAGGCGAAGCCGGCCGAGACCGACGCCGAGAAGGCGGCATACGCGACGACGAATGCGACGATCAAGGCATTGGCCGAGAAATCTGTCAGTCCCGGATTCGCGGCATTTCTGGAGGCGCGCAAGGAGCAGGTGCCGACCCACTAGGCTGACCCCTATATAATCCTCCAACATGATTAAAAGAATGATCCTGATGCTGTTCGCCGTCGGCCTGTTTTTCGGCGGCGTGTTCGGGTGGAAGGCCTGGGTTGCCTATCAGTCGAATATGATGATGGCGGGCATGGCGATGCCGCCGGTCACGGTGTCGACGACGGTCGCGACCAGCGACACGTGGAACCCGATGATTCCGTCGGTGGGGACGCTGCGTGCTGCGCAAGGCGTCGACATTACCGCACAGGTCGCGGGCATGATTACCGATTTGCGTTTCGAATCGGGTACCGTCGTGAAAGCCGGCGACCTGCTGGCGCAGCAATACGTCGCCGACGAACGCGCGCGGCTCGACGCGCTGGAGGCCGACGTGCGCCTCGCGGAACTCAATCTGGTGCGCGCGCAAGACCTGCTCAAGCAGAAACTGAATTCACAGTTCGAATACGATACGGCGCAAACGGACCGTGACCGCGCGGTCGCGCAGGCGCGCAACGTGCGGCTGCTGATAGAGAAGAAGACGATTCGCGCGCCGTTCAGCGGCCGGATCGGCATTCGCCAGGTCGATCTCGGACAGTACGTCGAGCCGGGAGATCCGATCGTCCGGCTCGAGGCGCTGGACCAGATCCTCGTCGATTTTCCGGTGTCGCAGCGATCGATCGGGCTGGTCGAGGTCGGGCAGCCGCTGACGATCTCCGTCGACGCATACCCGGGCAGAGCATTCCGCGGCGCGGTGACCGCGATCGCGCCGAACGTCCGCTCGACTACCCGTGACGTGCGGCTGGAGGGTCTGATCGACAACTCGTCAGAGCAGCTGCTGCCCGGCATGTTTGCCGAGGTCGAGGTCGAGATGCCCGCGCGCGAAGCCGTCGTGACGCTGCCGCAGTCCACGATCACCTATAGCCCCTACGGCGACTCGGTCTTCGTCGTGACGGAGACGGCGGGCGACGGCGAGAGCACCGACCTCATGGTGCAGAATCGATTCGTGCGGACCGGCGAGACGCGCGGCGATCAGGTCGCAGTGCTGTCCGGCGTCGAACCGGGCGAAACTATCGTCACCGCCGGTCAGATCAAGCTGCGCAATGGCGCGCGCGTCGTCGTCGACAACAGCGTGCTGGTCAGCAACGAGCCGGTGTCCGTGCTCGAGAACAACTAGCCGTTCCGATGGCGTTCACCGACATTTTTATTCGTCGCCCGGTGTTGGCGATCGTCGTCAGCCTGCTGATCCTTCTCGCCGGCCTGCGCTCGTTGCAGCTGCTGACCGTCGGCCAGTATCCGAAGAGTGAGACGGCCGTCGTCTACATCATCACGACCTATACCGGCGCTGACGCCGAACTCGTGCGTGGCTTCATAACGACTCCGCTCGAGCGTGAGATCGCGAGTGCCGACGGCATCGACTACGTCGAGTCGAGCAGTATTCCGGGCGTAAGCTCGATTACCGCGCATCTGAAGCTCAATTATCCGCCGTACGATGCGCTGACGCAGATCACCGCGAAGGTCAATCGCGTGCGCGCCGACCTGCCTGCCGACAGCGAAGACCCCGTGCTGCAGCTCGCGATCGGCGAGGCCGCATCCGCTATGTACCTGAGCTTCAATTCGAAAACGCGACCGGCGAACAAGATCACGGATTACCTCGTGCGAGTCGTGCAGCCGAAACTCGAGTCGGTGGCAGGCGTGCGGCAGGCCGCGATCCTCGGCGGGCGTAACTTCGCGATGCGGATCTGGCTCGACCCTGGACGCATGTATGCGCTCGGGATCACGCCGGTCGATGTGCAGCGGGCGCTCCTCGTGAATAATTATCAAGCGGCGGTCGGCAAGACGAAGGGCGACGCGATCTCGATTAACCTGAACGCGGCGACGGACCTGCACACGGAAGACGAGTTCCGCGAGCTCGTCGTGACCGAGCGCGACGGCACGATCGTGCGCCTGCGTGACGTCGCGACCGTCGAGCTCGGCGCCGAAAACTACGATACGTCGGTCGCGTTTCAGGGCGAGTACGCGACGTTCATTGCGATCGACACGCTGCCGAACGCGAACGCGTTGACCGTGATCCAGGAGATCCGCGACATTTTTCCGGAGATTCTCCAGCAGCTGCCCGACGACATCGAAGGCTCAATTTCGTATGACCGGGCGCTGTATATCGAAGATGCGATCCGCGAGGTACTCTTCACGCTGGTCGAGGCGGCGATCATCGTAATGGTCGTAATCTTCCTGTTCCTCGGTTCCGCGCGCTCGGTCATGATCCCGATCGTCGCGATTCCGTTGTCGCTGGTCGGCGCGGCCGCGCTGATGATGCTGCTCGGCTACTCGATCAATCTGTTGACGCTGCTCGCGCTCGTCCTGTCGATCGGCCTGGTCGTCGACGACGCGATCATCGTCGTCGAGAACATTCAGCGACACATCGAGGAAGGCATGGATGCGATGAGCGCCGCGTTGGTCGGTGCGCGCGAGCTCGCGTTGCCGGTGATCGCGATGACGATCACGCTGTTCGCCGTCTATGCGCCGATCGGTTTTTCCGGAGGGCTAACCGGCAGCCTGTTCCGGGAATTTGCGTTTACGCTGGCCGGCGCCGTCATCGTCTCTGGCATCGTCGCGCTGACGCTGTCGCCGATGATGTGCTCGCGCCTGCTAGCCGGCGACCAGCGCGACGGCGGGTTGAGCAGATTTCTCGATCGGCAGTTCGCGCGCTTGCGCGAAGCGTACGAGGGCGTATTGCACAATACGTTGAACTACGTGCCAGTCACGATGACCTTTGCGGCGATCGTGCTGGTGAGTATTTATTTCATGTTTATCACGGCCGCCAAGGAACTCGCGCCGAACGAGGATCAGGGTGTTGCGCTGATCATGTCGACCGCCTCGGCGAACACGTCGCCCGAGCAGCTGACGCGATACACCGCGGCACTGATGGAATCGCTCTCTGGTTTGCCGGAGACCGAGCAGACGTTCCTGTTCAACGGCAGTATCGGCAACGAAGCGTCGATCTCGAACCTGGCTCTCTCCGGAATCGTGCTCAGGCCTTGGGGTGAACGCGATCGCACGGTTATGGAGATGATCCCGGAACTCCAGCAGACGGCGGGCGGCATCGCGGGCCTGCAATCTGTAGCGTTCGGCCTGCAACCGCTGCCGGGGGCCGGCAGCGGTCTGCCAGTGCAGTTTGTCATCGGCTCAACCGAGCCGACGCTGGCGATCTTCGATGTCTCGCAGCAACTGGTTACGGCGGCCTACGAGAGCGGGCTGTTCGCTTACGCCGATATCGACATGAAGTACGACCGCCCGCAGATGGACATCGTGATCGACCGAGCCAAGGCTGCGAACCTCGGCATCGACATGGAACGGCTCGGAGGCGAACTCGGCCTGATGCTCGGCGGCAACTACGTGAATCGCTTCAGCATCCAGGGCCGCGCGTACAAGGTCATCCCGCAGGTGCAACGCCGCTACCGACAGAACGCCGAGCAGATCAAGTTCTTTCCGGTCGCGACGCGCTCCGGTGAGCTGATCTCCCTGGCCAATCTCGTTTCATTCGAGACGACGGTCGAGCCGCAGCAACTGAAGCGCTTCCAGCAGCTCAATTCAGCAACGCTATCCGGCGTGCCTGCGCCCGGCGTTGCGGTCGGCACCGCGCTCGAGTTTCTCGAGGACAAGATCAAGGAGATCGCGCCGCAAGGCTATACGGTCGACTACGCCGGATCGTCCAGGCAGTACGTGCAGGAGGGCAGTACGCTGATCGTGACGTTCTTTTTCGCGATCATCATCATCTATCTCGTGCTCGCGGCGCAGTTCGAGTCATTCCGCGACCCGCTGGTCATGCTGATCAGCGTACCGATGTCGATTGCCGGCGCCCTCGTGTTCCTGACGCTCGGCGCAGCGACCGTCAACATGTACACGCAGGTCGGTTTGATCACGCTGATCGGCCTGATCTCGAAGCACGGCATTCTGATCGTCGAGTTCGCGAATCAGCTGCAGGAAAAAGAAGGGTACGCGAAGCGGGATGCGATCGAGCGTGCCGCCGCGATTCGTCTGCGACCCGTGCTGATGACTACGGCCGCGATGGTACTCGGGGTCGTGCCGCTACTGCTGGCGACCGGCGCCGGCGCCGTCAGCCGTTACAACCTCGGTCTCGTCATCGCCAGCGGCATGTCGATCGGCACCCTGTTTACGATCTTCGTCGTGCCGGCGATGTACATGGTCGTGGCGAAAGACCATGCCGCCGGGATGCGGAGCGCGGTCAGCCCGGAGTCCAGCCCAACCGCATCAGGCTGACGTGAATGTTCTTCGCCAGCGGGCGAATGGGCACCTCGGTGAGTTCTTCGGTCTGCGCATCGTACGCATCGTCGAGTGCGGCAACGTCGTCGTCGAACGCGATCTGTAACTCTTCCAGCTCTGCCGAAACCGCCGCGACGGTGGCTTCCGCCCGCTTGACGTCCGCGGCCTGCGTGCTGATGCGCCCGGCCTTGCGCGCCGCGGTGCCGACGCGGGACGCGGACGTGACCGATACGCGCTTGCGGCCGAGCAGGGCGCCCAACACGGCCGTGCCGAACGAAATCGCGGTGTCGAGCTTCGCGCCGCGCGCCTGTTCCGCCTCGCGTTCGACCGCCTGCCGCGCGCGGCGCAGCCGGTCCTCGAGGCGCACGACCTTCGCATCGTAGCGTTTGCGCAGCTTCGCGACTTTCTTGTCGCGCAGCTCGTTGCCGAGTTGCTGCAGGCGGATGCGGAATTCCTTCTCGGACTCGTCGGTGCGCGACGTTTGTTTCAGCGTCTTGCTCCGGTACAGCGTGATTATTTTCTCGCCGCGCAGCCAGCGGCGCAGGTCTTTCTCCCACGCCCGATAGTTCTTGGCCTGCAGCAGTGGCGCCGGGCACTCGGCGTACAGCGCATCCACTTTGGTTGAGTTGTCAATGTCGTCGACCTGCACGTCCGGCTCGTCGGCCAGTGACCAGTCGATCGATTTCGAGTCATCGTCCACGTCGACGGCCAGCAGAAAGCTGCGGCGCTCGTCGACGTGGTAGCGCGCGTTGCTGTATGCGATCTCGGCGGCGCAGACGAGTCGCGGCCAATACACGACGGGCTCGCCGGCGACCGGCAGCCGCGTCGGCGGCAGGTAGCCCTGTTCGATGCCGGGCGGTATCAGCGGCGGCGTGCTCGATGCCTGCTCCGCGTTCGCCCCGGGCGTCTTCGTTGCGTTTTGCGGCTCCGTGGTGATGCGGTCCGCCATCAGACGCTTGATCTGCTCGCGCGTCATCGGGCCGGCGAGGTAGGACATGACCCAGCGCGTCTGAAACATCACCGGCTCGCGTTCATGGACGTTGTGCAACAGGAAGCGCCGTTTGCCGAGCCCGGCGAGTATGTGCTCGAGCTTGTCGGTCGGCAGGTTCTCGCTGCCGGCCGCGGCCTGCAGTCCGTCGCGGACGCGCATCGTGTCGCGTTCCGTTTGCAACCGCCCGATGCACCAGGTGCCGGTATTGGACAGGCCCTTGTAGTCGAGGTCGACCGGGTTCTGCGTGGCGAGCACGAGGCCGACGCCGTAGGCGCGCGCTTGCTTGAGCAGCGTCAGGAACGGGCGCTTCGACGGCGGGTTCGCGACCGGCGGCAGATAACCGAAAATCTCGTCCATATACAGGATCGCGCGCAATGCGGAGCTGCCGGACTGGCGCCGCATCCAGCCGATCAATTCGTTCAACAGCATCGTGACGAAGAACATGCGCTCGGCGTCGTCGAGATGAGCGATCGACATGACCGAGACGCGCGGCTTGCCGGAGTCCGTGTAGAGCAGCGTGTCCATGTCGAGTGGGACGCCCTGCATCCACGCTTCGAAGCCGGGTGCCGCGAGCAGGTTGTTCAGCCGCATCGCGAGCGCGAATCTGTCCTTGGCCGGATAGAACGTATCGAGTTCCATGATGCCGATCTTGTCGAAGCCCGGTGACTGGATCGAGCCGATCAGGCCCGCCAGATCGAGGCTGACGCCTTTCTGCCAGGCGTGGTCCAGCACGTTGGCAACCAGTATGTGCTCGCGGCTGGTTAGCGGGTCCGCGTCGATCCGGAGCAGCGTCAGGATGCCCGATGCGGTGCTTTGCAGGTGTTCGCGATACAGGTCCGCGTCGCCCATCAGCTCGTCCGACGGCTTACCGAATTCGCCGAGTACCGAGATCGGCTGTCCTGCTGTGCTGCCCGGCGTGTAGATCGAAAAATCCGCGGCGTCGCGCAGTTTCTTGATGCGGGCCGGCGTCTGGCCCCATTCGGCGAGTCCGTTCTTCCACAGTTTCGCGGTCGATGCCGCGTACGATGGTACGTCCTGGCCCGCCTGCGTCGCGGTCTGCGGATCGATCCACGGCTCGAAATCCGCGCCACGCAGCTTCGGGAACGTCAGCATCAGGTTGCCGAGGTCGCCTTTCGGGTCGATAGCGAGCACCGGCACATGATCGATCGCGGCTTCCTCGATCAGCCCGACGCCGAGGCCGGTCTTGCCGCTGCCGGTCATGCCGATGATGACCGCGTGCGTCGTCAGGTCACCGGAATCGTAGAGGATCATTTCATCCGTCGATTCTCCGGAATCCGCGTCCACGCGCTTGCCGAGGTAGAACGCGCCGAGCTTTTCAAAATCCTGCATCGTATCGGTACCGCTTGGGTTTATCGTCAATTGCCGGGGTGATAGTCGCGAATGCTACAGCGCGTCGGAGGTTTGGGCCAGCACGGTTTTCCGACCGCCGGTTGCTGCGGACGTGGTGTTAACCCCTTACCGTCATGGTCAACTGCTTCGGGTACCATCGGTATATCAACAGTGGAATGTCGCCGTCAGAGACGAGCAGTCGGGATCGAGAAATACGCTATGCGGACAACGTCGGATGATCACCTAACGCCACTTGAGGAAGAAACGACGCGCTACGTGCATCGGATGATCGGCGAGATCATGCGTTTGCTGGCGCAGCATTTTCAGGGCGACACCACGCTGAATCATCTGCGGATCGGAAACTTTATCGGGCTCAGAGCGCTTTACGAGGGGCGCCCGACCAACAACCGCGACATCGCCGATTCCCTCGGGATCTCGCGTCCGACCGTTTCGCGCATCGTCAGCGACTTTATCGGCGCAGGCTGGGTTGTCGAGCGGGCCGATCCCGACGATGGACGCAGGCGAATGCTGACAATCGCCCCCAATCATCCGGACGCGGATCGATTCGAAAAAGCATTTCGCAAACTGCTGAATGATCTGCTTGAGCGTTATGAAGCGGGCGAGATCGTGCAGGTCGATTCCGGCAAGCGGAGTTTCAGCGACGCAGCGTCGGCCAAATAGAATTGCTTTCGAAATAGAAACGATGATTAACGCCGGAACCGGTCTCGGTTAAGGTTTCCAAGAGGTTCGCGCCCGATGACGCAATCAACCCCCGCAACGGGGGTCGGGCGATAACCCGCAAGTTAAGGGGAAGATCCCGGCTGATATTCCGGTTCGGAACGATCGCGCATTATCGCCTGGTCGACGCACCGGGCTGACTCCCCTTGGTCGAAATTATCGCTAAGTATTTAGGGGACGAAAGATGCAGCTTATAAATTCGAGATCTCGTCGAGTCAGTGTGGCTCGGAGCGTGGTCACGGTCATCGGCATGTCTGTCATGTCACTCGCGGCGAACGCGGCGCAAGTGACATTTACGTTTACAGGCGCATGGAATGCTAACAATACGTGGAATCCGGGTCAGACCGGAGCGCCGACGATGTCCGCGAATGCCGAGGGAGGCCCGGAAATGCAGGTTGCCGGCGAAATCACGTTCGACGACCAGTCGGGCGCTGTGTCCGGGCTGACGATGAACCAGGTCGGTATCCTGACGTCGAACTGGGACCTGAATCCGGATGTTCCGAACACACCCGAGTATGACCCGGTCACGATGTCCGGCTACGCGTGGCATTCCGAAGGCACGGACCTGCGCCTGGACACCGGTCTGTCCGTCTGTGAGGGCGTCGACAACACGGCCTGCGGTCCGGGCTTCCAGTTCGGCGGCCAGTACATGGGTCGCGGCGGTCCGCTGGAGAACTTCGGCCCGCCATATTCGCTGGCGGACTTCATCGGTGCCGACAACCTGGACGCATACGGGGACATCCTGAATGGTCCCGGATTCACCGGCCTCGTTACCGGCAACACAGCGGTGATCGACGCGCTGACGGGTTGGGACGGGTTCGTCGCCCTCGCAGCGACGGCACGCTTCGACCTCCAGCTCGGCACACAGGTGCCGGTGCCGGCTGCCGCCTGGCTGTTCGGCTCGGCCCTCGGCCTGCTCGGCTGGGTCCGGCGTCGTTGCAGCTGACGCCTTTACAAGCCGGAACGAAGAAACCCGCCGACCGGCGGGTTTCTTTTTTCTGGCGGCTTCTGCCCGCTGCGCGCGATGTCGCGTCGGCCGATGGCGCGGCTTGCTCGCGGTTTGCCTCGATGAACTGTTCCGCGTTAGTCGACGATCACCAGGCTCGCATCGATATCGCACGCGGGGTCCGCGCCCGGGTCGCCGGAGACTTCTACCTGCAGGCCTTCGGACGGATCGAGCGCCGCCGGATCGAGCAGATCCGCGATCGTCGTCGTCTCGTCGTCGGTGAGGATCCGGAGCAAATCTGTGTCGCCGGTTACGCACGCCGAGACCGCCGCCGCTCCTTCCGGCTGCACGGTCAGCACATCAAATTCGTCGCCGATCGACACGGCCGTCAAAGTGCCGGAAATCGCGCCGTCTTCGACTGCCGGGCCCGCGATAAACAACGCCGCGCGCAGTTCTTCGATGCCGGCTTCGTCCACCCGCAGCCCGTCGAACGCGCCTTTCCTGCCGGTCCCGATGTCTGCCTGTCCGATCTCGACCCCGTCGGCGGTGAATACGCGCGTTTCGGGCCGCAGCTGAACCGGTAACGGATCGGCTTCCTCGGCCGGCTGGAAATCGACGCAGGAATCGGCCGCGCAGCCGTCGGCGGAAGGGTCCGATACAACCGTGCCCGCCGTCGTCTCCCAGCCGGTATCGGCGTTCGTCTTGCGCGGACCAAATTCAGTGACGACTGCATCGAGGTCAAGCACCGTATCGGCCGGCGCGGAAGTGTCCGGAAAAGACGGTAGCCCGACCGCGGTCAATCGCGGCGTATCGGCCGCTCCGATAGCCGCCGCCAGTGCGGCGAAATCGAACGGCAGACCCGCATCGTCGAAATGATTCGCACCGTCGGCGAATACGCGAACGCAGGCGTCCATATCGGGATTCGGACCGTCGCCGAGTCGCGCGACGAATTCGAGGTCGCAGAGCACGAGCATCGAATTGTCGGTGTCGACTTCGGTGACCGTGCCGAATACGCGCGTAATGCGGGTCGGCAGCGCGATGTCGTCGTCGTATACGTTGACGAAGATGACGGGCCTGAGTTTGAGACGCCCGTTACCTGTCTGCACGACCTGGAACGAGCGGCGCGCATCGATGTCGAGTTCGACGACTGTGGGTCGATCGGCGGCGACCGAAAAGGACCCCCTCGGATTCAGGTCGATCTTGCCGTTGGCCGGAAGCCGGTCCAGTACGACCTCAACGTCGTCGCCCGGGTCGGCCGGATCCCCGAGGTCGATCAGTCGCACCTCGGTCACCTCGAGCCGGATCTTGTTGTAGTCACCGGCGACGACGCGTTCGCTGAACGCCAGGTCCGCTCGATCGCGGAGCTGCAGCAAGTCGAACGTGACCGGCGCGCCGTCGTAAATGACCTGCTGGCCGCCGCTGCCGATCAGCGTCATCCGGCTCAGCGTGATCAGGATGCGTTCGAAATCGTCGGTCGGTCCGTCGGTCACGATGACCGATACCCGGCCGGTCTGCACCGACGCGGATTCCGAGCCACCGGAGCTGCCGCCGCACGCACTCAGCAAGATCAGGCATAGCGAGACCAGGATCGCGGTCAGCAGTTTCGAGAGTCCGTGCATGGATATATCCTTGTAGTGCAGGATCGCCAGAGTATTGCCGAGTAGCGGTTCCGGCAATAGGGCCGGGGCGATAAATCGTGATCCGTGTCGCAGTCTGCCTTGCGCCAACGAAAAAAAGCCCCGCACTTGGCGGGGCTTTTACATAATGGCTACGGGACGCCGATCAGGCGGCAGCTTTGCGCTCGCGCGTTTCCTCGATCACCTGCTCCGCGACGTTCTGCGGACACGGCGCATAGTGCGAGAACTCCATCGAGAACTGGCCGCGGCCCGACGTGAACGTGCGCAGATCGCCGATGTAGCCGAACATTTCGCTCAGCGGGCAATCGCATTTGACGCGCACGCCGGTGTGCAGCACTTCCTGCGATTTGATCATGCCGCGCCTGCGGTTCAGGTCGCCGATGACGTCGCCGACGTGTGCTTCCGGTGTGAAGACGTCGACATGCATGATCGGCTCGAGCAGTTGCGGCTTCGCCTTCGGGATCGATTGCCGATACGCGGCCTTCGTCGCGGCCTCGAACGCCATCGCCGATGAGTCGACGGCATGGAATGCGCCGTCGTTCAGCGTGAATTTGACGTCGAGCAGCGGGAAGCCGGCCAGCGTGCCTTCATCCATGCTCCTGCCGAACGCTTTTTCGATCGCCGTCCAGTACTCGCGCGGCACGTTGCCGCCGGTCACTTTCGATTCGAACGTATACCCGCTGTTGGTCTCGCCCGGCTCGATCACGTAGTCGATCTTGCCGAACTGGCCGGAACCGCCGGTCTGCTTCTTGTGCGTGTAGCTGTCCGAGATCGGCTGCGTGATCGTCTCGCGGTACGCGACCTGCGGTTTGCCGACCTCGACTTCGATGCCGTGCGTGCGTTTGAGAATGTCGACCTTGATGTCCAGGTGCAGTTCACCCATGCCCATCATGATCGTCTCGCCGGAGTCCTCGTCGGTCATGATATGGAACGACGGATCTTCCTGGATCATCTTGTTCAGAGCGACGCCCATCTTTTCGGTGCCGGCCTTGTCCTTCGCGGCGAGCGAGATCGAGATCACCGGATCCGGGAATACCATCGGCTCCAGCGTGGCCGGGTTCTTCTCGTCGGCGAGCGTATGGCCCGTGCGCGTATTCTTCATGCCGAGCAGCGCGACGATGTCGCCCGCCTGCGCCGTTTCGAGTTCCTCGCGCGAGTCGGCGTGCATCTCGACGATGCGGCCGATGCGCTCGGTCTTGCCGGTGAACGTATTCAGGACCGAGTCGCCCTTCTTGATCGTTCCCGAGTAAACGCGCGTGAAGGTCAGCGCACCGTAGCGGTCGTCCATGATCTTAAACGCAAGCGCGCGCAGCGGCTTGTCCGCGTCTACCGTCGCGAATTCGCCGGTTTCGTGCCCTTCGAGATCGACTTCGGGCTGCGGATCGACTTCCGTCGGATCTGGCAGGTAGTCGACGACCGCGTTCAGCAGCGGCTGCACGCCCTTGTTCTTGAAGGCCGAGCCGCAGAACGTCGGGAAGAAGTCCAGTTCGATCGTACCGTCGCGAACGCAGCGCTTCAGTTCTTCGACCGACGGCTCCTCGCCGTCGAGGTACTTCTCGAGCAGGTCGTCGTCCGCCTCGAGCGCCGTTTCGATCAGTTGCTCGCGGAACTCTTCGACCTTGGCCTTCATGTCTTCCGGCACTTCTTCGATCTTGTACTGCGTCGGATCGCCGCTGTCATCCCAGATCCACGCCTCACGCGTCAGCAGATCGATGACACCCGTGAAGTCGTCCTCGATGCCGATCGGCAGCGTCATGACCAGCGGGCGCGCGCCGAGTACGTCGCGCACCTGGTCCACGACGCGATAAAAGTCGGCACCAATACGGTCCAGCTTGTTCACGAAGATCAGGCGCGCAACATGCGACTCGTTCGCATAGCGCCAGTTGGTCTCGGACTGCGGCTCGACGCCGCCGGAACCGCAAAACACACCAACGCCACCGTCCAGCACCTTCAGCGAACGATAAACCTCGATCGTGAAGTCGACGTGTCCGGGCGTGTCAATAATGTTGAGCTGATGATCGTTCCACTCGCAGGTCGTCGCCGCCGACTGGATCGTGATGCCACGCTCCTGTTCCTGCTCCATGAAATCCGTCGTCGCGGCGCCATCGTGCACCTCGCCGATCTTGTGGATTTTTCCGGTCAACTTGAGGATGCGCTCCGTCGTCGTCGTCTTGCCGGCATCGACGTGCGCGAAAATTCCGATATTCCTGTACTTGCTAAGGTCCTTCATGTCTGCTTCTCATCAGGTCCGTACTGTGTTGTCAGTGGCGGTTGTCCGGGCCGCCGAAAAAAGCCGTCCGTGACCACGCTCGCGTGATCATTTCCCCGTCGATGACCCTCTCACGTGGTCTCTCTGAAAATCGACCGCGACCGCTTGCTCGTGGTCGCGTGGCGCTCGTGACGTCGCGCCATCTGTCCGAAATTGGCCCGGCGCTGGCCATCGCCGGCGTCCGCGGTCCGGGATTCCGTCAGAGGATTCCCGATCAGGCCGGCCACCAGCTTGGGCGCGGACTATAGCAGGAGAATGTTTCACGGGCTAGCGCCCGTTTAACGCTATGAAACCGTTGTGGCGCAAGGCTTTCCGGCCCGTAACCCGTACCGCACGCCGGCGGTGGAATGAAGATCGATGTGTTCCGAATGCCTTCCGGCGCTCGGACGCCCGGTCCGTATCGCTTATGCTTAGAGGCCGGTAGCCGGGAAAGTTCCCCAAAAGCAGAGGATCAGCAGCATGAACAGCCGCACAGGCGCCATCGCAGCCGCAACATTGGTTGCTCTTTCCGCTTGCGGATCGCCCCCGGGAGACGAACCCGCGGCGACTTCGCCGGCGATCGAGCCGGATATCAAGATCAGCGGCGCGGGGGGCGTGGATCAGTCCGTGGTGCGCGCGATTTTTTCCAATCCGCTCCGGTCCCAGGAGGCGCGCGAACGCGACGCGCGCAGCAAACCCGAGGTCATCCTGACGCTGCTGGATCTGGAGGCGGGTCAGCGCGTCATCGATCTGCTCGGCGGCTCGGGTTACTACACAGACCTGCTGGTGGCTGTCGTGGGGCCGGGCGGCGAAGTCATCCTGCACAACAATTCGCCGTATCACGTATTTGTTGAGGAGAAGGTTCAGTCGCGCTACATCGACGACCCGATTCCGGGGATCACTTATCTGAAGGCCGATCTCGACGACCTCGGGCTCGAGCCCGGCAGCCTCGACGCGGGTTTAATGGTGTTGGCCTACCACGACCTCTATTACTTCGATCCGGGCGTCGGCTTCGGCAAGACGGACGTGTCGCTGTTCTTCAGCCAGTTGCACGAGGCGCTGAAACCGGGCGGCAAACTGTTGATCGTCGATCATTCAGCCGAGGAGGGCACTGGCAGCGAGGCCGCGCAGCTGCTCCATCGGGTCGATGAGAAGTTTGCGATCGAGACCATCGAGAATCATGGCTTCAAGCTCGTCGAATCGAGCGATGCGTTGCGGAATGCGGAGGACGATCGGGGGACGATCGTGTTTGATGCGGCTTTTCGGGGGAAGACTGATCGGTTCATTCTCTTATTCGAGAAGAACTAGCGGTGCCAATGCATCCGGGGAGTGTCTCCGAAGTCGCTCCCCGCCCCGCAAATCAACCAGGCGCTTTGTTCGGAGACACTCCCCGGATGCACTAAGCGTCAGTCGTAGCTTATCGCGACAACGAGGTACTGGTCCTGCCCCGACTCGGTGGTGAGTTGGATTTCTTCGTCGACTTGCTTTTTTAGCAGGGCGCGGGCGAGGGGGGAGTCGATGCTGATGTCGCCGCGGGTGGCGTTTGCTTCGTCGGCGCCTACGAGGCGGTATTCGACTTCGCTGCCGTCTTCGCGTTCGAGCGTGACGCGCGCGCCGAAGAAGACGCGGTCGTGTGCTGTCGTCTGTTCGACGACTTTGAGGCTTGGCATGCGTTTTTGCAGGTAGCGGATGCGCGCGTCGATGCCGCCGAGTTCTTTTTTGCGATAGATGTACTCGGCGTTCTCCGAGCGGTCACCTTCGGCTGCTGCCGCCGACAGCGCCTTCACGACGTCGGCTCGCCGCGACCATTGTCCCTTCAAGTCTTCCTCCAGCGCGGCATAGCCCGCGGGCGTGATGTACGGGGAGGACTTCGGTGGCGGTGGTCTCCAGCGAGACATGGCAGTGGCGCTCGACGGTGTCAGGGTGGCGCGCGAGGGGTCAGATCAAGATCTGACCCCGGCACGTCCCGGACTATGGTCGTTCGCTTTCGAAGCATTCGTCTTCGGTTTTGGGGTTGCCGTCGGACGGGCACTCGATGCCTTCGATCGCGACCCACAGCGGTGTGCCGGCGACCAGCAGCGTGTGCACGGACTTGTAGCCTTCGATGCCGGCGATCGACAGATCGGGCAGCGGATTGATGATCACGTCGAGCTTGCCGCTCTTCACGTCCTTGTCGCAGCCGGGGAGGTCGTTGATGTATTTCGTCTTCACCGTATGTTTCGGCATGAACGCGCGCGCAGTCTGCGTCGTCAGCGGGCCCGCGCAGATCTTCACGTCAGGGCGCGCGACGAGGTCGTCCATGCTGTTAATCTCCTCGGCGAGTTCCGTGTCTTCCGGGATGTGAATGAACTGGCTCGACGCCGACATCGTGCAGGAGAAACGGCGCGACACGCGCCGCCGCAGTCCCTGGCTGTTGCCGCCGGTCGCGTTCAGCTGCGAGATGAAGTCAATCTTGTCGTCGTTCAGGATCGACGTTGCCGGCAGGCGCCCGGGCGGCAACACAACGGTCTCGACTTTCAGCTCGACGTCGTATTGCTTTTCGATCTCCTCGAGCACGGCGTCCTGGTATTTCTGGCTGACGCCGGAGAAATACCACGATGTGTTCTGCGGCGTCTCCGGAACGCCCTGGGTCACTTGTCGGATCACGCCGGTCTCGAGGATGTCCTTGAACATGCCCACCGGTTCTTCCGGCCAGTGTGCAATCTCGGGCTGCGGCAGACAGTCTGCGAGACGCACGATGTAACCCTTCGCCGCGCCCGGTTGGCTCGCCGGTTCCGTCTCGAGGATCTCGCGATCTTTGCCGCTCGCGATAACGCGGACCCACGCGGCGTCGAACGCGCGAATCAGTTGCTCGCGCCCGCGCGCGATCTCCTCCGGTGACCAGTCGCCGGTGCGCGCCGGCAGTTCTTCGACGTTCGATACTTTGGCGCCGCCGTGCGCGCCGCCGAATGCAGGACTGGCAACGAGTGCGAGCACACAGGTGAGTGCGGCCCCAATCGGGCCGCAGCGGAATCGAAAATTCATCGGGTGTCTCCAGCGACTTCTATCGCTCGATTTAAATTGGTGTCAGACACCAATTGAATTCGGACACCGAAAGGGACCGCTAGGCGGTTTGCAGGCCGGCCTGCCGGCCCCATTTCTGCGCGATCCAGTAGTCGAGGCTGACGTATCTGCCGCCGCCGATGAAGAACAGCGCCAGCAGCATGATGAAATAGGTCGCCGCGAACTCGATGCCGTTGTTCAGCACGACGAAACTGCCCTGTTCGGTCAACCAGCCGTAGTCGCCGTTTTCCTTCAGTATTGATTTCGCGCGTGACAGGCGGTCCGCCGCTGCCTGCGCATCTGCACAATTGAACAGGCAGAATTTCACGTCCGCGATTGCCTGCCAGCCATTTTGCCAGTGCGCGGAAAACGCGGCGACCAGCATCGTTACCATCAGCGGCACGCAGATCCAGCGAACACCGAGCCCGATCAACAGCATGATCGCTCCGAGGACCTCGGCCGACAACGCCAGCGCGACCATAAGCGTCGGGAACGGCATACCGAGTCCCCAGTCCGGATTGCCGAAATAGTTGACGGTGTTTTCGAAGCCGCTGATTTTGCCCGTGCCCGCCATCCAGAAAATCGGGACAAGATAGAGACGCAGCGCGAGTGGCCCGAGGAAATCCAGGGCCCTGGTCGCATCCATCATGCCCTGCATCTTGTTGAGAAGATTCATGTCCGGCTCCTCGTGCCTGTCACGACGCCCATCTCTCGCCACTTGCTGAGTATTGCGTGGCCCCCTTCGACGACCGTCTCCGGTTGCGGATGCCGGAGTTCATCGACGATGATATTGAGCGCCGACCGCCCGGATAGTTCCGCGCGGGACTCGAGCAGCTCGAACAGCCGCGCACTTACGACGTTGAGCTTGACGAATTTCACGTCTTCGTCCGTGTCGCGAAAGGCGAGGAAGTGCAGCGGCGCGTCGGCCGGCACGATGGGCTGGCAGTCCTTGAGAATCTCATCGACCGGAAAGCGGTAGCACAATGCCCATGCGAGCGGCGACAGAACGGGTCGCCCGTCGAGCAGGTCGCCGTCGGCATCGACGAGCGGATCCGCCTGCGCATCGGGCGCGAGCAACAGGTCGAGCCTGACCCACTCGAAATGTGCGAGGTCCGCAAGAAACGGCGGATCCGCAGGATCCGGTTTGCGTTCGTCACTAAGATACGTGACGAATTCCTTGTAGAGTTTCGTGAATAGCGGCGTGTGGCTCGCGTGATCGCGGTAGAAATCACGAATCAGCTCTCGCCACGCCGCATCGCCCATGCAGGCGTGCAAGCGATTGAAGCCGCCGGCGAGGAATCCGCAGATATTGTTGAAGAACAGGTCGCGATAGATCCGCATGCGCCTGTCTTCGACGTCCGTCGGCGCTTGGTAGAGCGCCGGGTCACGAAGATGCGCCGCGAACTCCACTTCCCGGTCGATGAATCCGCTGGCCGGCCGGGTGTTCGGTGTCTGCCCGTTATCAGCCATATTGTCTTGCCGGCTGACGCGCTCCGCCGTGTTCCGCCTGCAGCCGCGAGATCTGTTCGACTTCGACGAGCAGTTCCTCGAGCGGCGGTATGTTGAAGTCGCGTTCGAGCAGCGTCGGGATATTGCCGAAGTGCCGATACGCATCGGCCAGCAGGTCCCAGACCGGGTCGATGACCGGCGCCGCGTGCGTGTCGACACGCAGATCCTCGGCCTCGACGAAATGCCCTGCAACGTGGAAGTACGTGACGCGCTCGGCCGGCAATGCGGTCAGAAACTCGCGAGCATCGTAGCGATGGTTGATGCTGTTGACGTAGATGTTGTTGACGTCGAGCAGCAGGTCGCAGTCGGCTTCTTCCAGGACTGCGGTGATGAATTCGATCTCCGACATCTCTGCCGACGGCGCTGCGTAGTAGGAAATGTTTTCCATCGCGATGCGCCGGTCCAGTGTTTCTTGCACGCGACGAATGCGCTCGGCGACATACTGAACCGCCTCCGGCGTGAACGGTATTGGCATCAGGTCGTATAGATGGCCGTGATCGCTGCAGAAACTCAAATGATCGCTGTAGGCAACGACCCGATTTGTGTCGAGAAATTTCTTTAGTTGGCCGAGTAGATGCTCGTCCAGCGGCGCCGGGCTGCCGATCGACAGCGACAAACCGTGCGCGACGAGCGGGTAGTGTTCCGAGATTTCACGGAAGCGGCGGCCGTAGCGTCCGCCGACGTTAATCCAGTTCTCGGGGACGACCTCCAGGAAGTCCACCTGTTCAGGCAACTGGGCTGCGAACGGGCCCGTGAGGGCCCGCCGCAGTCCAAGACCCGCGCCTTGCAATAGCATCGGCGAGGGCATCAGGCTTTACGCACTACCGCCGCATTTGCCTTCGCCACAGCTGCCTTCGCCTTTATCTTTGTCTTCGCCACAGCTGCCTTCGCCTTCGCCACAGCTGCCTTCGCCTTCGCCTTCGTCGTCGCTACCGCCGCTATGCGCGCCGGCAATCAACTGGCCGCTCAGCTCTTCCATCGCAAACGGATTCTCGTCCGCGTCGACTTCGGCATTAGCGGCAGCGGCGGTCAGACCGCCCACGAGGGCTGCGCCCAGGGCAACTGTCAGAGGCTTACTGATGATTTTCTTGGACATGGTTTGGTTCTCCAGTTAACACGTCGTTATCCCGTCAAGACTCCGGGACTATCTCCCCCGGTGCTCTCCGAGTCATGGTGTGCGCATCCCGCGTCAGCGTTCTTCGCACTGATCCGCATGGCCCGTCGGACGTCGTCCGCCAAGCCTTGCAGGTATTCTGTCGTATGCGGTGTCCCTTGTCTTATCCCTTTGGTCTTACCCCTTTGGGTATAGCCCGTTTAGCTATTACCACTTTAGGACAACGGGTTTCCGCATTGGTTTCGTATACAGCTATCCCTTTGTTTCCGCAAGGTTTTGGGTGCTGCCGGCCGCGGGTCGCGCGCGCAGAAATCCCGGCGTCACGACCGTGACGGCCCCGTCGCTAACGTCCACGCCGGCCGCGCGCAGATGCGGCAGGTAGTCCGGAAGCGCCCGGGTCGCTTCGTAGGTGTTATATAGCGTTACGAAAACGTCGGTGCCGGCGATGCGATCGAACTCCGCGGCGATGGCCGCCCCGTTCCAGCGCCGCTCGCGATGAAGGCAGCAGTTACCGAACGCTCTGATCACGTCGTCCATGGTCATCGACACCGCAGCGTTCGATCGCAACGCAATATCGGCCTCGAGGAAATACAGCGTGCCCGTCCAGTAAACGCGCATGTAAGCGCGCCTCTGGCGCATGCGCGGGCTGAGTTCGCCGAGCGTCAGATCGCCGTCGCGGTCGTCCGCGCGACCGCGTTCGAAACCCTCGTAAAGTTTTTGCCACGCTTGGGGTTCCGTCAGGAGTCCGGCCCGGTACTGCAACACGTTCTGGTAGTAGGTCGCGAGGCCTTCGGATAACCAGACGTCCGGGCGGCCCGGATACGGAATGAACAGATGGCTGAGCTCGTGATAAGCGGTCCAGTCCTCGACGAATTCGTTCAGCGGTCGCGCCGGGTTGACGAAAAATTCGACACCCTGCGGTTCGTTGCGCTTGACGCGGCCGAACGGCACGGCCTCGCCGGAGGTGCCATACGCAGTCAGCTCCATCCGCATCCGCTCGCGCGGCAGTGAACCATGCAGCAGCGTCATCGCCTCACCCACCGTGCCGAGCCAGCGGCGCAGCTTGTCTTGCTGCTCCGCAGTGAATTCGCCGCGCCAGTCGATCAGCATCACGCCGCCGTCGATCGCCAGGTTTTCGTAGTTCGGGCGCGCCACCGCGCCAACCGCGAGGAAGGGCATCAGCACGAATATTCCAGTCAAAAGACGCATGCATACGGTATCGCGAAGGTGCCCGGTTGGCGGATCGAACCATAATAGCCAAAGTCGAGTATTCGTTGGGATGCGCCAGACGGATCCGTTGGGCGCCAAATTGGCACGCGCCGCGGTAAGGCATACACTGTGGCGCATGACGGACTTCGATCCCGGCGGCTATCCCGCGGCAATGCCTCACGAGCCGGTGCAAAAGGTGGCACCGGACTTGTTCTTCGTCGGCGGCAGCTTCGACCTCAATCCGCTGATGCGGGTGAGCCGCAATATGGTTGTCGTCCGTCAGGGCAATGAGCTGACGCTCATCAACCCGATGCGCCTGTCGTCCGACGGCGAGGCGGAGCTCGAGGAGCTCGGCAACGTGCGTCATGCAGTTCGTCTGGGCTGCTTTCATGGCGTCGACGATGCCTATACCGTCGGGCGTTTCGGCGCCGAATTCTGGTGCCAGGCGAATTCGACCCACCATCCCGAGCCGAAGCCGGATCATGTGCTCAGCGAGGGCGGCGAATTACCGATAGCCGGTGCGACCCTGCTCGAGTTTCAGGATTCGAAGCGTCCGGAGTGCGTGTTGCGCCATCCGGCCGGTAAAGGCACGCTGCTGACCTGTGATTCGTTCCAGCACTACGGCACGATGGAGCGTCACTCGCTCGTCGCGCGAATCGCAATGCCGTTCCTGGGCTTCAAAAAGACTTTGTTGATCGGCCCGCTGTGGCTGAAGGTCATGACGCCGCAAGAGGGCACGCTGCGGCCCGACTTCGAGCGCATCGCCGGCCTGCAGTTCGACGCGCTGATCTCGGCGCACGGTACGCCGATGATGGCAGGCGCGCACGATGCGATGCGCGACGCTATCGACTACGCGTATCGCTGACCCGGTCGCCTAGACCGCGGCCTTCAGGTCGCCGCGGCGGCCGGTGCCGTCGCGCAGCGGCACGGTCTTGTGCACCCAGCCTTTCGGGTCGCTGTGGTGGCCCGGGCACGGAATCACCCGGATGTGCGTGTCGCGAATCTCGTCCAGCGCGCTCGTGTCGATGACGCCCATCCGTTCCGCATGGTCGAGAGTGATCTGCCGACACTGGGCCAGTGTGACGTCCGCCTCCACGAGTAATTCTTCCGCCGGCGAGGCGGCGAGGCGCGGGCGGGTCGTTTTCAGCACCGCGTAGTCCTCATCCATGACCTGGTTCTCCGTCATGTCCATCAGCATCTGGTGCTGTTTTGCGGACTCGTCACCGTCCTTGGGCTGCATCAGGATCATATGGATCTGCGTATTGAAATCGTCGATCGGCGTGACGCACGCGAGGACGATCTGCGGCGGATAGTTCGGTTGCTGATTGGTATTGCGCGACATGCAGCCGATGACGGTGTACTCCATCAACAAGCCGGTATTCGAATTCCAGTTCGCGTCCGCATCCCAGGATGCATGGAATGCCTTTACATAGGTGTCGGTCAGTTCGTGATCCTCGATCGTGACGCCTTTCGGCAGCCACTTCGCGAACTCGTGGATGTAATGCACGTGGCACGGATCGTTGTAGTTCTCCGTCATGCGCAGGTAGTTGATGTCCTTGTGTCGCGAGATGACGCCGTAATGCCAGTCGCCGGTGTCGTACTCGGGCATGATGTCCGGAATAACGGGGCGGTCTTCGACGAGGTCGCCGAGGAACGCGAATACGATGCCGTATTTTTCCTGCACCGGGTACGCCGGCACGCGGGCGCGTTTCGGCGGCTCGGTCGGCGTCCTGGTCCCCGCCGGGATCAGCGTGCACTTGCCGTCACCATCGTACTCCCAGCCGTGCTGCGGGCAGATCAGCGTGCCGTCGCGACAGCTGCCGGCGGCGAGCGATGCGCCGCGGTGGCAGCAGAGGTCGCTGAGGCAGCGTATCTCGCCCGTCGTGTCGCGGAACAGCACGAAATCGCAGCCGAGCATGCGCACGCGCTGCGGCTCGTCGCCGAGACGCTCGGCGATACATGCCGCGTACCAGTTGTTGATGAACATGCGCAGACTCCGGTTGGCTCAGCCGCCAGTCTAGCGCGCCGGCAGGGCTCGCGGCGCCCACGCTGTGGACGCGTTTGTTGTGTATATTTGGTGCGAGAATAAAAAGGTGAATAAGCATGTACGTCAATTTCTGGTACCCGATCGCCCGCGCCGAGGAAATCGTCGACGACAAACCGCTCCGCGTTGAGCTGCTCGGCCTGCCGTTCGTCGCGTTCCGCGACACCGAGGGAGCGGCGCACGTATTGTCCGATACCTGCGTACACCGCGGCGGCTCGTTGAGCGCGGGCTGGGTGCGCGATGGCAAGGCGATCTGTCCGTATCACGGCTGGGAGTACGATGGCGGCGGCAAGTGCATGCGAATTCCGTCGCTCGTCGACAAGACGCCGCCGGCACGGGCGAAGGTGGACAGTTACCCGGTGCAGGAGAAGTACGGCATCGTATTCGCGTTCCTCGGCGACCTGCCGGAGAAAGAACGGCCGCCGCTGTACGACATAGAGGAATACGGCGCCGAGGGTTGGAAAGCGCAGCTCTACGTCTACGACGTCGAGTGCAACTACGAGCGGTCGATGGAGAACGGACTCGATCCGATTCACAACGAATTCGTGCACCCCGCGCAGGGTGCGCCGATGCTGTCGGCGGAACAACAGGCGACGCCGGTGCCGATGGAAGACATCCCGTGGGGCAGCAAGTTCTACATGGCGTACCCGACGAAGAAGGATCACGATACCGAGCTGTCCGTCGTCAAGACCGGTAAGCGCGTCGGCGCCGCGGGTTCGTGGTTCCAGGGTCCGAATCAGCTCGTCACGTGGATCGACATCTCGGAGGAGAACGCGTTTCACCAGTATATTTTCGAGGCGCCGATCGACGAGGGCCATACGCGAATCTTTTTTGTGAACATGCGCAGCTGGCTGCTCGAGGACGAACACGATATGCGCATTGAAAAGCCGACGCTGGACATCGTGCACGAGGACGTCGATATCCTCGAGCGCCTGAGCCCGGTGATTACGCCGACGACGAACACGAAAGAAGTTCTCGTTCCCGGCGACGCTGTGATCGTGCGCTATCGCGAATGGCTGTCCGACTGGGACGCGAAGGGCTGGCGGATCGACTTCAAGGACCTCGAGGCGCGCAAGCGCGATGTCGCGTTCGCGATCCCGTCACCCGGGAGGCGCGACGGCGGCAACTGGGTGCTCGATACCGTGCCGCTGGAGCCCGGCGGCGATTCCGTCCGCCAGCGCCGCGCAGGTTAGGCCGGCTGCTGGGCCTCGCGCGGGGGTTAGGCCTCGACGCGCGGGATCTCGTCCAGGATCCAGTTCTTCTCGGCGCGTCGCGCCGGCGACGGGATCGCGAGGGCGGCATCGCCACGCAGCTCGGACATCCTGGCCATGTCGATGCGCCAGCCTTTCTTTTCCCAGTCCTGCAGGAATTCACGGTAACGCACCACGGGGCGGTCCGACGGTACGAGCAGTTCCTTCGTGTTCGTCTCCGGCGTACGCACCGGGTTCAAATTGACGAGCACGTTGATGTCTTCCTGCGCGATTTCCATGTTGATGTCGACGATTTTCTGATCCATCTCCGGTTCGAGCATGAAACGGCGCATGTTGACGAAGAAAATGCGCGTGCGATTGTCGTCGATCGGCGCCTCGAAGAAATACTGGTGGAACTTGTTGTCGCCGCCGAGGTGCAGCCAGGTGATTAGCACGTTCGGGCCGAAGTGCCCGGAGCCGGCCTCGAGTTCCGATGGCTTGCGTTCGATTTCGCCGTCGAGCAGACCGTCCTTGGAGCTGATCTGTTCGAACGGAATCATGAACTTGCTGCCCCAGTCGCCGATGTTCTGGACGTCGATGGGTTTATTGCGGAAATCCTGCACCATGCCGGGCGCGCCCTGCTTCGGGTGCACGAATTCGTTGTGCGCCGCGTCGAGCCCGTTTTCGACTGACCGTTCGTAGTAATAGTCAACCTCGAACACGACGTTCTTGTTCGGACGCCAGTCATCGTCCTCGTACTCGGGAATCTCGTAAATCGTTGAGCGCTCGTCCTCGGGAAGATCACCGAGGAACGCAAACACGATGCCGTACTTCTCCTGCACCGGGTAACTGTCGACCTTCGCACGCGCCGGCAGTTTCTCGCCGTCGCCGAGCGACGGAATTACGCGGCAACGGCCGTCGCCATCATACTGCCAGCCGTGGTACGGGCACTGTACGCAGTCGTCCTTTATCTTGCCGGCGCCGAGCGCCGCGCCGCGGTGAATGCAGGTGTCGCTGAGCACGTGGGCGTTCCCGTCCGTATCCCGAAACGCGACGAAATCCAGGCCGAGAATGCGGGCGCGCACAGGCGCTTCGTTGGTCACTTCGTCACTCTCTGCGACCGGGTACCAGAAATTGATGTACATCGGGGGGGCTCCGTTCTTTTCGTTACGGCGCTATTCTGGCCAGCGCTGCGGCCGTCCGCAACGGGTACTTTCCACGATGGCGGTATCAGCGGCCGATTTTGTCGAGCGGCCGCAGCAATGCGGGGCCCGGCGTCACGATCTGGTGGGTCCGCAGCCCGCCCTCGACGTTCAGCTCGAGCAGGACGGGGCCGCGGTCGGTCAGCGCGACGTCCCAGTGCTGCAGCCGCAGTTGCCGGAAGCGGCCCGCGGCAGACAGGCAGGTCTTCACCGCGTTCCGCCATTCGGGCAGCTTGTGCCCTGGCAACGCCGCGCCGGTGTCGGGGTGTCTGTCGAGCGGACGATTTCGCCACCCGACACCCTGAACGCAGTTGCCGATGGCGCCGGTCTCCAGGTCAACTGCGGCGATCAGATTACCGGAGACGCCGACGCTGAAATTGTCGGTCTCGTTCGTTCCGGTCGGGATGCGCCAGACTGCGCTCAACGGCTGCGGCTCGCCGCCGCCAACGAACAGCACGAGCCTCACGCTGGTCAGCCGGTCGCCGCATAAGGACGCGATCTTGGCGTGCGTGCGCAACTGTTCCTGGAACAGGTACGCGCGCGCTGCATCCGCGGCGAGGTCTGCGGCGAGATCCGCGATGAATTGCGCGCCGTCGCCCCGGTCATGCAGCACGCGTGCGCGCCAGCCCCGCGCCCCGCGTACCGGTTTGACGAACAGAGGGTAGGTTGCCGCGCTCGTCAGCCAGCGGTGAGCCTCGCCGACATCAGCGAGGCGTTGCACGCCCTCCGGCGCGGCGCCACCCGGGTCGTACGCCGCATCGATGCGCGCGAGCGGCAGCCCGGAGTCTTGCAGGTGGGCGGAAAACGCGAGTTTGTCGTTCGCGATATCGCGTTCGGCGCCGGCATTGAGCAATCGATCGAGTTCGAGTTCCCGGCGCCAGCCGATGAAGCGACGTTTTTCGGCCGGCGAGAAATGCGGCGCGCAGACATCGAAGAAATAGTATTCCCACGGGTCGAGCCGGTTCGGGCCCCACCGCAGCCGCGTCGCTTCGACGGCCTGGCGCGACAGCCCGACACCGAAACGCCGCTTCGCGCGCAGCGCGTCGCGGAATAAGCCGATCGCTTTCATGCTGCTATGCTACGACATGCTAATCTCGATGCATGCGGATCCTGTTGCTGTCGGCTTACGATGCCGCGAGTCATCGCCGCTGGCGTCGTGGCCTCGTCGAGCACTTCCCGGAACACGACTGGCACGTCCTGACCCTGCCGGCCCGCCATTTCAGCTGGCGCATTCGCGGCAACAGTCTGACGTGGGCATTCACGGAGCGCGACGTGCTCGAGCGCGGTTACGACCTCGTCGTCGCCACGTCGATGGTCGATTTGTCGCCGCTGAAAGGACTCGTACCGGCGCTGGCCAGCGTGCCGAGCGTCGCATATTTTCACGAGAACCAGTTCACGTACCCGCGCAGCGAACGCCAGTTCGACAGCGTCGACCCGCAGATGGTCACGCTGTACACGGCGCTGACCGCGGATCGAGTCGCTTTCAACAGCGAATTCAACCGGCGCACGTTTCTCACCGGCGTCGAGGCGCTGTTGGCGAAGTTTCCGGACGCGGTGCCGGAGGGCATTGTGGATCTGATCGCTGAAAAGAGTACTGTGTTGCCGGTGCCGCTCGACGCAGCGTGTTTTATCGATCGCCGCGACCCTGCGCCTGATACAGGACCGCTGCACGTCATCTGGAATCATCGCTGGGAGTACGACAAGGGTCCGGATCGTCTGCTCGCGATCGTCGAACGTCTGCTGGAGCAGGACATCGATTTCGAACTATCCGTGATCGGCCAGCAGTTTCGCCATCACCCGCCGGCGTTCGACAAGCTCAAATTGCTGCTCGACGCGCATCCGCAGCGGCTGCGTCGCTGGGGCACGGTCGAGGCGACCGACGACTACCGGCGTTACCTGGCGACAGGTGATGTCGCGCTATCGACGGCCGTGCATGAATTTCAGGGTCTCGCGGTGCTCGAGGCCGCTGCCGCCGGTTGCGTGCCGTTGGTCCCGGATCGCCTCGCGTATCCCGACGCGTTTGCCGACGAGTTTCGCTACCCGTCGATTCTGGACGACATTGGCCGCGAGGCCGACGGTGCAGTCGCGGCGCTCTCCGGGCTGGCGCTCGCGAAAACGACCGGGTCGCTGATCTCGCCGCCGTCGGCGCAAGACCTGGCCTGGTCCGCATTGAGCGACCGTTACGCCCGGCTCCTTGCCGCCGCCGCGGGGATCAGTTGACCGCGTCGAGCGCGGATCCTTCCGGCATCGGTCGGCCGATCGCGAACTGGAATGCCCAGCTGTCGTTCGTGACGTAACCGAGTGACAGGAGCAGCGGCCCGACCGGCGTGCGTGCGCCGAGCGATCCGGACACGCCGTATATCGTGCCGTCCTGGATCAGGTCGCGGCGCTCGCCGACGCGGCCGGCCTGCAGCCGGATACCTGCGTACAGGGACTGATCGAGCAACGTCACGAGGTCGGTCAGCTTGAAGCGATAGCCGCCGCCCGCGACCCAGTAGCTGGTGCCGCGCAGCTCGTTGAGGCGCAGGCCGGGGAATGATCGGATGCCGCCGATCAGGAAGTCCCGCGTCGGCGGCAGTGCGCCGGACAGCCTCTTGCCGCCGGCCGCGACTAGCGTCAGCGAATCGTCGCGCCATGGAAACGTTCGGGTCACGACGCCTTCGGCCAGACCGTACTCCTGGTTGCCGCCGAGCCAGTCGTCCGACTTGACGATGCGTGCCTTGGCGAAAGTGCCGTTGGTCGTCAGGCCGATATCGTCGCGCGTGTCGTAGGTGCCGTCCAGGAGCACGTTCGACTCGCGTTCGCGATCGAGATTGGGCAGCAGGTCATCGCCGGTGTCGCGGCGCGTGTCGATCCAGCCCAGAGCGCCACCGCCGCGGAGTTGCAGTCGGTTGGCGAAGTTGATGCCGAGATCGACCCGGCCCTCCAGGGTCTGCAGGAAGTAGCGGGCTTCGCGTCGGCCGTCGACGTAGATGTCCTGCAGGTTGCTCTCGAATTTCGCTATCGGCTGCACGAAGAAACGCTGGCGCAGGTCGAACGGCTGATAGAAGTCCGTCTGCAGGATCGTTTGCCGACCGATCTGGACCGTGTTATGCCAGCGGCCGCCGAGCGAATTCATCCACGTGCGATCATGGTCCGCGCGCAGCAGCGCGGAGATTTCGCCGGTTCCCTCGGCTGCGAGGCCGGCGTCGATGCGGAGGAAATCCGGGCCCAGCGCCTTTTCGACCGGTCGAATCGTCAATATGCGCGCGTCGCGCGGTCCCGCGAATTCATATTCGACCTTGTCGAAATGTCCGAGCGCGAAGACGCGGTCGGTATCGGCGTTGATCTGTTCGGTGTCGACGATGGCCCCGGGCGCCAGGTAGCGGAATTGCTTCTTTACGTATTCCGGGTTGACCCGGTCGAGTCCGACGATGCGAACCTCGGCAAGGCGTGAGATGTCGCTGCCGATATTGGTTACCGATTCGCGCCACGCCAGGTATTCCGAGTCCGGCAGTGAATAACGCCGTAGCTCGTCGGCGGCCGCTTCCGCGGCGTCGCGCCCCAGCACGATGGCGTCGGCAGCGCGCTGGAAGTCGGTCGAGCCGATGTCGCCCATCGGCACCGCGATGCCGATATCGCGGCTCGTCAGTGTCGCGATCTGTGCGTTTTCGTTGGCGTTGATCATGACGTCCATCGATCGGCCGACCAGCTTGACGGCGGAGTTCAGCTCTGCCGCATCGGGCGTCGGCGACTTCAGCCACACCGCAATCACGATGTCGGCGCAAAGGTCGCGCGCCACGTCGACCGGCAGATTTCGCATCATGCCGCCGTCGGACAGGACGCGGTCGCCGATCACGACGGGCGAGAACGCGCCGGGCACAGCCATGCTCGCGCGCATCGCTACCGAGATGTCCCCACTGTCGAGCACGACCATCTCACCGGCGACCATGTCGGTCGCGATCGCGCGAAACGGGATCGGCAGGCTGTCGAACTTCCGATGGAACCGCGCGTCGGTCGTCAGGCTTCGGATCACGTCTTCGATCTTCTGCGTCTCGATCAGACCCGGCGGGCCCATCAGGCTGCCGCCGCGGATGCCGAGTTCGACCTGGTTGGTGTAGGTCGGGCTGGCGAGCTTGCGATCGATCGGCATATTGTCGCGCGTCGCGCCGCCGATCGCCGTCGTCCAGTCAATGGCCAGCGCCTCGCGCTTGAGCACGTCCGGCGGCATGCCGGAGGCGAAGATTCCGCCGACCAGCGCGCCCATGCTGGTGCCGGCAACGCAGTCTATCGGTATGCGCAATTCATCGAGCACCTGGATAACGCCGATATGCGCCGTGCCTTTCGCGCCGCCGCCGCCGAGGACCAGGCCGATGCGCGGCCGCGTTTTTGTCGGTGACACCGCCTCGGCCATCGCGGGCTCGGCTATGGCGGCGGACTGATTCAGAAATAGCAGCAAGCTGACACTCAGCAAGGTGGCGCAGAGCCGGCGCCAGCGGTGGGCTCGTTGTTTCATTCGGTCTTGGTACCGAAAACCATGGTGGCGGTCAATGCGGTTACACTTCACCGTCTCATTCCGCGGCGGGCGGCGGGTTCGCGTATCCTGCCCCGCCACCCTCAGGATCCTGCGCTTGGCCACTGACCTGACAACCGGACCGGTCGCCGCCCACCTGCGGCGGCAAGCAACGCCGTTCGCGGTGGGCCTGATCGCGCTCATCTCATTCGATGCGGTCGACCTGTTTTTCGTATCACGACTCGGCGACCAGCCATTGGCGGCGATCAGCTTCACCTTCCCGATCGTCTGGTTGTTGAGCAGCATCATCATCGGCTTCGAGGCCGGCGCCGCGTCCTGTATCTCGCGTGCGGTCGGCAAGAACGACCATGACATGGCGCGACGGCAGACGACGGATACGGCAGTGCTCGCGACATTGGTCAGCGTGTCGCTGTGCATGATCGGCCTGGTGACGATCTACCCGCTGTTTCGCATGCTCGGCGCGCCGGACGATCTGTTGCCGTTGATCGACGACTATATGGGCATCTGGTTCTTCGCCGAGCCGGCCGCGGCGGCAATGTGGACGTGCCTCGCCGCGATGCGCGCGCGCGGCAACACGCTGCTCGAGGGCAAGATCATCACGACCGCGGCGGTGCTGAACGCGATCCTGGATCCGATATTCATCTTCGGCTGGTTCGGCTTTCCCCGCATGGAAATTGCCGGCGCCGCACTCGCGACGCTGGTCGCGAACGTCGTGATGCTGCTCGGCACGCTCGGCTGGCTGCATTTCCGGCTGCGCGTGTTCGCGACGCCGTTCACCAAGTTCGCCAACGTTCTCGATTCGTGGCGCCGCATGCTGCACGTCGGGCTTCCGGCGATGGCGACGAACGCGATTGTGCCGATCGCGAACGGCATCATCGTCGCGATGATCGCCGGGTTCGGCGTCGACGCGGTCGCCGGGTTCGGCATCGCGATGCGCGTAGAGCCGATCTTTCTGATCGCGTTCTATTCTTTGTCTGCAGTCACGAGCCCGTTCATGGGGCAGAACATCGCCGCGCATCGGTTCGATCGCGTCGAGGAAGCGCGCGTCGCGATCGGCAAGTTCTGCCTGCTGTTCGGTCTGGCGCTCGCAGTCGTGCTGGTCGTCGTCGCATCGCCGATCTCCGGCGCGTTCAGCAAGACCGATGTTATCCGCGAAGTCGCGACCGAATATTTGTGGATCATGGCGATCAGTTACGGCGCCTATGGTCTCGTGATGGCGACCTGTGCGGCATTCAACGGTATCGGTAATCCCGGTCCCGGTGTCGTGATCTCCGCGACGCGGGTCCTGATACTGTTCCTGCCGCTTGCCTACGCCGGCAAGGTCCTGATCGGCCTGCACGGCATATTCGCCGCATCCGCCGTGGCGAATATCGCGGTCGCGATCATGAGTTTTGTCTGGCTCGGGCGCCGGATCCGCGTCATCGCGTCTGCCGACGCGATCGACCGCATTTAGTCAGACTGGCACAAATATAGCGTCATTTCGTTGGCGAAGTCGCCGACCAGGGTCCGTCGGCCCGGGGCCAATGGCCCGGATTGCGCCGTAAATGTGCCACTTTTGTACTTGGCTCACAGTCTAAGTCCATGAATTTACTTAATCTTATGAGTTCAACGGGTACTGTGAGCCAAAATATTGTCTTTCGCCGGACGACACGATTTGCCGGGGTGGCGACGAGCAGGTGCAATTCTGCTCGTGGTGCTGCTCGTGCAACAGTGCTCGCACCGTTTTGTCGACCGCGAAAGGCCGCCGAAATCCGTGTCCGCAGTCGACGTCGCCGCGCCCGCTGCCCTGGTCGAGGAATCTCCGGCCGCGGTTGCTCGGCCGTCGGCGATTCGACGCCGCGCGGCAGGTATCGCGGCGATCACGCCTTCGACTGTCGCCGCCGTCGCGCGCGGCTTGCCCGCAGCACCTCGTCGCGCGTCACCCACGACGAGCATCGCGGAGCGCGTCGTGCCAACCGAGAGTTCCGCGATCGACGTGGACCGCATCGCAGCGCCGGCGCGCGTTGCGGCCGCGGCCGAGGACACGTCGCAGTCCCGTGACACTCCCGCCGCGGTCGCGCCGGCGGCAACAACGCTGGCCGAGCTGGATGCGAATGCGGCAGAGGGCGGGCCCGCCCCGTATCGAGATCAGTATTTGCTCGGCGACGACGCGGATGTCGGGATTGGCTTCGCGGGCGCTCGATCGGCGCGCAGTGGTCGGCGCTTCGTCGAAGTCGAAGCCATCTACTACGATTCGAACGACGACTTCTTCGGCGGCGAGACGGAGAAAGGCGTCCGCACGCGCTGGCGTCAGGAGACGCTGAACTGGGGTGAGTTCGATGCGCAGCTGATTTTCAGCGACATCGAATCGGATTTCCTCGGCCGACAGTTTGCCAATGACGAAATCTATTTCACGCTGCGGCAGACGAACGCGCCGCTGGAAAACGGCTGGCTGATGAACAATGCCGCGGGCCATCAGCGCACGCTTGTCGATCCGTTTCTGCATTCCGGTTATCGCATTCGCTTGCCGACGTCGCTGTTTCTCGGCGTCAGCATGAGCGTCGCAACGGATCGATCCACGGCCGGTTGGTACACGGGCAAGACCGGCGACAATCGCGGGATCGCGGTGCCGCAATTCCGGGAAAACGGCGGCGAGATTCTCGGCGGCTCCTGGCGCGCCCTGGTGTCCGACGAGTTCACGATCGGTGCCGAAGTCGTCGATTTCGACGGTAACGATCTCGTGCGCGGGCACACGAGCCTGCTGGCCGCCGGCAGTTTTGACGCGGTCAACGGTCGCACCCGGCATGCCCTGCATGCGCTGGCCGACGACGATTCGAACTTCGGCCTGTGGGCCGACAGCCGCAATGTCGTCTGGTCCGACCTGGTGCTGCGCTACGGGGCGTTCTACCTCGAACCCGAACTCGCATGGATGGACCGGCCGATCGTCAACGACCAGTATGGTGCATATGCTCGCGCCGACAAACGTACCTTCGTCTATAACTATTCGGTCGGCGTCGACTACACGAAGGCGGGCGTCGACAGTACGTCGCCGTTCGATGCCGACTATCAGTCGCTGTATGCGAACGGCAACTACCGCCTGACGCGAAAGCTGTCGATCGGCGTGAACGGCAACCTGCTGCTGCGTGAGTTCCGGTCGACGACCGATGACAGCCAGGTCGCGTGGCGATTGAGTAATTTCGCGAACTACCGCTTTCCGCTGGGCCTCGGGCGGCTCGAGCTGTATGCGAGCCAGCTCGACAGTGAGTTCGACGCGAACAACAACGACACCTATGGCGTGCGCGCGAGCTATGACTGGGACATGCCGCAAGGTTACCGGCTGACGACCGAGGCGCAGGCGGAGGAACAGCGCCGGCTCAGCCTGGACAACAGCAACCAGCGGTTTAGCGTGCTGTTCAGACAAAGCCTTGCGAGCAACCTGTCGTGGGGTATCAATACGACCTACTTTCGCAATGACGACGCGCTGCTCAGCAAGTCATCCGGCATCGGTATCAATGCGGATACACGCTGGCAATTCCTGCCCGACTGGTTCGTCAGCGCGAGCCTGGTGCATAACCAGTCGTCTGTCGACGCGCCCGCGGCGAACCTGATCGGCGGCGAGACCGAGTTCGAGTCGGATGCTTTCTGGCTGCGCGTCGGTTACGCGAGCGCTTCCGGACTGCCGCATCGGCGTTTCGGACGCGGGTCAGGCGGCGCCGGTGCCGGGCGCATCGGCGGGCAGGTGTTCTTTGACGAGAACCGGGACTTCATTCGCCAGGCCGGCGAGCGCCCGGCGGTAGGCGTCGTCGTCGTGATCGACGGGCGCTACGAGGTGCGCACGGATGCTCAGGGACGTTACGAGTTCGACCCGGTCTACCCGGGGCCACACCGCGTGGCGCTGATTGCCGAAGACCTGCCGCTGCCGTGGGGTCTCGACGACGAGGCCGCGCGCGCCGTGGACGTGCGGGTGCGGCAGGCGAGCGAGATCGACTTCCCGCTCGTCGATCTGACCGGACTCTGACGCCGCGGACGTCGCGATCTAGCGAGTGGATTGATCGACCGTTGGTCCAGCGACCGGGATTTTTGAGATGTCTTTTCTGAGACCGTGCGCGGCAGGGACGCCGCGCCCGAGCCTACAGGGATGTATTCACGGCGTGTCTCAGAAAAGACATCTCAAAAATTCTGGGCGCGTACTACTCGTCGCTAGTCGCCCCAGCTTTCCCCATCCAACCGAATCGTCCGCCCACCAATCTCGAACCGGCCCGACAGCGTCAGCGGATATTCGATCGATACCGGCTCGTCCCGGCTGCGATCCTGTTCGAGCGCGAGCAGGATGCTTTCCGTGCGGCCCGGCAGGACGGGGAACGACGACGCGACGAGGCGGTGGCGTTTGCCTGCCGCGTCGGTTGCGGTCGCCTGACCGAACGTGCGGTCGTACGTGTTGCCGGTGTTGCGTAACTCCAGCGTCGGCAGCCTGAGTTTTCCGACCTGCTTCTCGCCAAGGCCGAGATATTCGATCTCGGGCTGCGCATCGCCGATCGTGACGTATACGGTCACGGCATAGCGACCGACCACCGGAAAACGGATCTCGCGGTTGGCGCCGACGCCCGCCATCTCCGATTCGGCCGGCTCGATCAGGATCGCAAACTTGCACAGGCCGACCGGAGCGTCGTCCGGAACGTGCACCTCGAATCGATAGCGCTTCTGTACTCCTGGCGGGATCCGCAGCGTGCGGCGTTCGAGTTTTACCCACGGACGACAGCTGTTTTCCGCCAGCGCGTCCTCGACGTATTCGACGCCCTGCATGTCGTTCAGCGACCAGTCGGCGGTGCGCAGCGCGAACTCCGCGGTGTCGTCGTTCGCGTTCAGTATCGTGACCGTGTCCCGCAGGGTCGCGCCGGCCTCGGCGCGCAGCTCGAATTTCGTCGGCGATATGCCGGCGCCGAAATTCGCGGCCGCGGCCGTACCGGCGAGCGCGGTGCAAAGGCACAACAGCGCGGTGCTAGGAAATGATTTCGATTTCATAGATTGGTTCCAGGTTGAATCTCTGCCGGACGCCGCCGGCGCCGATCGCGATACTGAAATTCAGCACGCCGCCGGTGACCGGCCCGTCGACAGTACCCTCGAACAGCAGCGCCTCCTGACCCGGGCTGACGCTGCCGTCCAGCAGCAGATCGTTCGCACGCCAGCTCAGCTCGATGTCGCCAACGGAGTCGGCGCCGGGCATTGTGGTCGGAAGACGCAGGTAGATGCGCACCGTTTTGCCTACGTAGGCGCGTGTGTCGAGCCGGATATCCACGCCCGGCAGGTAACCGGTAATCGGCGGCAGGCTCGGGTCCTGATCGGTGAGCAACGCGTTGACCGATCGCATGATCTCCTGCGGTCCCCAGCCCAGATCCAGGTCGTAGACCTGGCGCGGCGACAGCGAGTCGTCGAGTGCAAAGCGCTGGGCCATTGCCGGCGGCGTCAGCATCAGCGTGAGCAGCAGGGCGAACGTCGGGTAGACGGCCTTCATAACTCCGTCACCGTATAGGTCACGCGACCCGTGTAGGTCCCCGCCGGATAGATTAGCGCGTTGGCATAGCTGAAGGTCAGGTAGTCGATCACCCCGCGACCCCGGTTAGTCGGCGCGAAGGTGTAGCTCATCAGGAACTGACTGGCCGACTCGTCGAACTGGCCGGCCGGGATGTCACCGTCGCGGGTGATCCAGCCAATCTCCGAAAATGGGAGGCTGTCGCCGAATTCGTTGATCAGTGGTGCTGACGAGTTGACGGTAACGTGGAAATTCGTCTGATTGCCCGCGCTGAGTCCGAGTAATGCGACCGGGATCACCGGCGTACCGACTATCGGCGTGCCATCGCCGGGCTGAACTCCGACCGGGAACGTGAAACTGACTTCATCGATCAGGTTGGATGGACGACCGAACAGGCCCCTGCGCCGCAGGTCGCCGTGGCCCACCTGAATGTACACGAATGGGGTGGTTCGATTTATCCGGATCTCCACCGCGTCCGCATTGGAAGGCAGCCACGCAGCGATCGCGCAGAGAATCAGAATCGTCGGAATCTGGCGCATAAAAATACCCCGGCCAAGCGATCTTAGGTCATCTCGCATGGCCGGGGTAGGTTTCCCGACACGAAAAGTTACGCTCTTACAGAACGGTGATCGTGTACGTCGCCCGACCGTCATAGATACCAGCGGCGTACACGGACGTGTTGTCATACGTGTACGACCATGTGTCCGTCAGGCTGAATCCGCCCGGCGCAAACGGCGTGACCGTCGTGCCGAAGTCCGGCACCGTGATAGTGCCCGTGTCGGCCGCGCTGATATCGTCGAACGGCAGTGTATCTGCGCCGCTCGTCAGGTTACCGCCTGATGCCGCGATGCTGACGCTGGCCGCATTTGTCGCGAGAATGACGCTCAGTGAGCCGTCTGCGCCGTCGGCGACACCGCCGGTGGCGGCGATCGGGCCGCCCGAGCCGGGCTGCACCGGGCCGACGTTCAGGTCGTAATCGACGCGGTCAACGCTGCCGGCCGAACCGATCTGAAAATACACGAAGCTCGGAATCGTAATCCGGAAATCGAGATTCGCCTGCGCCGTTGTGCCGGCGCCGCCGATCGACAATTGCGAGTCCGCCACGGTCAGCGACGGCATAATTACGAGTGCCGACGCGACCGCGCCAGCGAAAATTCTAGTCAGTTTCATCATCCGAACCCTCAACAACCCAATTTCTCAACAACCCAATCTCTTAACAACAATGCGATGGCCCGCGCGAGCGGCCACCCGATCCCTTACCGGTATTCCCAATGCCTGCCGTCAAACGATTGGCAGACTACCGGCTGCGAAATGAATACTAGGCAGAATCGGTTGCAATTGCCGTGACTGGATTCGCCTTTTCGCCAATTAACTGACGAAAAGATCGCCAACGACGTCGCGCAGTCGCCATGCAGGCTCTGCGATTTAACAGAATGAATGAAATCGATCTGGGGTGACGATTATTTGTCGAGGATTTCGTGCAGCGCGGGCGCGAGTTGCGGGAACTCGAATTCGAAGCCGTGGAACGTCGCTTTCTCCGGTATCACGCGCTGGCCGTTGAGCAGCAGTTCATCGGCGAATTCGCCGAGCATCATGCGTGCCGCGAACGCGGGCAGCGGCGCAAATGCGGGCCGGCGTAATACGTGGCCCAGAGTTTTTGCGAAATCCCGTTGTGCGAGCGGGTTCGGCGCGGTCGCATTGACCGCGCCGTTCAGCCCCGGGTAGTCCAGCGCGAACTCGATCAGCCTGACCAGGTCGGTGCGATGAATCCAGCTCCAGTACTGACGCCCGGAGCCCATCGGCCCGCCCGCGCCCAGACGGAACGCCGGCAGCATCTCCGGCAGCGGGCCGCCGTCGCCGCCCAGTACCAGGCCGATCCGCAGACAGACGACGCGCATGCCGAGTTCGGACCCGGCGCGTGCAGCCTGTTCCCAGGCCTCACAGAGGCGATGTGAGAAGCCGTCATGCGCCGCGCTGTTCTCAGTCAGTGTCGCATCGTCGTGATGGCCGTACCAGCCGACCGCCGACGCCGAGATCAATACACGCGGCGGCTCGGCCTGCCGCGACGACCACTCGGTCAGCGCCCGGGTCGTGTCCACTCGGCTGGACACGAATTCTTCTTTCAGTCGCGTATTCCACCGCCCGCTGTTCAGCGGCTCGCCGGCGAGGTTGACGATACAGTCGATTTCCTGACCGCCGGTGATGTCATCGAGAGCCGACACGTAGCGCAGCGCGATATTGTCGAGCAGGCCCGGCTGGCGCGTATCTCGCGTCAGCACCGTCAGCCGGTAACCCTTGTCGAGCAAGTACCGGCACAACGCGCGCCCGATGAATCCGGTGCCGCCGGTGACAAGGACGCGCTGCAATTCAGAGGTACCCGGCTGTCAGTTCTGTCGACACTTGCCACAGCCGACTCGCCATCTCGCGGTCTTCGGTATGCCCGCCGGGTCGGTGCGGATTACAATGATTAAAGAAACGGCCATTGACGTTCTTCAGCGCCGGTGCGGTCGCGACATAGCAGCTCGTGGCTGCGCCCTGCGGGATTGTTTTCGTAAACAGTTTGCCGACCGTTTCGAGTGTCAGCGTCTTCCAGCGCGGCATATGCCGGCCGAGATTCGTGGGGATGACGCCCGGCCGGAGCACGTTGGCCGTCGCGGCAGTGCCCTGCAGCCTGTCGGCCAGTTCCAGCGTGAACAGCACATTCGCGAGTTTCGACTGGCCATAGGCCGTGCCCGGATCGTAGTTACGCTCGCCTGACAGGTTGTCGAATTCGATACCCGCAGCGGGCGCGTTGCGAATCGAGGAGCCGCTGCTGACAACGACGACGCGTCCCTGCGGTGCCGCGACGAGCTGAGGCAGCAGCTGATTGACGAGAATGAAATGACCCAGGTGGTTGACGACGAATTGTTTCTCGATGCCGTTGATCTGCTCGAGCTGCGGCAATTCCATCACGCCGGCGTTGCAGATCAGCATGTCCAGCGAGTCCACCTCGGCGCGCACCGCATCGGCGGCCGCTACGATCGACGGGAAGTCCGTCAATTCGATGACGATCGGCGTCGCGCGCCCTGCGACGCTCGCGCAGGCGTCGGCGGCTTTCTGCAGCGTCCGCCCAGATCCGAATACGTGCGCGCCGCGGAGCGCGAGTACGCGCATCGTCTCGTAGCCGATGCCGGAGTTGCAGCCGGTGACGAGCGCGGTCGTGCCGGTCAGATCCACGCCGGCCGTGACCTCTTCGGCGGTCGAATCGGCCCCGAACGGCCCGATCGGCAGGTCCGGCGGCAGCGGCAATTCTTCGCTTCCGCCGCAGGCGTTGAGGTATGGCGCGGCGATGACGGCGGGGGTTGCCGCCAGCAGCCGACGCCGGGTGACTGTGTGTTTCATGGCTCTGATTCGTCCTGGCCCGGCGCGGACCCGGCGGCGAGTCTACGGCGCGGACACGAGTTCAACAATCCGCATCGGCCGCGCGCGTATTGACCAGAATACTTTGCGCGCCGACAGAATAACTATAGCGGAGTCATCCATGCTTCGCCTCGTCGATGAGTCGCGGCAGGACAACGGCGAGACCTTCTGGTACAACGGTGCAGAGTCGGCCGGGGAACAATAACAAGGAGGCCCGACAGTGTTGCTGTATTCATTCACGATCACGCCGAACAATCGCAAAGTCGAGGCGTTCGTCAAACACTTCGACCTGCCGGTCGAGGTATTTCACGTCAATTTCCGCAAGGGAGACACGAAGACCGATGAGTACTTCGCAATTAACCCGATGCGCAAGGTTCCGGCCCTGGTCGACGGTGATCTGAAACTCTGGGAGTCGAATGCGATCCTGACCTATCTCGCGGCGAAGTTTCCGGACACGCAGGTCCTTCCCGAGGGCATCGAGGCGCGTGCCGACGTCGATCGCTGGCTGCATTGGCAGAGTTGCCACCTGATGCCGGCGATGGGGGCGCTGAAGACCGCCGAGGTGAAAGACTTCGACACGCTTCTGCCGCTGCTCGACGTTCTCGAACCGCAGCTTGCGGGCAAGGAATACGTGCTTGGCGCGATGACGGTCGTCGATTTCGCACTCGCGCCGTACCTGATGACGAAGCTCGGCCGCCAGCTCGACTACGCGAACTACCCGAACGTGCTCGCGTGGCGGCAGCGGATGGAGGCGCTGAAAGGCTTCATCGAGACGCAGGTCAAGGCGCCCCCTGCCGCCTGAGCGCCGGCAGCAACGATGAGTACACCCGAGACCAGTCTGCGCGTGGGGCCAATCTGGCTCGCGCCGGGTGTCACCCGCGTCAACGTATGGACCAAGTGGTGGGCCGCGTTCGTCACGATCGCGCTGCTCAGCGGTTCGAGCCTGTTGCAGGGCTATCTGCTCACCGAGCACCTCGGCATACCGCGCGGCCAGCAGGGCACGGTGTCAGGCGAGATCTCTTTCTGGGTCGAGATCGTTGCGATCCTGCTGTTCAATCCGTTCGGCATCCTGGCCGATCGTATCGGCCGGCGCCCCGTCTACCTGATCGGGATGTTTTTCATCGGACTCGGTTTCGGACTGGCACCGTTCGCACGGACTTACGAGGAACTGCTGGCCTTCCGGTTGATCTTCGCGGTTGGTATGGCGGCGAGTGCCGGGACGATGGCGACACTGACGAGCGACTATCCGCGCGAGGACTCGCGCGGCCTGATGGTCGGCATTACCGCGGTGTTCAATACGCTCGGGACGATTTTCATCGCCAATGCGGTCGCGCGTATTCCATCGCTGTTGATGGATCGGGGCCAGGATGCGATTGCGGGCGGCACGGCGATGTACCTGTTCGCGGCGGGGATGGCGTTCGTCACGATCGTCATCGCGCAGCTCGGTCTCGCGCCCGGCACGCCGGTGGCGAAGCACGAGCGCCCGCCGGTCGCCCGTTTGTACAAAGCAGGGTTTCTTGCGGCACGCAACCCGCGTATTGCGCTGGCGTACGCGGGTTCGTTCGCGGCGCGCGCCGACCTCGTCATCAAGGGTCTGTTTTTCTCGCTGTGGGCCATTCAGGACGGTCGCGGCATGGGCCTGAATCCGGGCGACTCGATGGCGCGTTTCGGCATCATGTTCGCGATCATGAGCGGCGTCAGCATGGTGTCAGCCCCGAT